>JAEUVS010000007.1 GCA_016786745.1 Chitinophagaceae bacterium | reverse complement strand
GTCGACCTGCATGCTGGCTTTCAGGATGTGTTCCGAAGCGCGTGCTGTTCCGGCATTATAGCTCACGGTCACTTCCCAGGGAACCGGGAGTATTACCACCTGTGCGTCTTCCTCGGTTGTGGGGAATCCGTAGATGTTGTTTGTCGGGTTGCTGGCCGCGTTAGGATCGAAATCTTTAAAATTCATCATGCTTGTCGGTCAGAGATTTTTTAAAAAGCGATGCAAGGTAGTAACAAAAATCCTACCCGTATGTGCCCTGATAAAACTAAAGACGATTGTTTTTGGAGTAACTTTGCATGCAATAACAAAATATGAAGAAGATACATATTGTGGCGCTTGTTGCGATTGCTGCTATAATTGCCGTGCTAATCAGTATGATGGGCGATCTCTCAACCTACGAAACGATCGCTTCGGCCCGCCAGAAGCAGGGCCAGCCGGTTACTGTAATCGCCAAACTCGACAGAACCGTACCAAACCCTATTCAATACGACCCCGCCCGGAACGCGAACTTTACCGCCTTCTATGTTGTAGACTCGCTGGGCAACAAGGCTAAGGTCGAATACCATTTCGAAAAGCCTTTCGATATGGAGAAAAGTGAAAGAATCGTGCTGAAAGGAACAATGAAGGGCGACATCTTTGAAATCACCAGGAAAGACGGCATACTCATCAAATGTCCATCAAAATACAAGGACGATCCTAAGGCGGCTCAAAACAATCTCAGCCGCAACTAACGTTTCAAAAATCAAAGTATCTGATGAATTACATTGGCGAACATCTTTTCCCCGGCCAATTGGGTCACTTTTTACTGGTACTCTCTCTCGTTTCTTCGGTAGTCGCAACTATAGCCTATTACCGTGCTTCCAATGCGAAAATTGTCGAAGAACAGAAAAGCTGGAGAAAACTCGGACGCCTGGCGTTTCTGATTGACGCGATTTCTGTAGTACTCATCTTCATCGTCATTTATTTCATCATATCCAGCCACCTGTTTGAATACCACTACGCGTGGAACCATTCCGATAAATCGCTTCCCCTCGGATACCTTATCAGCAGTATCTGGGAGGGACAGGAGGGCAGCTTCTTACTCTGGGCAATCTGGCACGGCGTAATAGGTATTGTACTAATGAAAACAGCCGGAAAATGGGAATCTCCGGTGATGACGGTACTCAGCTTCTGCCAGGTTTGCCTGGCCACTATGGTTCTCGGTATCTACGTATTTGGCCTGAAAGTGGGCAGCAACCCGTTCCTGCTTACACGCGAGGTTTTCCAGGATGCACCCATTTTTAAACGGCCCGATTACCTGAGCCTGGCAAGCATGCAGGACGGAAACGGTCTCAACCAGACTCTGCAGAATTACTGGATGGTGATACATCCGCCCATACTGTTCCTCGGGTTCGCATCCACCATTGTTCCATTCGCCTTTGCCATAGCCGGATTGTGGAAAAAGGAACATTACGGATGGACAAAAATTTCTCTTCCCTGGTCACTCTTTTCTTCTGCGATACTGTGCCTCGGTATTATGATGGGAGCCCGCTGGGCCTACGAATCATTAAGCTTCGGTGGCTATTGGGCATGGGACCCCGTGGAGAATACATCGCTCGTAGCGTGGCTCGTGATGGTAGCGGGCGTTCATACGCAGGTCATTTATAATTCAACGGGCCATTCATTGCGGCCAACGTATTTCTTTTTCCTAACAAGCTTCCTGCTGATACTTTATTCTACATACCTCACGCGCAGTGGCGACCTGCAGGATACTTCCGTTCACGCGTTTACGGGGTCGGGGTTAAACTGGCAGCTGCGTGCTTTTGTGTTTGTGTTTCTTTTGCCCGGTTACCTTCTTTATTTAGCGAGGTATAAAAAGATTCCATATATACAAAAGGAGGAGAGCAGTTACTCGCGCGAATTCTGGATGTTTATCGGGTCGCTGGTGTTGTTTCTGTCGGCCATGTTCATCATACTGTTTACCTCGCTGCCCGTTGTAAACAAAATATTCAAGACCACGTTTACGGTGGGCAGCGAAGTAGAATTTTTCTACAACCGCATCCAGATATTCGTGGCTATTGTTCTGGGACTGCTTACGGCGATATCGCAGTATCTCAGGTATAAAGACACCAACAAAAAAACCTTCGCGAAAAAGCTGATTGTTCCAACGCTCATTTCTCTTGTCATTTCCGCCGCGATCAGTTACCTCGGCGGTATCAACTACGACCGCTTTGGAATAGGATTCCTGGCCGCGATTCACATTGCGCTTTTCACAGCCGTTTATGCCACGGTTGCAAACGCCGGCTATATCTGGTCGGGATTGGGCGGACGTTTAAAAGCCGCCGGAGCGTCGGTTGGCCACGTTGGCTTTGGTATATTCCTGGTGGGTGTATTGATTTCTTCATCGAAAGAAGAGGTGCTTTCCGTGAACTTTCTTAACCCGTTAAACTTCGGGCCCGACAGCGACCAGAAGGGTACGGAAAATCTTACATTATTTAAAGGCGTACGCACAGATATGGGAAAATACTGGGCGACGTACAAGAAAGACAGCGCCGATAAGTTCGACAAGAAAACCTATTTCCATATTGAGATAGAGAAGAAGGACAACAACAAAAAATTCACGCTCGTTCCCGATCTTATCAGGAACACGAAAGGGCAGGAGGGACTTTCTGCCAACCCCGCAGCGAAGCACTATTGGAACAGGGATATATTCAGTTATATCACATATGCAGAAGTGATGAATGCCGACAAAGACACGGCCCAGTTCAAACTGCATCCCATGGCGAATGGCGACACGGTTTATTATTCAAACGGGCTGATGGTGCTGGAAAAAGTTATCCCCAATCCCGTTACCGAAGAATTTGATTTCAAACCAACAGATACGGCTATAATGGCCGATATCAGCATACACAGCTCCAGCGGCCGCACGTTTAAGGCCAACCCGGTATTTTATGTAAAAAATAATGTGGTGCAATACCATATGGACACGGTTTTTGCGGAAGGGTTGGCGATAGGACTTTCGCAGGTGATAGATAATAAGCACCTCGGAATAATCGTTAAGGAATCATCGCAACTGACCCCCTTTATAGCCCTCAAGGTTTTGCAGTTTCCCTTTATCAATCTCGTCTGGCTGGGAACAATCGTAATGATTACCGGCTTCATTATGAGTATGGTAAGAAGGAGCAAATTGATGAAACGCGAAAGGGTTGCCTGATAAGCATTTATATGTATAATTAATATAAAATTGTATACGCTGTTTCAGGAGGGAAAAAGTTGTATTAATTTTATTGAATTGTATGTACCTGTTGAGAAAGGAAATATTTTCAATCCTCGTTTTTATGCTCTGCATGGCCTGTGCAAACACATTTGCACAGGAGTCGCCAGGTCCGGAAAACATGCCTCCTATGCCCGAGCTGGGGCCTAATGACACTATTCCCGTTCCTGCAAAAGTGATGAACAATGAAGTGGTTCCCGGTGGAAACCTTGAGTGGGTGTGGGTGAGCGCACCATATCCCAAACATTTGCTGAAGAAAAGACAGGAGTGGACACGTTTGCGTAACGCGGTGTATGTAACCTATCCTTACGCGAGGAAGGCTGCATTCATCATCAACGATATTAACTACAAGCTTTCCAATATACACGACAAAAAAGAAAGAAAGAAATATATCAAGTCGCGCGAAAAAGATATACGTAAAGAATTTGCTGAACCCATTACCAATCTTTCGGTATACCAGGGTAAGGTGCTTATGAAACTCATCAACCGCCAAACCGGGAATAACTGCTACGAAATTCTTAAAGAATACAAGGGCGGGTTTAATGCGCGCATGTTTCAGACAGTTGCATTTTTCTTTGGCAGTAACCTGAAACAGGGTTATGATGCATATAATGATGACAGGCAGATTGAGAATATTGTAATTGAAGTGGAGAGGTTGTACGGGAGAAGATAATTTTAAAGTTTTCGGATTTTATTGATAATTCCCGTCGTAGAAAAACCTTCAACAATTTTATTGATCACCACGCGCCCACCGGCAGCAATCACTTCTTTCGCGCCGGCAACCTGGTCAATTGTATAGTCCCCGCCTTTTACCATTACGTCGGGCATAATTGCTTTGATCAGCTCAAGCGGGGTATCTTCTCTGAAAATAACCACGGCGTCTACGATAATCAGCGAAGCAAGTACAAGCGCGCGTGAATCTTCATCATTCAACGGCCGTTCTTCTCCTTTCAATCTTTTTACAGAGTCATCGGAATTAAGTCCCACTATTAAAAAATCTCCTTCGGCAGCGGCCTGCGAAAGCGAAGCGATGTGGCCCGCATGAAGGATATCGAACACACCATTGGTGAAGCTCACCGTCGTTCCCATCAGCCGAATCTGCGCCAGTTTATGTACCAGTTGTGGAAGAGTGAAAATTTTTTGCCGGATGACGTCAACGTTCTTCATTTTCCCTCCTTTTCGGTTTATTTAAAACAGGTAGAAGAAGAAATGCAATGGTACCAAATAAAATGATGATTCCTGTTTGCGCAAACCATATCATCATGCCAAGTGATAATCCTTTTTCAGGTGTTACACCATAGAGAATCATTACCTGCTGAATGGCATATTGAAAAGAGCCTATGCCGCCTGGCGACGGCACAATCATTCCAAAACTTCCGAAAGTTAAAGCGGATAACGCACCCCTGATACCAAATTGAGCCATATCCCTCATCGCGAAAAATCCCATGTAGGTGCTGTAGAGGTAGAGACCCCATATTAACACGGAGTATAAGAAGAATGTGCCTTTGTGTTTAATGTAGCGGATGCTGGTAAGTCCCTGCCAGATGCCGAGAAAAATATTTTTTGTCTTGATGACTATGGCGAGATGGCTGAGACGCTGGAAAATCCATATCACCAATATCACAAACGAAACGAGGATAAGAAGGAACACGCCGACCCTTGCGATCGAAAACCCACCCGACTTCGACGTAAAGAACTTTGCGAACAGTTCTTTCGAGAAATCGCCTATCAGGTCATATTGCGAGAAAACGGTGATCAGCATTATTACAGCGAGGCTGCATACGTCAATCGCTCTCTCGGCTACGATGGTACCGATTAGTTTATCGGCGGGAACTTTTTCGTACCTGCCAAGTATGGTGCACTTCAGCACTTCGCCGAGGCGGGGCACCGCGAGGTTTGCCCAATATCCCACCAGCACCGCTAAGAATGTATTTGTGGTAGATGGTTTATAGCCGAGTGGCTCCATCATGATTTTCCAGCGCAGCGCGCGGATGAAATGACTCACGATAAGCATAAGCGTGGCCGGAATAAGATATATATAATTTGCGCCGGCGAGATCGCTGATAATACTGTTCCAGTCTGATTTACGAAGTGTAAGCCAAAGCAAAAAAATTCCAACGCCCAGGAAGAAGACGTATTGGAGAAGGCTTAATAGTTTTTTACTCATCAGGAAGTATTATATACGGCCTGTACTTATAGTTTATTTCCTTCCTTAGGGAATATGATCCATGGCTTGAACAACTTTGCTTTTTCAAAATCCATGTGAGCGTATGAAATAATGATCACGATGTCGCCCACGGCACCCTGCCTTGCGGCAGGACCATTCAAACAACAAACACCCGATCCTCTTTTACCTTTTATAATATAAGTTTCAAGGCGCTGGCCATTATTTACGTTTACTACGGTTACCTTTTCATTCTCTATGAGGTTCGCACGGTCCATCAGGTCCTCATCGAGGGTAAGGCTGCCAACATAGTTGAGGTTGGCCTCGGTGATGACGGCGCGGTGTATCTTGGATTTGAGTACTTCTATTTGCATAGCTGCGCAAAACTAATAAAAACAATTAAGGCTCAGTTGTTAAGTAACATATTGTCAATCAGCCTCACTTCCCCCATGAAGGCGGCTACAAGGGCCACAAGCGGAGTGTTCCCGTTCCAGTTACTTACCGGGTGCAGGTTTTCCGCGTTTGCTATCTCTACATATTCAACTTTAAAGCCACCACTATCCAGGCGTTTTGTGGCGTCATGTTTAAGCTGGTCGAGATTTCCGGGAGCGAGTTTGCTTTTTATTTCCGTTAGTACCTGGAAGATCAGTGGCGCTTTGGCGCGCTGTTCGGCTGTCAGTCGCAGGTTTCTGCTGCTCATAGCGAGTCCGTCTGTATCCCGGAGAGTGGGCAGGGCTTCGAGAGAGGTGTCCATATTGAGCAGCGACAACAGTTTTTTTACTACCATGCACTGCTGGTAGTCTTTCTGCCCCATAAACAACCTGTCGGGTTGTACGGCTTTCAGCAGGCGGCTCATTACCTGGCACACGCCCTGGAAATGCCCGGGCCGGAATTTGCCTTCCAGGATCGTTTCAAGATAGCCCAGGTCATAGTGCTCAAGCCCGGTGGTCCCCTCTGAGTATATTTCATAAACAGGAGGTACGAATATCACGCTCACCCTGGTGTTCGACAACATGCGAAGGTCGTTTTCAAGGCGGTCGGGATATTTATTGTAGTCGTTCGGGTCGTTGAATTGAGTGGGGTTCACAAAAATGCTGCACACGGTAACATCGCATACGGAAGCCGAGTGGTTGATGAGGCTGATGTGAGCATCGTGAAGGGCGCCCATTGTGGGTACAAAACCGGTAGTGAGGCCGTTTCCGCGCTGCCTGGCGATATGATTGTTAAGGAATGAGGCTTTGCGTATAAGTATCATTTCCAGTTGTTTACGGCCATGAGTTGCGCTTCCGGTGAATTATTCTGATTAAATACCTTACCTTTGCAAACTAATTTTTAAGTAGTTACATCTAAGCAATCATTTTCATAATGCTGACAAAGAAAAGAATTTTATTTATTGCTAACGAAATGTCTCCCTACCTGGAACTCACCGAATTTTCAGAAATAGTCAACCGGTTAGCGATAAAGGCAAATGAAAATGGTTTCGAGGTACGGTGTATAATGCCCCGTTTCGGGATCATTAATGAAAGACGTCACAGGCTGCATGAAGTTGTGAGATTATCGGGTATCAATGTATCTATTGATAACGATGATTATCCGCTCCAGATCAAGGTGGCGTCACTTCCCAATGCAAGGCTCCAGGTATATTTTCTCGACAATGAAGACCTCTTCAAGAGAAAATACATTTTTCATGATGAACATGAAAAATGGTTCGACGACAACGGACTCAGAACCGCATTCTTCTGCAAGGGAGCGCTCGAAACTGTTAAGAAATTCGGATGGCCGCCGGATATTATTCATTGTAGCGGCTGGATGACGGGTCTTATTCCCATGTACCTGAAAACTTACTATAAAAAAGAGCCGGTGTTCTCTCACAGCAAGGTCGTTTATTCTATCGGGAGCACCAGCTTCAAGGATAAACTTGGATCCGATTTTGTGAAGCTGATCAACGTGAATAATGCAATTAAGGAAAAGGATCTCGAAGTATTCAAAGATGCCAACAATATCGCGCTGATGCGCGGCGGCGCCATGTATGCCGACGCTATCACTTTCGGCGCAGATCATATTGATAAAAAGCTTCTCGAAGAGTTCGGAAAAGTGCGCGGCAAAAAGGTTCTCAACTTCAATGCAGAGTCTGATTTAACAGACTATTTGCAGTTATATGCCGACCTTGCCCGATAGGCTAAATACCGTTTAAAAATTATAATCTAACTCTACGTGAAGAGTATAATATCAGGTTCCGTTGCTTCCCTTGCTGTTATTTTTCTGTTTATTTCGTGTAATAAGATAGATACAACCGACCTCGGAAGTGGCCTAATCCCGGAAATTGATAACGTAAACACTTTCGACACCATCCTGCCCGTTACATCCGACAACTTTTTTTCGAGTGAAGATTCGAGGAAGATGATCTATAGCCAGGCACATGGTATTGGAATTATCGACAACGACGCTGAATTCGGCACAACATCCGTTCATTTATATACTGCGTTTGCTCCTTCTGCGAGTCATTCTTATCCATTTGTAAAAAGAGATACGGTAAAGATAGATTCAGTGGTACTGTCGCTCGCATACAGCAGCCAGTATGGCGATTCAACGTCTGTGCAGCAGTTTGAAGTAAAGGAAATAAGCCGCGTTTTCGATTTCCAGGATACAGCATATACTATAACCAACCCCGATTTTCCTGTAGAGCCTGAAGTAATAGGCAGTAAGGCAGTTACTTTCTATACACTGAACGATAATGTTCAGTACAGGAACGCAAAAGATACTGTTAATACAGCAAATGAATTGCGCATCAGGCTCGATACAGCCTGGGCGCGGCGCTTCGTCGCGTACGATACTACGGCGTCTGGCGCGTATAACAACGATTCTTTGTTCCAGACGCAATTCAGGGGAATTGAAGTAAGAGCAACGGAAGCGTCGACTAAGAAAAAAGGGATTGCCTATTTCGACCTTACTCAAAACGAGCGTACCCGTATTACGTTTTATTGCAGGGTCCAGGTAAACGGCCGCACCGACACCATAGCGCCTTATTTCGTATATAAAACGAGGATGCCCGAAGCTTCAATTGTCAGGCGAACGCCCGGAGGCAACTACCTTGCGAATATGAGCAACGGCATGCCGAACGACGAACGAATTTATATGCAGGGTACGCCCGGAGCTTATGCCACCATTAGTATTCCCGGGTTATCAGGTATCCCTAACTGTGTTATCCATCGTGCCGAGCTGATCATGGAGAAATCTCCTTCACTGGAAGAAAGTTCATATCCACCGCCATCTAAATTGTTCATAGAGGCCCTCAGCGGCGACACTGTCGCCACGATAAGGAACGACTTCATCTTCACCAATTCATCCGGCGGATATGATATAACATCGCTGGGAGGCTCTTATGCCAAGGACAGGTATGTTTTCAACCTGACACGCTATGTGCAAAGTATCGTGACGAAAGGATACAGAAATTACACGCTTAAAGTTTCAAATCCGTTTGTCACAACGCCGAACTTCACCAATTCGCTGGACGTGATAACCACCGATACTATCCCTCTTATTATTAATCCACAACTGGGTGGGGGAAGGGTAGTATTATATGGCGGCGGCTACACCGACACTGCAAAGGCCATGAGAATGCGCATTATTTATTCAAAGATTTGATGCGTGAGCCTATCTTTGCGCTACCAAAAAAAATTTTAATTCAACTGTATTTGTATGCCCTACCTTTTTACATCTGAAAGTGTATCTGAAGGACATCCGGACAAGGTTGCAGACCAGATATCCGATGCGTTAATAGACAACTTTCTTGCATTCGACCCGCAATCTAAAGTAGCCTGTGAAACACTTGTTACCACCGGCCAGGTTGTGCTCGCCGGCGAGGTGAAATCAAAAGCCTACCTCGACGTGCAGGAAATTGCAAGGGCAGTGATCAGGAAGATCGGTTACACCAAAAGTGAATATATGTTCGAGGCAAGCTCGTGCGGCGTACTCTCGGCTATTCACGAACAGTCGTCAGATATCAACCAGGGCGTTGACAGGAAGAAAAAGGAGGAACAGGGTGCCGGCGACCAGGGGATGATGTTTGGTTACGCTAGCAACGAAACGGAAGACTACATGCCTCTCGCACTCGACATCGCGCATAAAATACTCATCGAGCTGGCGATCGTAAGAAGGGAAAACAAACAGATCAAATATCTGCGCCCGGATGCAAAAAGCCAGGTGACCCTCGAATATGGTGACGATAACAAACCAACACGTATTGACGCGATTGTGGTTTCTACGCAACATGATGATTTCGACACTGAACAAAAAATGCAGCAGCGCATTGCCGACGACATCAAAAAGATTGTTATCCCCCGCGTTAAGTCGAAATATAAAAAATACGGAAAGCTGTTTAACGACAATATCAAATACCACATCAACCCAACGGGCAAATTTGTAATCGGCGGGCCGCATGGTGACACCGGCCTTACAGGCAGAAAAATTATTGTAGACACCTATGGCGGCAAAGGCGCGCATGGCGGCGGAGCATTCAGCGGGAAAGACCCATCGAAGGTCGACAGGTCGGCGGCATATGCAACAAGGCACATCGCTAAAAACCTCGTAGCGGCCGGTGTTTGCGATGAAGTGCTCGTACAGGTATCATATGCTATCGGTGTGGCACAACCGATGGGCGTTTATATCAATACATACGGCACCGCGAAAGTAAAATTGACCGATGGCCAGATCGCGAAGAAGGTCGAGTCTATTTTCGACATGCGTCCGTATTTCATTGAACAGCGTCTCAAACTGCGCAACC
Organism: Chitinophagaceae bacterium; assembly: GCA_016786745.1. Taxonomy (GTDB): domain Bacteria; phylum Bacteroidota; class Bacteroidia; order Chitinophagales; family Chitinophagaceae; genus Flavitalea. The sequence continues at coordinate 41,246 of JAEUVS010000007.1, read as the reverse complement.
CGATCTATAGCGAAACAGCAGCATATGGACATATGGGACGCAAGAATGAGATCGTTGAAAAGTCGTTCTCATCTCCCGACGGGAAAGCGATAAAAAAGAAAGTTGAACTGTTTACATGGGAGAAACTCGACTATGTTGACAAACTGAAAAAAGCTTTCAGACTATAACCAATACCCTCTGCCCATGGACGAAAATCCCTGGAAAATATTGTCATCGCAGGATGTTTACGACAATTCATGGATTAAGGTTACTGAGTTTGGTGTAATTAATCCAGCCGGTGGCAGGGGCATCTACGGAAAAGTTCACTTCAAGAATACCGCAATAGGTGTCATTGTACTCGATGCGCAACTCAATACCTACCTCGTAGGGCAATACCGGTTTCCTGCGGATAAATTCAGCTGGGAAATTCCCGAAGGTGGTTGTCCTCCCAATATGCACCCGCTTGACGGCGCTAAAAAGGAACTTGCAGAAGAAACGGGCCTCCGTGCGGCGTCGTGGGAGCAAATCCTTGAGATGGACCTGAGCAATTCCGTAACCGATGAACATGCCATAGTATATCTCGCATACGATCTCGAGCAGTTTAAACCGGAACCTGAGGAAACCGAACTACTCACTATTCGAAAACTTCCCTTCGAAGAAGCATACCTGCTTGTAGAGGAAGGTGTAATTACGGATGCTATTTCTGTTGCTGCCATCCTGAAAGTAAAACTGATGTTAGCCGATGGAAGGATCACCTGAAAAGAAGGAAAATAAAAAATCTTCTGTGATTATCGGGCGGCAACCAGTGCTTGAAGCGCTCGGTTCGGGCAGGGCGATCGACAAAATCTTGCTGCAGGCAAATACATCGGGGGATATCATTCAAAAGATAAGACAGCTCGCAAAACAGGATAATATCCCGGTACAGGTGGTTCCCGCGGAAAAATTATCTTCTATCAGCCGCGGCAATCACCAGGGGTGCATTGCCCTCGTAGCTTTGATCCGGTACATGGACCTGCAGCAGGTGATTGATCACGTGGTGTCGGCGGGTACAGCGCCTTTGTTTGTTATGCTGGATGGGGTAACAGACGTACGAAACATAGGTGGTATAGCGAGGTCGGCCGTATGCTGCGGGGCGCAGGCTATTATTATTCCCGACAAGGGAGTGGGAGCGCTCAATGAAGAGGCCATCAAAGCATCGGCGGGTGCGCTGGAAAAAATACAGGTTTGCAGGGTTGGCAGCCTATTGAAAGCGATAGACGACCTGCATCACAACGGTATTAAGGTGCTTGTTTCGGAAATGAAAGCAGATAAGCTGCTGCCCGGTGTGAATTTCAGGGATCCCCTATGCATAGTGATGGGCAGCGAGCAGAAAGGTGTGCAACCGTATATAAGCAAGGCGGCCGACGAGCATTTTACTATTCCTATGTCGGGCGATTTCAATTCATTTAATGTATCAGTGGCGGCGGGTATTATTTTGTATGAAGCGATGATGCAGAGACGCTGATGGTGAATCGTGAACCCTGAAACGATAAAATAAAAGTTTACTTTGCAACTTTATGTCTAGGAAATCCACAATTGACCTGGTAGAATGTCCACGCGACGCTCTGCAGGGCTGGAAAGAAGAAATACCCAACGACCTCATCATCCGATATCTGAACACGCTGCTCCGGGTGGGCTTTCACACGCTCGATTTCGGAAGTTTTGTATCCGCGAAAGCGATGCCGCAAATGGCAGACACCGATGAAATTCTTTATAGCCTCGACCTGAAGGGCTCAAAAACAAAACTGCTGGCCATTATTGCCAATACACGCGGCGCCGAAGAAGCCGCGGCGCATACGAACATCACATACCTCGGATTTCCTTTCTCTATTTCAGATACGTTTCAGCTTCGCAACACAAACTCTACTATCGAGGAATCGCTTACCAGGGTGGAGGAAATCCAGGAAATTTGTGAGAAGAACGGCAAGAAGCTGGTGATTTATATTTCGATGGCGTTCGGCAATCCTTACGGTGATCCCTATTCGGAGAGCATCGTGTTTAAATGGGTGGAGAAAATGATCAGGATGGGAATAGAAACGATCTCGCTGGCCGACACTGTGGGCGTAGCCACACCGGAGCAGGTATATGAAATCACACGAATGCTGGTGAGCGTGCTTCCCAACACAGAAATAGGTGTGCACCTTCATTCGAGGCGCCATAACTGGAAAGAAAAAATTGATGCCGCCCTCAAAGCCAACTGCAGGCGTTTTGATGGTGCAATGAAAGGAATCGGTGGTTGCCCGATGGCGAACGACGATCTCGTGGGAAATATGAATACTGAGTTGATGGTGCCCTATTTCGAAGAGTTGAAACTGTTGAACGGAATAGATAAAGTTGCTCTTTCCGAAGCATCGGCGCTTGCCAACCAAATATTCGGTCTATGAAGTTCATGCTCGATATAAAAATCTCCGGGCCGGAGGTGAAGATTGATTATCGTGACAGGATCATGCTGGTCGGATCGTGTTTCACCGAGCATATAGGCGATAGCCTTGCCGACCTTAAGTTCCAGGTGTTGCAAAACCCCAATGGCATCGTATTCGATCCTTCCACCGTGGCCTCTTCTGTTACTTCTTACATAGAAAATAAAAAATATTCGACGGGCGACCTGTTTGAACTTAATGAACTCTGGCAAAGCTGGCAGCACCATAGTCAATTTTCAGGAGTAAGCGCAGGTGAAGTGCTGAAAAATATAAACGAGTCGCAGCAGCAGGCACATGAATTTCTGAAAGACGCGAAATGGCTGGTAATTACACTGGGAACATCTTTTTCGTACAGGCTTGCTGAAAATGGAACGCATGTGGCCAATTGCCACCGCGCTCCATCCGGATGGTTTAACAAACACATGATGGGTATTGAGGAAACGATCACCGCGCTCGATACCATGTTATACCGGTTGTTCCAGTTCAATCATTCTATCAACCTTATTTTTACCGTGAGCCCCGTGAGGCATATCCGGGATGGAATCATTGATAACAACAGGAGCAAAGCACGATTGGTTGAAGCGGTTCATCATCTTGTAAATAAATATTCACGTCTCCATTATTTTCCGGCTTATGAACTGGTGATAGATGTGTTGCGTGATTACCGTTTTTACGATATTGACCTCGTGCACCCTAATTTCCAGGCAACAACTTATGTGATCGAACAATTCATGCGGCATTACGTGAATGAAGAATCCATCACACTGTCAAAGGAGATTGAGCGAATAATTACTGCGAGAAAACACAAGCCGTTTCAGCCTGATACCGAAGCGCATAAAAATTTTCTGAAGATTCATGCGGAAAAAACAAAAAGCCTCATGAGCAACTATCCGTTCTTATCCCTGCAGGAAGAACTTGATTTTTTCGGACAGGGACATGCTTAGTGAATCCTGTCGCCGCGCACTTCGATGTTCTGCATCACCGATGCTTCATACTCCAGCCACTCTTTCCATCTTTTTCTCACTTTTTCTTTGGGGATGTATGTTTCAGCAAGATCGATGAACAAATGATAATGACCGGCCTCGCTTTCCATAAATCGCCTGTAAAATTTTTGGAGGTATTCGTCGTCGAGGCCCTCGCTAAGGCGTTTAAAGCGTTCGCAGCTTCTTGCTTCAATCAGCGCGAAGATCAGCAGGCGATCGAGCAGCATATCCTCTTCGCTTGCGCCTTTTACCTGGAACTCCATCAGCTTGTTTACATAAACATCTTTCCTTTGCCGGCCGAGCGGAAGGTTACGGCGGTTGAGTTCAGCGAGCACCTGCCTGAAATGGCCCCATTCCTCGGTAACAATAGGAGAAAGCTCGGCGACTAACTTTTGCCTGTCGGGATAACGTTGTATCAGCGAAATACAGCTGGTAGCTGCTTTTTGTTCGCAATAGGCATGATCTGTAAGGATCTCTTCGAGCGAAATGGAAGCGAGATCAACCCACCGCGGGTCGGTGGGTAATTGAAGCCCCAAAATATTTTTAGTTTCCTGCTGGATCATCGGCACGTTATATTTATCAAATTAAAGACCTTTGGCTGCCATAAAGATATGAATGAAGAATTTCTGAACCGGAAATTGCAGCAACGTAAAGAAAGTTCTGCCTTCAGGGAGCTCCGCCAAAAGCAGGGCGCGGTGGATTTTTGTTCAAACGATTACCTCGGCATCGTTACCGGCAACAGGATAAATATTGAACACACGAACGGACAGGAAAAACTGTACGGATCAACCGGTTCGCGGCTCATCTCAGGTAATTATCCGCTTATAGAGGAAACGGAAAAAATGCTTGCGGAGTTTCACGATGCGCCCGCGGCGCTCATCTTCAATTCCGGTTACGACGCCAACATCGGCTTGCTCGGATGCATACCCCAACGCAACGACACTGTTTTGTACGATCAGCTTAGCCATGCAAGCATACGGGACGGCATTCGGTTGAGTCATGCGTTCGCGTTTTCATTTGAGCACAACGATACGGATGATCTTGAGCGGTTGCTTCAATTGGCGACAGGCAACGTTTTCGTGGTAACCGAGTCAGTATTTTCAATGGATGGTGATGTTGCGCCGCTCGACGAAATCGCGGAATTGTGCAGCAGTTACAACGCGATGCTGATTGTTGACGAGGCCCATGCTACCGGTGTGATAGGAAAAAGGGGAGAGGGCCTAACCCAACACCTCGGTCTTCAAAATAATTGCTTTGCGAGGGTTCATACATTCGGTAAGGCGTTGGGCTGTCATGGAGCAGCGGTTGTGGGCAGCACGAGTCTTAAAAATTTTCTTATCAACTTCAGCAGGCCGTTTATTTATACCACGGGCATGCCGGCATCCGCAGTGCAGGCCATTAAACAGTCGTATTCAATATTTCCGGAGATGGAGGGGGAACGCGCTCACCTTTTCCACCTCGTAAAACGTTTCCGCGATAACACTGTTACACTGCGGTTATGCAAAAGTGTTACGCCTATCCAGGGGGTGATAATTCCAGGTAACGACGAAGTGAAAAGCGCCGCGCATTTGTTACAGGAAAGAAACCTCGATGTTCGTCCCATCCTTTACCCTACGGTTGCGCGTGGACGCGAGAGGTTGCGGATCGTGTTGCATTCTTTTAATACCGAGGCGGAGATCGACCAGTTGATAGCGGTTCTGGAAAGTCGTAAATGAATAGTAGATTTGGTTATATGAAGATCGTTTATTTCCTGCTTTCCTTATCAGTTACGCTGATATTAATCGTTCTTCTGAGTTCCGGGTTCGGAAAGGCGCCACCATTCGGAAAATTCGTTTCACCCCAGCATGGCTTCTGGCAAAATGCAGAACCGCTGAATAAAAAATATTCCGGCGATCTTAACGTGCAGGGAGTTGACCGCGCCACTCACATCTACTTCGACGATCGTTTAGTACCTCACATCTTCGCGCAAACGGAATCAGACGCATACTTCGCACAGGGATATCTTCACGCCAAATTTCGTTTATGGCAGATGGAATTTCAAACGATCGCTGCATCGGGCAGGCTTACAGAAATTCTTGGTCCCGGTCCCGACAGTGCATTTCTCAACAACGACAGAAGAATGCGGCGGCTGGGTATGGTGTACGGAGCAAAGAGATCGCTTACCGAAATGGAAGCCGATGAAGAATCGAAAAAAAACCTGGCGGCATACACAAACGGTGTGAATTATTACATCGAACATCTTTCCGAATCCGAACTTCCCATAGAATATAAACTGCTAAACTACTATCCTGAAAAATGGTCGCCGTATAAAACTGCGTTGCTTTTGAAGTATCTCAGTTATGATCTCACTGGTAGCGAGTCGGATATAGAGCACACAAATGCGAAAGCTCATTTTACTGAAGAGGAGTACAAATTACTTTACCCGATTATGAATGAGGCATCGAGCCCTGTAATACCAAAAGGAACAATTTTCCGGGCGCCACCGGATTCTATCGCTCCGCCATCCACCGCCGATTCATTGTATTTCCATTGGAAACATGCCGACACTGTGCCTAATGTAGTAGAACCGCCGGCGGAGAAAGGAAAAGGCAGCAACAACTGGGTGGCAGGCGGTTCAAAAACTTACAGCGGCCGCCCGATATTATGCAATGATCCGCATCTCGGATTGAACCTGCCATCGCTGTGGTACGAAATCCAGATATCTACTCCCGATTACAGCGTGTATGGCGCCAGCCTTCCGGGCGCGCCTGCCATAATAGTGGGCTTTAACGATTTTGTTGCATGGGGAGTAACCAACGCAGCGCGCGATGTGCTCGATTACTACCAGGTTACTTTTAATGACAACAACAAATCAGAATACTGGTTGAATGGTGAATGGAAGAAGGCGGAGCTGACAATAGAAAAATATAAAATGAAGGATGGATCGGAGTTTACCGATACTGTCGCTTACACCGAATTCGGCCCCGTTTTATACGACAATAGTTACAATGGAAAAGGGCGTGTTGCATCTAACATGAACCTTGCGGCAAAGTGGACGGCTCATCTGCCTTCGAATGAGCTTAAGACTTTTGTAGAATTGAACAAGGCAAGAAACTACGAAGACTATTTAAAGGCGATACGATATTTTTCATGCCCCGGTCAAAACTTTGCGTTTGCATCAAAATCGGGAACTATAGCGTTGTGGCAACAGGGTAAATTTCCACGGAAATGGAATATGCAGGGCGACTTCATTATGCCTGGGGCCGACACGTCATATCGCTGGCAATCGTTCATACCTCAATCTGAAAATCCGCATATAGTCAATCCTGAACGCGGGTTTGTAAGCAGCGCCAACCAGGTACCCGCCGATACTTCTTATCCTTATTATCTCGGCGGCGACTACGACGTGTACCGCGGGTTGCAGATTAACCGCATGCTGGAAATAATGAGTGGTGTGTCACCTGAGGATATGCAGCAGATGCAGAACGACAATTACAACGCGTTCGCTGAAAATGCGGTGCCGTTCATGATAGGGAATACGAAAGAAATTCTGCTGACACCGGATGAAAAAGTTTTTTTAGACTCGCTGCGCGATTGGAATTTCAGGAACGAAAACAATTTTACTGCGCCTACGATTTTTGTCACCTGGTTCGAATCGCTTGAAGAAATGATATGGAAAGATGAATTTGATAAACAACCGGGAACTAGTGTGCTACCCGAATCCGCCACGCTAATAGAGTTGCTGAAAAAGGACAGTGCTTTCTCTTTTATTGATGATATCAACACACCTGAAAAAGAATCGCTGGCGGATGTGATTACGCGGGCTTTTAAAAAAGCAGCAATTAAACTGGCTGCCGCGAAGCAGGAAGGACGACTTACGTGGAGCAAATTTAAAGACACTGGTATCAGGCATTTGCTGAGGATGGAACCGCTAAGCCGCTTTCATCTCAATACAGGTGGAGGCAGAAACGTGATCAACGCTACGCAACAGTTCTGGGGTCCCAGTTGGAAAATGATCGTTCATCTTACCGACACAACTGAAGCTTATGGCATATATCCCGGGGGACAAAACGGAAATCCCGGAAGTTATCACTACGACGAATTTGTAACGAACTGGGCGGAAGGAAAATATTACAAATTGTGGCAGATGAGAGGGGAGGAATCGGGCGACAGGCGCGTGAAGCATGTACTGAAATTATCACCACCATTTAATTGATTTAATTGATAGTATGCGGATACTGGTTTCAATACTTCTTACTGCGCTGCTAACCTTCGCGTTTGGACTATACCTGCCGTGGTGGTCGGCGGCGTTAGCGCCGTTCGTGGTGGCTCTGTTGATTATCCAACGTCCGTTTCATTCCTTTGTTTCTGGCTTTTGCGGGCTGCTGCTGTTATGGCTCGTACTTATTTTGGTAATTGATTCAGCTAACAACGGAATTATGTCGCGGAAGGTGAGTATGTTACTGGGGCTGGGTCCTTCGCCGACGGTGTTGATAATCATTAATTGTGTTATTGGCGCGCTGGTCGGTGGCATGGGCGCTTTAACAGGAAGTTTATTAATAAAACTTAAAAGATAAATATCTTTGCGCGATGTGCGCATTACACAACAGGGTCTCGCAGAAAGAGTTGAAAGAGAAGCTGTACCAGGAAACCGAACCACGGAAAACCATATCTTTTTACCGTTATTTTCCTATCAGCGAGCCCGCCGTTTTCAGGGACAATCTTTATCGCGATCTCGTTTCATTGAATGTTTTCGGAAGGATTTACGTTGCTCATGAAGGCATCAACGCGCAGATCAGCGTACCTGGAAGTAAATTTGATTCTTTCCGTGATTATATCAACGCACATCCTGGTCTTTCAGGAACGAGACTAAACATCGCGATTGATGACGACGGCAGGTCGTTCTGGGTACTCAAGATAAAAGTGCGCAATAAAATTGTGGCAGATGGAATTACCGATCCCACCTTCGATATGCAAAACAAGGGTAAGTATGTAAACGCGGAGCAATTCAATAAACTTACAGACGATGCTCAAACTGTTGTTGTAGACATGCGCAACCACTACGAATATGAAGTGGGCCATTTTGCAAACGCAATAGAAGTGCCAAGCGATACATTCCGCGAACAATTACCGATGTCGGCTGAAATGCTGGACGGCGATAAAGAGAAGAATATTATCATGTACTGCACCGGCGGTATACGTTGCGAAAAGGCGAGTGCGTACCTGCTTCACCGCGGATTTAAGAATGTTTTTCATCTCGAAGGCGGCATCATCAACTATGTGAATAATGTTCGCGAAAAAGGTTTGCCAAATAAGTTTATCGGTAAAAATTTCGTGTTCGATGACAGGTTGGGAGAGAGGATAACAGATGATGTGATCGCGCGGTGCCATCAATGCGGTAAGCCTGCCGATACGCATACGAACTGTAAAAATGAAGCGTGTCATCTACTTTTTATTCAATGCGGGGAGTGTGCGCAAAAATATTCCGGCTGCTGCAGCGAAGAATGTTATGAAGTGTACCGGCTTCCTTCCGAACAACAGAAAGCAAGGAGGAAGGGAAAGCAGAATGGTATTATGGTGTTTAACAAATCACGAAAGCGAATGAAGCCTGATGCCTTCAAGTGAGCGGTTTATCCTTTTTGTGATCTCTTCATCGCTTAAGGACTCGGGAACAAATTTTCTCCCGATCACTTTTTCATATAGTTCGATGTACCGTTGGCTTATGGTGTTGATCCAGTCATCGCTCATGGCCGGCACTGTTTGTCCTTCTTTGCCCATGAAATTGTTTGCGATTAACCATTCGCGTACGAATTCTTTGCTCAGCTGAAGTTGTCTTTCGCCTTTTTCCTGGCGCTCCTCAAATCCGTCGGCGTAAAAATACCTTGACGAATCGGGAGTATGTACCTCATCCATCAGGTAGATGTCGCTGCCTATTTTTCCGAATTCATATTTTGTATCAACGAGTATCAGTCCTCTTTCCGAGGCGAGCATTCTTCCTTTATCAAATAACGCGAGAGAATATTTTTCAAGGATGTTCCATTCTTCTTTGGTTGTTATGCCCCGTGCGATAATTTCTTCTTTGGAGATGTCTTCATCATGGCCCTGCTCCGCTTTAGTTGAAGGTGTGATGATTGGTTTAACGAAGAAATCATTTTCTTTCATGCCGTCGGGAAGGTAAACGCCGCATAAAGTTCTTTTTCCGGATGCGTATGTTCGTGCAGCATGACCCGTAAGGTTTCCGCGTACGACCATTTCTATTCGGAAGGGTTGACATTTTTTTCCTATTGATGCGGTTGGCGCGGGAGTGTCGATGAGCCAGTTGGGGCATATGTTTCGCGTAGCGTTCAGCATGTACGCCGCGATCTGGTTCAGCACCTGGCCCTTGAATGGAATGGGTCGCGGGAGTATTACATCGAACGCGGATATGCGATCGGAAGCGATCATTACAAGCAGCTGATCTTCGATCGTATAAACGTCACGAACTTTTCCCCTGTAAAATTTTGTTTGACCCGGAAACCTGTTTTCATTCATGGTTCGAATATAGGATGATTTTAAGCCTTCGGAATTTTTTCTGTTTAAGAAAAATTCCAATTCTTTCCACGCGCCCGCCGCAGGCGAACCCATAAAACCCAAAAATCAATTTTTACAGTTTATCTACAATCGCTATTATTGCCCTATATTCCTGAACAATAATGTCTGTATGAGAAATCGCGTGTTGCTTCTGGCAGTCCTTATTTGTTTTTCTCTTATCTCTCCCGCTTATTCGCAGAGCATCGTTCTTTCCGGTAACGTAAAAAATGCCGACACAAAAGAAATTGTACCCTCGGTAACCGTCGAAGTGAAAGGCACCGATGTTGGAACTTTTACCGACGAAAAAGGCAACTTCCGCGTTGTTATCAACAAACCTCTTCCATTAACACTTGTATTCTCCTCCATCGGCTACGACGCACAGGAAGTGAATGTCAGCAGCGCGGCAACCGAAATAAATGTAGAAATGGAGCCGGCATCGTCGCTCGGGGCTGAAGTGGTAGTATCGGCAAGCAGGGTGCCACAGAAAATCCTCGAATCACCGGTTTCTATCGAACGAATCAGCACAGCCACGATCAGGAATACGCCTTCATCGGGATATTATGATATTCTCAAGCATATAAAAGGCGTTGACCTTGTGTACTCAAGCCTCACATTCGCCACACCAAGCACTCGCGGATTCAACGGCAGCGGTAACGCGCGCCTCAACCAGCTGATGGACGGAATGGACAACCAGGCCCCCGGCCTGAATTTTAGCGTTGGCTCAATCGTCGGTGTAACGGAACTCGATGTGGAAAGTATGGAATTGCTGCCCGGTGCGTCTTCAGCCTTATACGGCCCTGGAGGAATGAACGGCACGATTCTTATCAATAGCAAGGATCCATTCAAATACCAGGGGCTCAGCTTCCAGGTGAAGACAGGCATCATGCATGTGGACACGCGGCAAAGAGATAACGCCGGCGCTTATCACGACTGGAGTGTTCGGTGGGCGCAAAAAGTAAATGACCGTTTTGCATTTAAAGTAAATGCACAATTCATACAGGCGAAAGACTGGATCGCCACCGACCGCACCAACTACCAGGCAGGCGATGTTTCGCAAAACCAGTATGGAAATGTAAAACCGGGCGATAGAAACTCAGACCCGAATTACGACGGAGTAAATGTTTATGGAGATGAAACCACGCTCGACCTTTCCGATCCAAGCCTACCGGTGCTTGGACTTGTATCAGAAGGAATAAAGGCGCAGTTGCAAACCGAAGTGCCGCCACCACTATATGATGCTGCGGTGGCTTACCTCGATTCGACGGTAGGCTCATATCCGGCTTTTGCCGTTTCGCGTACCGGCTACGACGAACGTGATGTGGTAAATAATAATACGGTGGATGTAAAGTTATCTGGCGGTTTATATTATAAACTCACAGAAAGCGTGGAAGCATCACTGGTAGGTTATTGGGGAACCGGCAACACCGTTTATACCGGCAGCGACAGGTATTCGCTGAAAGATTTGAAAATAGGACAGTACAAACTGGAACTTAAACACAAAAACTGGTTTGCGAGACTATATACCACGCAGGAAAACGCGGGTAATTCATTCAACGCCACTATTACCACGAGATTATTCAACGAAAAATGGAAGCCGAGCGCTGCCTGGTACCAGGAGTATGCGCAGGGATTTCTTGTTTCGAAGGTGATGCCTTACGTGCAGGCGCTGGCTACTTCAACGCCATTTTCTCCGACACCGGATGTTTTTTCTCACCAGGCTGGAAGACAGTTGGCCGACGTTGGCAGACCGTTACCGGGCTCGCAGCAGTTTAAAACATTATTTGACGCGGTTGGCGCTACTCCCATTTCGGAGGGCGGTGGATTGTTTCTCGATAAGTCGGATTTGTATATGGCAGAGGGCCAGTATAATTTCAGCAATATATTTCCATACGCCGACCTGCTTGTTGGAGCAAACTACAAGCAATATGTGCTGAACTCGCAGGGAACATTATTCGCTGATACCGCTGGTTCCATCGATATCAGCGAAATCGGGGCATACGCGCAAATCAGCAAGCAGTTTCTGAACGAAAGATTGCAATTGACTGCATCGGGCAGGTACGATAAAAATGAAAACTTCGACGGACGTTTTACACCACGATTAACCGCGGTTTACAAATTAGCGGAAGACCACAACCTGAGAGCTTCATATCAAACTGCGTATCGTTTTCCCACTACACAAAACCAATGGATAAACCTCGTGATTGGTGGCGGTACCGTCCTGATAGGAGGTTTACCTGAGCTTCGTGATTTTTATAATTTTAGCGGCAACCCTGTGTATACTGTGAATAGTGTGGGGGATGCGGGCGCATCACTCCTTGCAGGAGATCCGCCTGAAGTGGCCCTGGCGAAACTCCAGGTTCAGCAATTTGATGAATACAAGCCCGAAACACTAAAATCATTTGAGTTAGGATATAAAGGTTTAATCAATAAAAGACTGCTGATTGATGCGTACGGTTATTATGGCAAGTACGATAATTTCCTCGGCAGGGTAGTGGTGTTGCAATCATTGCAACCTTCAAACCCGCTTGCATTATTCAGCGGTTCATCACGCAGAGCAATTTCTGTCGCGGTCAACAGTCCTAATAAAGTAACCACATTCGGCTTCGGTGCAAGTGTTGATTACCAACTGCAAAATAATTTTGTTGTTAACGGAAATATTTCGACAGACAGAATAGAAGATGTTGCGCCGGGATTTGTGTCATTTTTCAATACACCGGATTACCGGTTGATACTTGGAATAGGCAACACCGGGTTTGGTTATCAGAAGCGGTTTGGCTTCAGGGTGGATATGAGAAACCAAAATGGGTATTTTTATGAGAGTGATTTCAGGCAGGGTGACATCGATGGGTTCACTACCTTCGACGCGCAGATCAGTTATAAATTTCCTTCTTCAAGATCTATTTTGAAATTAGCCGCCACGAATCTTACAAACAAGTATTACAAAACTGGTTTTGGAAATCCTGAGATAGGGGGATTGTATTATGTGAGCTTTGGATATAATGTATTTTAAAAAATTTATTTACACATTAAACCTGAAATGCATCACATCTCCGTCCTGCACAACATATTCCTTTCCTTCAATCCTTAAGCGACCGTTGTCGCGCGCCGCAGCTTCTGACCCGTATTGAATAAAATCGTTGTAGGAAATTACTTCCGCTTTTATAAATCCTTTTTCAAAATCAGTATGTATCACGCTCGCCGCCTGCGGAGCCTTCCATCCCTGGTGGATGGTCCACGCCCGCACTTCCTGTACGCCGGCTGTAAAATAGGTCGACAGGTTCAGCAACCTGTATGCAGACGTAATCAACCTGTTGAGCGCAGGTTCCTTCATCTTATATTCTTCCATGAACAGTTCACGGTCAGCTGGGTCTTCCATTTCAGCGATCTGCGCTTCTATAGAGTTGTTCATGATAATCACTTCCGATTTCTCACTTTTTACAGATTCCAGCAACGCCTGCGAAAATTTATTTCCCGTATGCATCGAAGCCTCGTCGACATTCGCGACATACAGCACAGGCTTTTCTGTAAGAAGAAATAAATCGGCGATAGCTACGCGTTCTTCTTTTGACAAACCGAGTCCGCGGATATTTTTTCCCTGGTCGAGCTGTTGTTTGCAACGAATCAGCACATCGAGCTCGGCTTTAAGCTTTGGATCACTTTTAGCCTGCTTTTCGGTTCTCGCGATTTTTTTCTCTACACTTTCAAGGTCCTTCAGCTGAAGTTCCGTATCAATGATTTCTTTGTCGCTGACGGGGTTGATAGGTCCTTCGTCGCGAAGAATGTTTTCATCTTCAAAACAGCGGATCACGTGTATGATGGCATCGACTTCACGGATATTTGCGAGAAATTTATTGCCGAGGCCTTCGCCTTTGCTGGCGCCACGAACGAGTCCGGCTATATCAACGATTTCAATCTGTGTGGGCACAATCCGGTTGGGCTGTACAAGTTCGGCGAGTTTATGGATGCGCGGATCGGGTACATCAACCAAACCCACATTGGGTTCGATGGTACAAAACCGGTAGTTGCTGGCCTGCGCCTTGGCGCTGCTGCTCACCGCATTGAACAATGTTGATTTACCCACATTAGGCAACCCTACTATACCCGCCTGTAAAGCCATACACGATCTTTTATTTTTGAGGCCGCAAAATTAGGTAAATATTGTCCAATGGTATTATTTGAATTCTATTATTATCTTCAAACTCTATAACCTATTAAAATGGCGCTAAGCAGGATCTGGTCGGCCTTCATCATTGTTGCTATTGTTGTTGCCGCCATCCGGTGCTTTTTCTTCGGTGAAACCGACATTTTTCGCTGGATGGTCGTCGGCAAAGCCGATGACCCGCTGAATCCCCTGAAAATTGATGGTATTATTGAAACGTGCTGGGCGTCTGTTGAAATTTGCCTTCGGCTTATAGGCATCCTTGCGTTATTTATCGGTTTCATGAGCATAGCGGAACGCGCAGGAGGCGTACGACTGCTTGCAAGGATAGTGGGACCGTTCTTCTCAAAACTCTTTCCACAGGTTCCGAAAGGCCACCCGGCGATGGGTCACATGATCATGAATTTCTCAGCCAACCTGCTCGGGCTCGACAATGCGGCCACGCCATTTGGTTTGAAGGCGATGGAAAGCCTGCAGGAAATAAATCCAGACAAAGAAAAAGCATCGAACGCGCAGATAATGTTTTTATGCCTGCACGCAGCAGGATTAAATCTTATCCCTGTAAGTGTTATCGCGGTTCGCGCGTCGCAAAACGCATCCAATCCCACCGATATTTTCCTGCCATGCATGATAGTAACGTTTGCCGGCACCCTGGCTGCGATGCTGATCGTATCGTTCAAACAAAAGATAAATATTCTGCAACCGGTGATTATAGCGTGGGTACTTTGCATATCTGCAGCCATCGCATTGCTCGTGCTATATGTAAGCACACTCGATGCGAAAGGTATTCAGTCTTTCTCCGGGATATTAAGCAATGGACTCATCCTTCTTGTTTTTCTCCTGATCGTATTAGGTGGAATCTATAAGAAGATAGATGTATTCGATGCCTTCATCACCGGCGCAAAAGGCGGATTTGAGACAGCGATAAGAATAATTCCCTATCTCGTAGGAATACTTGTTGCCATCAGTATGCTTCGTACAAGCGGAACATTCGATGTGATAATGGATGGAATCAGGGGTTTTTTTGCTTTCCTGGGCACCGATACAAAATTTGTAGATGCGTTGCCAACAGCGCTGATCAGGCCGCTTAGCGGCGGCGCCGCGCGCGGTATGATGGTGGGAACAATGCAGGCATATGGGCCCGATTCGTTCGCGAGCTTTTTATCAGGTGTTTTCCAGGGCGCTTCCGACACTACGTTTTATGTGATCGCTGTTTACTTCGGTGCAGTGTCAATCAAAAATACACGCTACACCATAGGAGCTATGCTGCTCGCCGACCTCGTGGGCATTCTCACTGCTATATTTATCGCATACCTGTTTTTTGCCGGCACGTGAGCGACTATTTCAATGCAAATCGTACTGAAAACGCAAAAGCGTCGGGAACGAAATTAATTTCGGGAAGAAAGTCGAGTTCGGGCTTGTAATCAACTGAAAGGTTAATGGGTACATTCGCAAACTTGTAGTCAATACCGATGATGCCCGTTGGGCCCAGGTATGTTTTCGAGTTTTCGAATCCAACATACGCACCACCACCATAGAACCAACGCAGTCCTTCAATGTTTGTCGGCTTATGAATTTCAAGCAGGGCGCCAACACCAAACCGCGAACCAAACGAAAGAATTCCTTCGACCGCGTTCTGGTTCGTAACAAAATATTTTCCTGTGATGGAATTGTTAAGAGTAGGCGTGGAGTTACTTAGCCTCACTCCCAAACCGAAACGGTAACCTGGTTCACCGGACATTTCCTGTGCTGATGATGAACAAATAAAACATGTGGATACAAGCGCAATGAGCAGGAGCGACTTCATATGTTGATTTAAAATGGGTAACGTAATATTATGCCATACGGTATCGGACGACTTTCTTTTAACATAGTTTAATCAGTCGCTACTCATTAACTCAAATTTAGATTTTGGACGCCTGTCCTCGTGCCATTTGAAGTTGCGCAGTCTCCTGTCGTCCTCGGAGGCCTGTGTAAACGGAAGCATGGTGCCGGTAACAGCGCTTATAAAAACCACCTTATTCAGCTCTTTGTTTTTAAAGCGCATGTCGATAATGTCGGAGGTGGCCTTATTTATACCGATAATTTTTTCTTCTTCATCTTTCGCATAGTAAATGCTTTCCGCATTTCCTTTTGCGCGGATGTTATCAATCTCACCTTCTTTAAAATATCCGAACAGCCGGTTGCCTTTAATTTGATTGTACATGTTCGAGCCGGTTTTATTCACCATCAACCCGTTTTCAAAAACATACAGCTCGTGAGGTTTTTTGTTTTTTGTGTACATGTAAATTGTATCACCCGTCACCTGGCTCTCCCCCGACCAAACCACCGGTTCGTTAAACAATCTGAATATTGAATCTTTCCCTGAATAAAAAAGACTGTCGCACACGGCCTGCAACGAATCCGAAAATACACGCACATTATAGTATGCCCGGAAAAACCGGTCGGCGCTATCATTGGTAACTGTTACAACGGGAGGATTTTTTTGAGGAGATGTTTTAATGAGCAATGTATCGTTCGTTCGTACCCTTTGTTTGGCGGCAGAATCTACGATTATAGTCTTTGCTACCGAATCGGTATTGGAACCTGAAGCGGAAGTGTCGACGATTTCTGCAATAGACGAGTCGGACTGAACGGTATCAACTACCGGCAATTCACTCAATCTTCCTGAGTACAATGTATCCGCCGTAATAAACGTACTGTCTTTGTCCTGTGTAATCACCATCACGGGCCGCTGGGTGGCGACCATCGAACCTGTCGCGCGGTTTGATGTAATCAGGTTTCCCCGCACGGTCAATCCTTCTGCTGTGTCGCGGAAAATTGCGTTGCCGGTTAATACACTCATACCGGTTCGGTCGTCGGTATCCACATTATTCGCTATAATGATCATCGATCCGTCGTGGATAGTGGGGCGTTGTCCGAACGAAGCGTTTTTATTCTTAAGATCGTAGTAACCTTCTTTTGTACGGATAGTGCGCTTAACACTGTCTTCAATATAAGTGTCTGAAATAAACGTTGCTATTTCTGTGTTGGTGTTATATAGAAGTGAATCCGATTCAAGATAGTATTGTGGATCCTTCAGCTTTACATCATCCTTAAAATAAAAATCTTTCAAATCCGCATAATAAGTTCCTTCATCGCTCGTAAGTACCGATGTGCCGTTCACCACTCTTCCTCCATTCCTGTAAACACCTACTTTCGGCGTTACGTCGTACTGCAATTCTTCGGTGTATAGCGTGCTTTGTCCATCCGTTAGCCGCACTTTCTTTTTAAGGAACGCCACTTTTGTATCGGTGTGATAAATCAGGTAATCGGAATAAGCGTGCACGCTGTCGCGGTCGTTGATATGAACATTTTTAAACGCTTCAACGAACCTGTCGTTTTTATTATATACGGCGCTGTCGGCATAAAAAATAGTTCCTGCCTGTTTCAAAGCTACTTTTCCAACGAGCAGCAGCAGTTCGTTGACTGAATCTTTTTTTGAATAGCCGTATCGCTGCGCACTTAATATTTCTACAACTTTCGAAGTATCGCTGTTGAGTGTATCGATATTTCTCTGGTTGGCCTGGTTGAGGGAATCGGCTTTGCTTGAGGGTGGTGGTACCTGGGCTGACGTATAAAGAGAAACGAAAATCAGAAAACCAGGGAGGGCGGTAAATTTCATCTTAGTTTCCCTGTGTCGAGTCATACGTTATTGGTTGCAGAATAGGTCCCGATTTTTGTTTCTTTCCAAAAACGGAAACGCTCAGATACCTTCTAGGATTCACGCGAATATCGTCGAGCAATGTAGTTAAACTGCGATTTGTCATTCGCAGCTCGTTGTACAATTGGCGATCATTTAACAACATGCCCACCGTGCCATTTTTACTGTTCACCGCAGTAAGTGTTTGTTCAAGTTTGGCCATTGTGGAGCGTACCGACTGCAATGTCTGATCAATTTGTGCATCAGCAAGGCTACCCGTTGTTTTTTGAAGATTGGCAAGTGTAGTATCAATTTTGCCGCTGTTTCTTGCGAAGGCGCCGGTGATGGTTTCGACATTAGTAATCGTTTTTCCGAGCGCTGCGCTTTGCGCGGCGATCAGTTTTTCGAGTTGTTGCGAAGTTGATGAAAGAGAAGCAATGATGCTCTGCAGGTTTCCCTGCGTTTTCGGATCAAGCGTTGAGCTAAGCTGTTGTATAAGACCGTCGAGTGAAGCAAGTGTTTTATTTACGTTGTTCAGCGCGGGGTTCAGGCTGTTTGTGATTTCGGTCATGATGCCGAGCTTCTGGGTAGTCTGCAACGTATCGCCGTGGCCAATAAATGTTTTGCTGTCACCCATTCTTATCTCGAGAGAATTGCTTCCGAGCAGGTCGCTGTTAATTATCGCGACAGAATTATCGGGGATGTTAATGTTTTTTGTGAGCGTGAAGGTGACTATGATGCCCGAAAGATCGTTGTCTTTTTCATGCATCTCGTAAACTTTTCCTACCTGTAATCCTTTAATGTAAACTGGATTTGAAACCTGGAGCCCTTTGATATCGGGGAACACGCTCATTACTTTATCGCTCCTTTCGGTAAGGTTCCTGCCCTTCAGAAAATTAAATCCCATAATGAGTATCACTATCGCAATTGCCGTCAGCGCGCCTACTTTAGTTTCATTTGAGATCTTCATGAAGAGGTTTTTTAGTATATCCGATCTGTTAAGAAAAGATAAAATTGTACATAAAAAACCATACCGCCAATTATTTCCCCTCTGTTACCTGCTTATACTTTTTTACTGCGGCCAACACATTATCGGCAACAGCATTTTGCCCGGCTTCACTGTTAAGATAATCTTCGTCTTTTTTATAAGTGATAAAGCCCGTTTCAACGAGAACGCTTGGCATCGCCGTAGCCTGCAGCACCCATATTCCTTTTTCGTTTCTTTGTTTCACTCCGCGGCTGAACCGTCCTTCGCCGATAAAAGATTCTTCAACAAATGATGCGAGCATGTAACTCTTGTCGAAGTACCGTTTCGTCCAGAGTAATGCTTTTGCTTTAAACTCGGGGTCAGTAATATCGGGTGCGTATTCTGTAGAATCAAGTTCTACTTCAGGGCTGTTAACATCTGCTCCGATAAATTCTTCCTTTTCATCGGCCCTGTCGGCGGCCCAGATGTATGTTTCGGTGCCCATCGAAGGATTGTCGGTATAGTAAACTGTATATCTCGGAACCTTGCGGGTATGTTTTTTTCTTTTACTTCCTTTTCCTGTATAATATGTTTGGGTGCGATAGCCGGCAAATTTGCGATGCCTTATTTTTGGCGCGGCATTTACGTGGATTGAAATGAAAAGGTCACCTTTGTTTGAATTTGCGAAATCGGCCCTCCACCTGTTGTCGGTGTAGGCATCTGTTGTGCGCGTGTACAAAATTTTAAGATCCGGAAATTCTGTTTCAAGTTTTTTTCCGAGTTTTAACGCGATATCCAGGCAGATATCTTTTTCGTACGAATAAGTGCCCTTGGCGCCTGTCGCTTTCCCTCCATGGCCCGCATCAACTATGATCGTACGTAATTGTGCCTTCTGTTGAGCCGAAGAATTTAACGCTGTAAAAGTAAATGGTACAGCAATGAGGAGAATGGATAATAAGAAGTTTAACGGTCTGCTGATCATAGTTTTCAAATCAATTTCTATTGGGCAATCTTCACATAATCTTAATGCATTTATAGCTACTTTTGCCCACTATCTACTTATGAGCGACGGACGCAAAAATAGCCCAAATTCCAGTTCCCTGCGGTTTTTATGCGTCTTCCTGATTTCAATAACGACGATTTTTTATTCAAATGATGCATCGTCTCAAAAAATTTACAAGCCTTTAACTCCCCGCGCCGACACATTACCCAAACCTGCCGTGCGTGATACCCTTCCCGTTTCCGATACATTGCCGCCGGCAAAAGACAGTGTCAACGCAACTGATTCCCTTGTACCGGTTACCGACACACTAAATGTGCAGCTTTCGAAAGATACACTCGACGCGCCAATAGACTACGCTGCTTCGGATTCCATCGTTTTTCTCGTGCCCGAAAAAAAAATCATCCTCTACAGCCAGGGGTCGGTGAAGAAAGGAGATACTGAACTCACGTCGGACAGTATAGAGATTGACCAGGAAACGAAGATCGTTACAGCACGGTCGCGGCGCGACTCGACAGGCTATCCCGTCGCGAAGCCTAAAATGACACAGGGTGAAACCACCATGGAGTCCGACGAAATCCAGTATAATACGAAAACGCAGAAGGGTCTCACTAAAAATACCCTTACACAGCAGGGAGAGATTTTTATACAGGGAGAAAAAGTGAAAAAAGTCGGCCAGAACGATTTTTTTGCCTACCGTGGTGAGTTTACCACGTGTAACCTCGATACTCCGCACTTTGCGTTCGTGACGAAAAAAATGAAATTGGTGAATAAAAAACTGGCCGTATCCGGGCCCATTCACCCTGAATTCGAAGGCGTGCCCATACCTGTTTATCTTCCTTTCGGCATATTTCCCATTTCGCAGGGGCGCCATTCCGGCTTCCTTCCACCACAGTTCACTGCCAACGAACAGTTTGGACTCGGCCTGCAGAACATGGGATACTACAAAGTATTCAACGATAATTTCGATATAGAGGCGCGCGGCGACATATATACCTATGGTGGATGGACGCTAAACCTTACACCGACCTACCGGGTGAGATACCGGTATAACGGCCGCATGCTGCTAACGGTGCAGCGCACACGAATGATCAGCGAAGACCCGAAACAGGATTTTACGGACCAGCGAACGTTCCGCATCAACTGGAGCCATACTGTTGATGGTAAGGCGCGCCCCGGGCAGAGCTTTTCGGCAAACGTAAATGCGGGTTCAACAAAATTCAACAGGCTTTACCAGGGTGGCGACCCGCGTGTGAATTACCAGAACATGATGACCTCGTCAATCAGTTATTCCAAGACGTGGGACGCGTTTAACCTTACGGCCAGCGCCAACCACAGCCAGAATAACAATACAAGAGAGGTGAGGGTTACATTACCCAACGTGGGCTTTACCGCTAATACCTTTTATCCGTTTCAACGGCAGGATTACGCGGGAACCCCAAAATGGTATGAGAAGTTAGGTATCGGGCTCAACTCGAGCTTCGCGAACCAAATCAATTTTTACGATTCACTCTTCTCCTTTTCAAGAATTCTCGATACGCTGGAGTGGGGCGCACAGCATAACATCCCGATACAATTGTCGCTGCCACCGGTTGGTCCTTTACAGATTGCGCCGGGAATATCTTACAGCAATAAATGGTTTTCGCAGCAATTTATTCGTACCTGGAACGATGCGGAGCAGAAAGTGGACACAACTATCAACAAAGGCTTTTATACACAGCACGATGTTTCGTTTAGCCTAAGCTTAAGTACCGCGCTTTTCGGAAAGATCGAAAAGTTTGGAAAGAACAGTCCGATCAGGGCAATACGCCACGTGATCCGACCCACAGTGGCCCTGAGTTACAAACCTGATCTTACTGCGGGCGACTTTTACAAAACGCGGCTTAACAAAGAGGGCAGGGAAGTGAGGTTCTCAAAATACGAGGGATCGATATTCTCGCCGTTTGGTGGCGGCACATTCGGTGGTATCAGTTTTGGATTGGATAATAATATTGAGGCAAAAGTGAGATCTAAAAAAGACACTGCTGAAGGTGGTCTCAAAAAAATCAGGTTGATTGATGGTTTTGGTTTTAACGGTTCGTACAACCTGATGGCCGATTCGTTTGCGTTGTCGAACATCTCGCTTTACGTGAGGAGCACGTTGTTTGATAAGGTAAATTTGACCGCCGGCGCAACTGTGGATCCTTATAAAACCGACAGGTTCGGCGACAGGGTGGATACGCTTGCATGGAAGGGAGGAAAATTTTCGCTTGGACAAATCACCAGCGGGAACATCGCGATTTCAACAAGTTTCCAGAGCAAGAAAAAAGAAAATGCGCCTGAAGAGGAAGATGTGATTGACGAGAATATGCCGCCGCTTACCATGGAGGAGCAGATGTCGCAGGTGGAGTATGCGAGGCAAAATCCGTCGGAGTTCGCGGATTTCAACATTCCGTGGTCGGTGAATATTTCGTATTCGTTAAGTTTTTACAGGCGGTTTAAGCGGGATTATACAGGTTTTGAAACGGAAATAAATTCGAATGCGAGTATAGGCGGGGATTTTAATCTTACTCCGCGGTGGAAAATGGGTTTGAATTCTTATTATGATTTCAAGACTTCAAAAATTCAGATGCTGACGATGTTTATTTCGCGGGAAATGCATTGCTGGCAGATGTCTATAAACGTTACGCCTGTGGGTATTTACCGGTCGTTCAATATTACGATTTCGCCGAAGTCGGGGATACTTCGTGATTTGCGCATTAACAGGACCAGGAGTTTTTACGGGGGGTAGTTTTTTAAAGAAAAGAAAAGAAAAAAAGAATTTTTTTTACTTAGAATTTCTTTGATAGTATTCCTTCATCACACCAAATACTCTTTCGCGCAGCGCCTCCGCACTCTCGTCTTCCATTACCTCCATCGGGGGAAGAAAATGGATCTCCACACGATGCGGCATCGCATAAAAAGTTTTATCAGCCGGCAAAACCTTTCTTGTATTAAAAATCAACGCGGGAACAATACTCTTCCCGGTATCTACAGCCAGCCTGAACGCGCCGCTATGAAACGGCCTGAGTGGCTCTTTTGTTTTATTCCTCGTTCCTTCGGGGTACAGGCACATATGCAAACCCATCTTCAGCACGTCTTTCATTTTTGAGAAACTCTCCTTGCGGCTAATGTCGCTTTTGCGGTCAACCAGGATGCTGCCGGTTTTATATAGTAAACCAAACAACGGTATTTTCGACAGTTCCACTTTCGCAATTGTTTTATTGCCACCCGGAATAGCAGGTGTGGTAATGGGCACATCCATGAATGAATTGTGATTGCACAGCACAATGTAATTTTCGCCCGGGGCAAAATTTTCTCGCCCTTTAATTTTTAACGGCGAGGCAACAAGAAACAGGAACACCTTAATCCAATACTGCGACCAGTAGGTAAACCTGTGCGTTTTATCCGGGTCTTTTTTGAAATAAATAAAAAGAAGAAATGGAATTAAATAAATCAGCATCGTACCGATAAACGCGATAGCTGCCCATAGCGCCCATATTCTCCCAAATATCTCTTTAAATAATTTCATCGTTAACTAAGCGACCAGTCAATCGGGTCTATTCCGTTTTTAACGAGGTATTCATTTGTTTTCGAGAAATGCCTGCACCCGAAAAAGCCGTTGTTAGCGGAAAAAGGAGAGGGGTGCGCCGCCTTCAGCACCAGGTGTTTCGTTTCATCAATCAGTTCCTGTTTTTGCTGGGCATATTTTCCCCACAGCAGGAACACCACATTCTTCCTGCCCGACGAAATTTTGCTGATCACAGAATCGGTGAACATGGTCCACCCGATAGAAGAATGGCTGAGGGGTTCATTTTCACGAACAGTGAGGCTCGCATTCAGCAACAGCACACCCTGCTGTGCCCATTTCGTAAGGTTGCCGTGCGAAGGAAACCGGATACCGATGTCGTCGTGCAGTTCCTTAAAAATATTCATGAGCGAGGGGGGAGGTTTAACTCCCTGGGGCACTGAAAAACTTAAGCCATGCGCCTGTCCCTTTCCATGATAAGGGTCCTGCCCGAGCAGCACCACTTTTAATTGGTGGAAAGGTGTTGTGTTGAAAGAATTAAAGATAAGCGAGCCGGGAGGGTAAATAATTTTACCGAGCGCCTTTTCTGTTTTCAGGAATGTAACTGCTTCGAGGAAATAAGGTTTGCTGAATTCGTCGTTAAGAACAGTTTTCCAGCTATCCTCGATTTTAACGTCCATGTACGCTAATTACAAACTCTCACGCACTTTCCAATATAAAATTTTCGCGGGCGGGAAAATTCTGTGAATTGAAATCGATGTTGATAATTTTTTTCAACGTTTTGATGATGCTTTCGAACGACGTGGGTTTCACTACATACAGGTTCGCCCTAAGCTCATAACACGTGTCAACATCTCTTGGATTATCGGAAGTGGTATAAACGATGATGGGAAGGTTATCGAGTTTTTTATCTGATCTTATTTCGCGTAGACATTCAACGCCATTCTTAACGGGCATGTTGAGGTCGAGGAAGATCATATCGGGCAGCGACTCCCTGGCAAGAAAGCGCATAAGCTGCTCACCGTCTTCCGCAAACGAAAGCAGGATAGATGATTTCATGAGGTCGGCTGCCTGGGTAAACAGAAGCGCGTCGTCTGTGTCATCATCAGAGAACAAAATATGCGTGCTTTTCTGGTCAGTTTTTAGCATGCGCCCGTTATATAGCCTTCAAATAAAACAGGTTTTTTGTGTCCTTCAAAATAAAATAAATGGCGATAAGTATTTCTCCTTATTATCTCATAAGAAATTCATAGATAAGGGGCACATAGACAGCCTTTTTCATTGGAGCGATGCGAATGGTTTCTAACTTCCACCTGTTAAAATCAGGCGGTGAAATGTACACGTGTTTGACACAATTTCCGAGGCTAAAATCCGTTGTTAAATTACCGTACAGAACCCGATCCGAAACAACCCTAAAGAAAACCCTTATGAACTATTTCATGGAAAACGAGCAGGATTATCTGGCTGCTAAATTTCACATCAACGATAGTCACATCACCCAGGCAAGTCATCTCGCCTTTCTGAAAATCCAGAGCTGGAAATTTGCCCTCAGAACACCCACCATCGGAAAGCGTTACAGGCGGGAGGCGCAGGAGCTCATCAATAAATCATTTTGCAGTTTTGTTCCGAATAGTTTCGTGTTAAGTGAGGAAGGATATTATTTCGCACCCTTGAATTGATCAATCCTAAATACCCTAACCATGGCCCTTTTATTTCCCGACAAAAGAAAAGCGATCACCGGCCAGTTCTTTATTAACGACAGCCTTATCAGGCAGAGCAGCCGGAAAGCATATTTAAAGATCAGGAACTGGAAAAATTCGTTCACCGTTTCAGAAGAGGCTGAAGTAAACTACCAGCAGCAGTTTGACAACCTCGTAAGGAACTCATTCTTCAATGCGGTTTCGAACAAGTACATCCTCCACAAAGAAAAATTTCACGAGAGACCGACGGAAAATTGACGTGAATCGTGAATCGTGAATATCATATTGTTTTTGTTTTTTTCCCGCCCCTGGCGGGTTTTTTTATTTCGCTAAGTTTGCCTCATGAAAAACGTATATATCCTTTCGCAGGCACGTACCCCGGTCGGTAGCCTGAATGGATCGCTTGCTTCTCTTA
Source organism: Chitinophagaceae bacterium (assembly GCA_016786745.1). GTDB lineage: Bacteria > Bacteroidota > Bacteroidia > Chitinophagales > Chitinophagaceae > Flavitalea. The sequence continues at coordinate 15,806 of JAEUVS010000007.1, read as the reverse complement.
CCGCACCTCAACTTGGCGCCATTGCTATTAAAGCTGCACTTGAACGGGGTGGAATTGAACCAGCACAGGTAAATGAGCTATTTATGGGCAATGTGGTAAGTGCAGGTATCGGCCAGGCGCCTGCACAACAGGCCAGCATATTCGCAGGACTACCGGTTACGCTTCCGTGCACTACTGTAAACAAAGTTTGTGCAAGCGGGATGAAAGCGATCATGCTGGGTGTGCAAACGATAATGAATGGCGAGAATGAAATTGTTGTTGCAGGCGGAATGGAAAGCATGAGCAACATTCCATATTACCTGGAGAAGGCACGCACAGGCTTGCGGCTCGGTCATGGACAGGTGACAGATGGCATCATCAAGGACGGGCTATGGGATCCCTATAACAACTATCATATGGGTGAAGCAGGTGAGCTTTGCAGCAGGGAGTATCGTATTACGAGAGAAGAACAGGATGAGTTCGCAAAAGAAAGTTACACCCGGACCATCAAGGCATACGAGCAGGGATTTTTTAACAACGAACTCGTGCCTGTAGATATAGAAGGCAAGGTTCCTAAAAAAATCACCGAGGATGAAGAGTACCGGAAAGCCAACTTCGAAAAAATGGGTTCCCTGAAACCGGCATTTACGAAAGATGGTACCATCACCGCCGCGAATGCCTCAAAAATAAATGACGGCGCAGCTGCAGTGGTGCTGATCAGCGAAGACAAGTTAAAGGCGCTTGGATTGAAGCCGCTTGCGAAAATAATTTCATTCGCAGATGCAAGTCAAAGTCCCGAATGGTTTACCACAACGCCTATAAAAGCGATGACAACCGCACTGAACAGGGCGGGTATGAAAGTGAGCGATATTGATTATTTCGAAATCAACGAAGCATTCAGTTGCGTAACCATAGTAAACGCCAGGGAGATGAATATTCCGAAAGATAAAGTGAACGTGTGGGGAGGCGCCGTGTCTATCGGTCACCCGATAGGTTGCAGCGGGGCCAGGATTACGGTCACATTGACTTCCGTATTACACCAGCTTAACGGCCGATACGGCATGGCAGGAATCTGTAATGGCGGCGGCGGAGCGTCAGCGCTTATTATCTCGAGACCTTAACGACGACGGTGCTACTACTTTTATCGGTTGGAGCTTCTTTGGAGACAAAGGCCAGAAAAGATATGACAACAAATTAATCATGCGCTTCATTTCAAATTGTTTAATAGGGTCTTAACGGTACTATAATAAACGCGTGCCAGGCTAAAAAAGTTTGATGGTGCGGGTAATTTTTTGATAATTTTGGCGCGCATTAAAAAAAATGAGATGGCGAGATCAATAGCTTTCAGGGAAGCATTAAGGGAAGCAATGAACGAGGAGATGAGACGCGATGAGAGGGTTTTTCTGATGGGAGAAGAGGTGGCCGAATACAATGGCGCCTATAAAGTGAGCCAGGGAATGCTGGACGAATTTGGCCCTAAAAGAGTTATTGACACACCCATTTCTGAACTGGGGTTCACCGCGGTAGCCGTGGGCGCCGCTCAGAACGGCCTGAGACCCATAGTGGAATACATGACCTGGAACTTCGCCGTACTGGCCCTCGACCAAATCCTCAATACGGGCTCCAAAATGCTCGCAATGAGCGGAGGTCAGTTAGGTTGCCCGATCGTTTTCAGGGGCCCTAATGGCTCCGCAGGGCAGTTAGGTGCACAGCACTCCACGGCCTTCGAAAGCTATCTCGCCAATATACCCGGCGTTAAGGTTATTTCACCCTCTAACCCATACGATGCCAAAGGGTTGCTAAAATCGGCGATCCGCGACGACGACCCCGTGATGTTTATGGAAAGTGAGGTGATGTATGGCGAAAAAGGTGACGTTCCCCAGGAGGAATACCTGATACCCATCGGCAAGGCCGATGTAAAGAAACAGGGTAACGATGTAACAATTGTGAGCTATAATAAGATGATGAAAGTGGCACTGGGCGCTGCTGCCGAGTTGGAAAAAGAAGGCATAAGCGCTGAAGTGATCGATTTAAGGACCATCCGCCCGCTCGACTGGATGACGGTTCTCGAAAGCGTCAAGAAAACGAACAGGCTGGTAATAGTGGAAGAACAGTGGCCGATGTGCAGCGTGTCGTCGGAGTTGGGATACAGGATTCAGAAAGAAGGATTTGACTATCTAGATGCGCCGGTAAGACGTATAACTTCAGCGGATGCACCGTTACACTATGCGCCGAACCTCGTGGCAATGGCCTTGCCGGATGTAGCAAGAACTGTGAAATTGGTAAAAGAGGTAATGTACCTGGAGAAATAGGCGAAATAAAGGGAAACAAAAATCAGAAATCGTTATAAAAAAAAGAACCGGAAGCAGACGCTCCCGGTTTTTCCATTCTTTACCCTAAAACTTTAAAAGCGCTGGCAAAAGCCATTAGAACCCCATACATACAGCTTAACAGGGCTCCACTTACAAAAGCCAGTTTTATGACGGTAGTTCCTACCGAAAAATCTTTTGTGGATAGCTGGTCGTTTCTCATAAGTTTTCAGTTGAATAATGGATTAAAATCTGTTGTAAATGTAGACATTGGGTGAACTGGCTGCAAGGTGTTTTCAACCGGAAATTGACTTTGAAATACCGTATTTTCCTCATTTTTCACCAATCTGCCCGGTCAGCCGATATATCGTTACTTTTGAGCCCTAATTACTTATACAAGGTTGAGGCTATGTCAAATATTCTGATAATTGATGATGAAAAAGCGATAAGAAAAACACTTTCCGAGATTTTATCGTACGAAGGATATAAAATAGAAGAAGCAGGCGACGGTGAAGAGGGCCTCAGGCGCTTCCGCGAAAAGACCTTTGATGTGGTGCTCTGCGATATTAAAATGCCCAGGCTCGATGGTATAGAGTTTCTCGAAAAGGTGAGAGAATCGAATCCCGATGTGCCTGTCATCATGATATCGGGCCATGGCAATATAGATACGGCTGTTGAAGCTGTTAAAAAAGGCGCGTACGATTACATTGCGAAGCCACCTGATCTCAACCGGTTACTGATCACTATCCGCAATGCGATGGATAAAACGACGCTCGTAGCGGAAACGAAAGTGCTGAAAAGAAAAGTGAGTAAGGTGGAAGAGATGATCGGCGAATCGGCGCCTATTCAAAAGATCAGGGAGACGATAGACAAAGTAGCACCCACGGAGGCACGAATACTGGTAACAGGTGAAAACGGTGTGGGTAAAGAGCTTGTCGCCAAATGGGTGCATGAAAAAAGCAGCCGCGCGAGCGGACCGCTCGTTGAAGTAAACTGTGCCGCGATTCCAAGCGAACTGATAGAAAGTGAATTGTTCGGTCATGAAAAAGGGTCATTTACTTCTGCAGTAAAACAACGTATCGGAAAATTTGAACAGGCGCATACGGGAACATTGTTTCTCGATGAAATAGGCGACATGAGCCTCAATGCGCAGGCGAAAGTGCTACGGGCATTACAGGAAGGAAGAATCACAAGGGTAGGAGGCGATAAAGACATTAACGTTGATGTGCGGGTAATAGCGGCCACAAACAAGGATCTGCTGAAAGAGGTGGAAGAAAAAAATTTCCGCCTCGACCTTTATCACCGGTTAAGTGTAATCATCATCCATGTTCCTTCGCTTAATGAACGGCGTGATGATATTCCATTGCTGGTCGACAAATTCCTTAGCGATGTATGTGCTGAATACGGAATTGCGAAAAAATCCATTGATAAAGATGCGATTGAATTTATGCAGCAGCATAACTGGACGGGCAACATTCGTGAGTTGCGTAACGTTGTTGAACGGTTAGTGATTCTTTCCGGTAAATCAATCACAGCAGAGGACGTACATACATACGTTCTTCCCAAAAACGGTCGATAGAAGGGAGTCCGGCATGCCGTCTATCCACATTTTCAATTCTTTAGCAAATGAAAATATTATTTTTGCCGGAATATTAAATGCCCCCGAATGAGTTCGAACGATATACTCGTCTTAATACTGATTTCTCTTCTTATAGTCCTTTTACCCGCACCAGGGTTGTACAAATTGTTCCGCAAAGCGGGCATACCTGAATGGAAAGCATGGGTACCTTTTCTGAATACATGGGAGATTGTTAAAGCCGCTGAAATTCGCCGTCACTGGTTCTTCTGGCAATTTATACCAATCGCCGGATGGTTCATCTCTATCTGGTTGCTGATTGAACTCGTAAAGTTATTTGGCAAATTCAAGCTATACCAGCACGCGGCGGTTGTATTCATTTCATTCATCTACTTTCCTTTTCTCGGATGGAGCAAAGATGAAAAATATTACGGCCCTTCAATCGTAAAAAAGCATAAAAAATCAGCAACGCGCGAATGGATCGACGCCGCGGTTTTCGCTATCGTTGCAGCAACGCTTATACGCACTTTTATTTTCGAGGCGTATACCATTCCTACGGGGTCGATGGAGAAAACACTGCTCGTGAACGATTTTCTCTTTGTGAGCAAACTTAGTTACGGACCGCGCATTCCGAATACACCACTGGCCGTGCCTTTCGTGCATCACACAGTGCCGGGACTTAAAATGAAATCTTATTCCGAGGCTATAAAAATTCCTTACCGCAGGTGGTTTGCAAGTCCCGTTAAACGTAACGACGTAGTGGTATTTAATTTCCCTGCAGGCGATACGCTTACGGTGGAAAGGGATTCTGAAGATCCTTACTACGATATTTTGAGAAGAAAGGAAATGGAACTGTATAATGTTTACGGCCCGCAGATTCCCAACGAAGAAACACGTCGTGCCACGAGTAAGGAGCAGGCGCGGCAAAGCGTTTGGGAAGAATATACAGTCACTACGAGACCTGTCGACAAAAGAGAGAATTACATTAAACGATGCGTGGCCATTGCCGGCGATACAATTGTTATCAGGGACGGCAACCTGTTTGTAAACGGACAACCTGCATTCGTTCCGCCATATTCAGCAACCGATTACAGGGTAACGACAAACAGGGTGATTGGCGAAGACGAATTGAGAGAGGCAGGTATCGCCCTGAACACCGACTACAAATCGCCGGATTTCGACATCATAGGAACGAACGCTTATCTTATCAATCTTACTGCATCCGAAGTGGAAATATTAAAAGGAATTTCAGGTGTTGTATCAGTAAAACGTGAAATATCCGACATCGCCGGGGTGTATCCATATGACAGAAAATTTAGCTGGTCGCTTGATAATTTCGGACCGCTCTGGATTCCGAAGAAAGGCGTTACCATACCGCTGACACCAGAGAATGTCGCGTTGTATAAGCGAGTGATTTTTGTGTACGAGAATAATAAATGGGAAGAGCGCGACGGAAAAATTTATCTCAACGGGAAAGAAGCAAAAGATTACACGTTTAAAATGAATTATTACTGGATGATGGGTGATAACCGTCATCGGTCGCAGGATAGCCGCTACTGGGGTTTTGTACCCGAAGATCATGTAGTTGGCTCTGCATGGCTCATCTGGATGAGTTACGACAGTGGCATCAGGTGGAACAGGCTATTCAAAACAATCAAGTAGAATTTGAGGAATGAAGGAAGAAGTTTATCAATTCAGTTATAAAATCTTCGATTCATTCCAGGAACTGGATGATGACGACCGTGCGTTGCTGAAAACCGCGCAGGACGCGGTGTCCACCAGCTATGCACCATATTCTGAATTTAATGTTGGAGCCGCTGCAAAGTTGGCCAACGGTGAAATCGTAAAAGGCAGCAACCAGGAAAACGTTTCGTTTCCGGCAGGTATCTGCGCCGAAGGCGTTGTGCTTGCGGTGGCTGCTTCGCTGTTTCCGAAGGTGCCGATAAAAACGCTCGCGATAAGTTACACAACGTCGAAGTCGCTGAGTGATCATCCCATCGCGCCGTGCGGCATATGCCGGCAGTCGTTGCAGGAATTCAGGGAAAAAACAGGATCACCTGTCCGACTTCTTATGGGAGGCCTGCACGGTAAAGTAATTGTTGTTGACGACGCCTCATTACTGCTCCCGTTTTCTTTTAAATTTTGATGACGATTCGGCCCATTATCTTTCCGTCGAGGATCGAATCGATAAAGGGATTGATTTCTTCCAGTGAAATTTCTTTTGCTATTGCCGCCAACTTATCTTTTATATTCCATCCGTCCATTACTTTCTGCCATAACATAATTTTTGTTGCTGCAGGCGTTTCCGCGCTGCCGATGCCGAGCAGGTTGACGCCGTTTAAAACAAAAGGATAAACGCTCGCGTCGAGCTTTGGTGAACCAACAAGCCCGGTGCTCACTACATTTCCATCATGCATACAGCCTTTCAAAAGTGTGTGGAGCACATTCCCACCCACAGTGTCTATTGCTCCTGCCCATTGGGGTTTTAAAAGAGCCTTTCCCGATTTATCATCAACAAAATCTCTTTTTTCGACTCGTGCGGCGCCAAGATGTTTGAGATATTCTTTTGCATTTTGCTTGCCGGTAACCGCTATTACTTCGTAGCCTGCTTTCGCAAGAATGGCCACTGCAATGCTTCCCACACCACCTGTTGCACCTGTTACAACTACGGGTCCGTTTGAAGGTGACTGTAGCATCAGCTCCATTTTATATAATGCGTATGCTGCGGTTAAGCCGGCAGTACCCAACGACATGGCGTCCAGGAAAGAAATTTCCAGCGGTTTCTTTACCACCCAGCTTGCGGGCACGCGTATGTATTCGGCGAATCCACCTGAAGTATTCATGCCGAGATCATAGCCTGTGATAACCACTTCGTCGTTTACGGCAAAAGCTGCATTGCGACTGAGTTCTACGACACCTGCGGCATCAATGCCGGGAGTGTGAGGGTATTTTTTAGTAATGCCTTTGTTGCCGGTGGCTGAAAGTGCATCCTTGTAATTTAGGGATGAATAAAAAACTCTTATCAGTAATTCTCCTGGCGGCAGGTCTTCAATATCGAGTTGTTCAATAGATCTTTCAAATTTTCCTGCTGGGCTCTCAACAACTCTAAGGGCTCTGAAGGGCATAATGCGTCTTTAATATCGATTTAATCCGGGGCTAAAAGTATTTGAATTAATTGGCATTTCGTAAGTCGTATTTCGTATTTTTAGTGCCCTTATTTGTTCATAAAAAATCTCAAAAATGAAACGTTCAGCAACAGCCGTCTGGAAAGGTTCCGGCAAGGAAGGATCAGGAACTATGACAACGAAAAGTACAGCCATCAACAATGCGCAATACTCATATAAATCAAGATTCGAACAGGGTGTGGGCACCAACCCCGAAGAGTTGATCGCTGCGGCTCATGCAGGATGCTTTTCGATGAAGTTGAGCTTTGTGCTCGGGGCAGCGGGACATGAACCCGAATCTATTGAAACTTCTTCTGAAGTTGACCTCGATAATGGCGTAATTAAATCCTCTCACCTTACCGTTAAGGCGAAAGTGCCCGGAATCAGCCCGGAAAAATTCCAGGAAGCCGCTAAAGACGCCAAGGAAAACTGCCCTGTTAGTAAAGCGCTGAACATGACGATCACCATGGAGGCGCAGTTAGTCTGAAATATTTTTATAACATCACGAATACATGAAAAAATCAAACACTTCACGCAGGAAATTTATCAGGGACACAGCCGTTGCAGGAGCAGGGTTTTTCATCGTTCCCCGCCATGTGCTCGGCAGGGGATATGTTGCCCCGAGTGACAAACTGAACATTGCGGGTATAGGCGCAGGGGGAAAAGGAACGAGCGATCTCACTGGTTTCGCCAAAAGTCCGAATGCGAATATTGTCGCCCTTTGCGATGTCGACGAAAGGCAGGCGGTAGAGTCGCGCAAGAACTTTCCGAAGGCTAAGTTCTACAAAGATTTTCGCGAAATGCTGAGCAAAGAGGGCAAATCAATTGACGCCTGTTCAATTTCTACTCCCGACCATACTCACGCAGTTGCTACCATCGCTGCCATGCAACTCGGAAAACATGTATACACTCAAAAACCGCTTACACACGACATTTACGAGGCGCGCAGGCTTACTGAAGCCGCGAAACAATACAAAGTGGTTACCCAGATGGGCAACCAGGGCTCTTCAGGCGACGGCGTCCGTAAAATGATGGAATGGTACAAAGCCGGTCTCATCGGTGATGCGACAGAAATTCATTGCTGGACAAACAGGCCCGTATGGCCACAAGGTTTCGGAAAACCGAAAACGAAAGACGCGATTCCAAAAGAACTCGACTGGGATCTGTGGCTCGGTCCGAATGAATTTGAGGAATATCACAAAGAATTTGTTCCCTTCAACTGGCGTGGGTTCTGGACGTTCGGAACGGGTGCGCTCGGCGATATGGCCTGTCACATCATTGACCCTGCATTCAAAACGGTTGGACTCACTTACCCCGTTTCGGTTGAATGCAGCGTGGCAAATCTTTATGAGCAGATGTGGACGCCCAGTTATCATCCTGAAAGTTGTCCCGCGGCTTCTTCTCTCAAGCTCGATTTTCCCGCAGAAAACGGCAAGCCCGCAGTGAAATTGTTCTGGATGGATGGTGGTATTATGCCAGAGCGTCCTGAAGAACTCGGACCCGACGAACCGATGGGAGATGATGGAGGAGGTGCAATTATTATCGGTACAAAAGGAAAAATGATGTGCAGCACTTATGGTGAGAACCCGACCCTGCTGCCTACTTCCAAAACAAAAGAGGTAAACGTTCCTGAAACGCTTGCACGTGTGCCTGAAGGACACTACGTACAGTGGGTAAACGCTTGCATAGCGGGGTATGGAAAAAAAGAACTGAGCTCATCGTTTGACTATGCAGGTCCTCTCACTGAATCAATCCTCATGGGTAACCTCGCTCTTCGCGTGTTCCAGTTGAAAGACGCGAGCGGAAAATTCAGCGGTCGCAAAAAATTGTTGTGGGATGCAAAGAATATGAAGATTACGAACTATGACGAGGCGAACCGTTTTGTGAAGAGGGAATACAGGCAGGGATGGAAGGAGCTCTAAGAATCTTTCGGTAAAGATTACTCATCTAATAAACTGGCCAATGCAAGCAGCTCTTTGCGCTTGTATTGGTCTTTTTCTTCTGTAAAACATTTGCTGAATTCTTCAAGCAGCACCTGTATGATCCTTTTGTTGGAAAGCGGTTTGAAATAAGATGTAACCGGCGGCACATTAATTCTTTTAAAATATGTTTCCACATCTTTGTGTGTAAACACCTGTCCGCTGATAGGATCAATGAAGAACTCCGATTTATACATGAAATTTTCGGTGTGCTTCGAAAAATCATAATCACTTTTGAAATAACTCAGCACAAACTGTTTTGGAATGTTGATGGCGCGCACCGGTATATCGAGTAGTTCACTGAGCACGAGGTAAAGTATGCCGTTCGCGATGGCGTTTCCTCTTTTAGATTCCAGTTGTTTGTTAATGAGAAATTCTTCCGGGGCCTGGTAGGCAACTTCGGTCCCTTTAATGTTGAAATAATTATACAAAATACTGGTGAGTACATTTACCTGTTCGAGAGGGGTAAGGTAGGTGTTCAACTCGAGCCAGATGTTGCGGCGAAGTTTTTCTATATCCTGGTAAACCTGCGCGGTGCCTAAGTCGGGGTATTGAAAACGCGCCACTAGGAGGGCGCCGGTCAACAGATCGTGGTGGATATTTCTACTCCATTGTTCAATTTCGTCGGTGAGGTCGCGATAGTGGAGGCGGTGAATAAGTAGTTCTATGCGGCCCTGTACGTCCTCGCTTACGGTGTTCTCCCAGAGGTTTTCAAGATTGGGTATGATTCCTTTGCCAAAGTCTATAATCCTGTTCGAAACCACACCAAATACTTCTTCGTCCGGATCGTCGATAAGGTGAAGCAAGGCATTAATTTCCCTGGTTTCTTCCATAGCTAATTGGTATTACAGATTATGAATCAATATCGCTGAACTTTGTCACAACGATTTGATAATGTTTTCCACAACACGAATGGAAATGTTTATTTCTACTGCTGAAAAAAATTGTGCCCCCAACGTTATCAGGCATCCAGTGGCAGGTGTTCGCTGAGCATTCTCCTCAGTTCGTTTTGCTGATCTGCCGTCGCAATCCGCTTGGGTATAACGATTGCATGATATGAATTCGTATACAGGTAAAAACTGTCATCAGTTTCCACCTGCCGCATGATGGCATCCCAGTTGTAGCGGCTCTCGCTGTATGTATCCTTATCCACGATACCTGAGTTGGATAGTATTACTTCAGCTTCCCCGAGCACGTGCTGATTTTCTTTTTTTGAAAGGATATCTTTTACTTTCCTCCTGATAGAACTTTTAACGAAGGAAGGAATCATAATGAGATAAAGCGTGCCGGTGATTACAAACACAGATATGTCTATCCAGATGTAATGCTGTCGTGTGGCGACGATGTAAAGCATGGCAACAGCGCCGTACAATAACATTACCCTTAGAAAATAATAAATGCGGTATTTTTTTCTTTCAGGAGCGCCCCAGGCTGTATAATAGTTGAACTGCAGGAATTCTTCTTCGGTGAGCCTGAACCTGAACGACAGCATTGTGGTTTGTTATGTGTTATGTTCCCTTCTTTTTCCTGAAGGTTTTTTTCGGCGGATTGGCTTTAGCTTCTTCTATCAGTTTTTTTACTTCATCAATCTCGAGGTCTGCCGCTCTTTCCTGCACCTCTTTCGGAATTTTATAATTGCGCAATCCCTGTTTGATATAAGGGCCATACGGTCCTCTTAACAGTTGTATTTTTTCTTTTTCAAAAATCTTTATTGTGCGCTCTTCTTTCGCCGCGCGTTTTTCAACGACGATGGGCGTAGCTTCTTCAAGTGTGATGGTGTACGGATCGCGGTCCTTGCTTAGTGAATAGAATTTACCGTCGTGCGCAATGTAAGGCCCAAAGCGTCCAATGTTCACCGTTACATCCTTGTCCTCAAACCGACCAAGGTTACGCGGCAGTTTGAAAAGTTCCATTGCTTCTTCGAAAGAAATCGTTTCGATGCTCTGCGTGTTTTTCAGCTTCGCAAAACGCGGCTTCTCTTCGTCATTTACATCGCCGATCTGCACCATAGGACCGTATCTTCCCATTCTTGCCACCACCTTCCTGCCTGAATCGGGATCCATACCCAGTTCTCTTTCTCCTTTTATCCTGTCCGCATTTTCTTTTGTGTCCTCCACATCCTTTTTAAAAGGATTGTAGAAGTCGTCGATCATCTTGTTCCACTTCAATTTTCCAGCCGCCACCTCATCGAATTCTTCTTCAATTCGGGCAGTGAAATTGTAGTCCATGATGTCGTCGAAATACATCTTCAGGAAGTCTGTTACCACGAGGCCGAGGTCGGTAGGAAACAATTTTGCCTTTTCCGCCCCCGTATTTTCCTGTTCAGTTATCCGCGAAATCCTGTCGTCTTTCAGTTTTAATATCTGGAAATCTCTTTTTACACCCTCCTTATCGCGTTTTTCAACGTAACCTCTTTTGAGAATTGTCGAGATAGTAGGAGCGTATGTCGAAGGACGACCGATACCCAGCTCTTCCAGCTTTTTAACGAGCGAAGCTTCAGTGTATCTCGGTTGTGGCCTGCTGAACCTTTCAATCGCCTTCATTTCCTTCAGCGGCAGTTTCTGGCCAACCGCAAGAGGGGGAAGCATTCCTTCTTCATGCTCATCTTCTGAAATATCTTCATCATCCCTGTCTTCCATATAAACTTTCAGGAACCCGTCAAATTTCAATACCTCACCCTGTGCGGTCAGTTCCTCTTTATTTGTGGAGATGGAAATTTTTGCTGTTGTCCGCTCGAGTTCAGCGTCGGCCATCTGGCAGGCCATTGTGCGCTTCCAGATCAGCTCATACAACCTTCGCGCATCAGCTTCCTCAACAGTTGTATTTTCCATGTAGGTCGGACGGATGGCTTCGTGTGCCTCCTGCGCGGTTTCGTTTTTGTTTTTAAATTTCCGGCTGAACACATAGTTCTTTCCGTATTGCTGAGAAATCTGTTTGGTTATATCTTCTCTTGCGGTTTCGCTCAGGTTCACGCTGTCCGTACGCATGTAAGTGATCCTGCCGCTTTCGTACAATTTCTGCGCAAGTATCATTGTCCGCGCCACAGAATATCCAAGCTTGCGGCTCGCTTCCTGTTGTAACGTAGATGTCGTAAAGGGAGCAGGCGGAGTTTTTTTGCCCGGCTTAACCTGGATATCGCTTACAGTAAAGTCGGCTTTAAAGCATGAGCGTAGAAAATCTTCTGCGGTCTGCGCGTCTTTGTATTTTTTTCCTTCCGCGGAAAAGGTTACCGACTTACCGGAATTGTCTTTTGCGGTAAACAATGCTTCGACCCTGAACCGGCTTTCGGGAACAAATGCGTTGATCTCACGTTCTCTTTCTGCGATGAGCCTTACCGCAACACTCTGCACACGGCCTGCGCTGAGGTTGTTTTTCATGCTCATCTTGCGCCATAACACCGGCGAAAGCTCAAATCCCACAATTCGGTCGAGAATACGGCGCGCCTGCTGTGCCATCACGAGGTTCATGTCAACTGTTCTCGGTGTTTCAACGGCTGACCTTATCGCAGGCTTTGTAATTTCATGAAAAACTATCCTTTTCGTCTGGGTTGGGTCAAGGCCGAGTACCTCGCAAAGATGCCAGCTGATGGCCTCACCTTCGCGGTCCTCATCCGTCGCGAGCCAAATCTCATCCGATTTCTTGGCAAACTGCTTAAGTTCCTTGACAACCTTGGCTTTATCTTCAGGAACTATATAGGTAGGCTTATAGTTGTTATTCACATCGATCCCCATCTCTTCTTTCTTAAGATCCCTGATGTGCCCATAACAACTTTTAACCTCGAAATCTTCACCAAGTATCTTTTCTATGGTTTTGGCTTTCGCAGGCGACTCCACAATCAATAAATTCTTAGCCATAATATAACTAAAACGGATTATATGTAAAGCCCGTCGGCGTGCAAGTATACTATATAAAAAAGAATACCGCCAACTTTATTCCATTCCGCCCTGCATGCTGTCGGTCTCGCTTCGGTTGTTTTTACGCTTGAACAGGTTGACGTCGAATTTGCCAAAACGGTAGCTGAAGTTGAGCCTGGCCACCTGTGGATCCCTACGTCGCCACTCGTTCTGCCAGAACACACTCGATTCAGAATGAACAAAATGCCTGCGTGTACGCAATACATCATTCATATTAAGTGAGAGAGAAGCCTGGTTCTTACGGATTTTAAATTCCTTGCGGATGCCGATGTCCACACCATAGTTGGCATCGATGTACCCCTGGGTGCTCGACGGCGGGCCCCCCATCCAGCCGCCACCGCCACGACCGCCTCCACCACCGCTGTTGCTCGTGGAAACAGGCAGGGCGCTCCGCGTCTGGTAGTCGCCGCTAAGCTGAACACTCAGCGTTTTCGTGATCCTGAAGGTATTATTGATTTTCGTGAAGGAGCTTGTTCTTTCGTTTTCCAGGTCAGGCACATCATTGCTGCCCCTGATTTTGGAATAATACACGTTGGTATTGAAATTCATTTCCCACCACTTCGTAAAGTGATTCCTGAAAATAAACTCGATTCCGGCAGCATATGACTCGCTCGCGTTGATGTAAGATGATACAAGCGCCGATGTGTCGCCAATGTCTCTTAAACTTTGATAGCGCGCAATCAGGTTATTCGTTTGTTTGCCGAACACTGTTACAAGGAAAGTGTTGTTGCGTTCGCCATATAATTTCTGGTACGACAGTTCCAAAGAGTTGGTAAACTCCGGTTTCAGGTTCGGGTTGCCGGTGTTCAGGTTAAGTGTGTCTGAAAAATCGGTGTTAGGCATTAGCTGAAAGAAATTGGGCCTGTTTATTTTCCTGCTGTAGTTGAGCTGCAGATCCTGTTTGTCACCGATATTTTTTGTTAGAAAGATGCTCGGAAAGAGGCTTAGTGGAAAGTCGTTGCTGTAAGATTGTTTACCGATTTGCTCACCATCGTAACTCGAACTTTCTACTCTTAACCCTACCTGGTAGCTGAACACCTCCGGAATTTTATGAGAGAAAATTCCATAGCCCGCATACACGTGATCACTATAGCTAAATTCATTGTTAAGCGCGGTTTGCGGAACACCGTCGTAAAAATTGAACTGGTGACTTTCGTACCTGCGTGTTTGCGAACGCAATCCTGCTTCCCATTTCATATTCGCATTAAGCGGATGAACGTAATCGGTTTGCACCACGATAAATTTATTGTTGCCGCCGGTATTAATACTTTGCAGTTGTTCAGGTGTTTTCGGGTTAGCCTGCTCCTCATCGCTGAACGATCGGATGCTTATATTCTGGTAACCTGAGCTCGGTGAATAGTTGTAGTTGACATCGGCGGTGAGTTCGCGTCCTGCCTGCGGAAATAAATGTTTATACCCTATGCTTGTGTTATAGTTGTTGAAGTTGTTACGGCCAAGTGTATTTCTATATTGCGATTCATAAAAAGAAGAAGACGAAAGAAGAGAACGGTACAGCAAATCATTCTGGTTATTCATGTTGAACTTTCCTCCCATAATGTTCTGTGAGATGGTGATGGTGTTCCGGTTATTCATGAAATAGTCTATCCCGAACCTTGCAAATGCGAAATTGCCGGTGAATACGCCGTTATTTTTTTGAAACGTTTCTGTTGATGTCGCCAGGCGATTGGTTTCGCCCCAGCTCTTCGATTTTCTCTGGTTGTAAAATACATTGGCGAATAAGTTGAATTTACCCTGCCGCACGTTGAAATCTCCACCACCGTTGAAACGTCCGCGTGAGTCAACACCAACGCGTATTCCGCCATTATATCCCACTTTGCGGGCTTTCTTGAGAACGATATTCAGGATGCCTGATTGACCACCACTGGCATCGAACTTCGCAGAAGGGTTTGTAATCATTTCTACGCTTTCAATGGCGTCGGATGGTATCTGGTCGAGCGAGAGGGTAGTGGGCCTGCCGTCAACAAATATCTGTGGCGCTGAATTCCGGAGCGTGACGTTGCCTTCGATGTCGACATTCAGACCGGGAATGTTCCGCATGATGTCGACGGCCGTTCCGCCCGCGGAATTGATATTTTTATCAACATTGAAAATTTTTCTGTCGATGCCCATCTGCATAAGCGGTTTGTCGGCTGACACTGTTACGGACGCGAGCATTTGCGTGTCAATGGCCAGTTTGATGTTACCGAGGTCCTTATCGATAGCTGCCATCATTTGCGACATATCCTGTCCGCGCCCGAATTTGAGATCAAACGACACGGGCAGCTCTGTTTCCCGGTAGCCTATAGCGGTAACGATAAGCTTATACCTGCCCATTACAGGAAGATTTTCGAGGCTGAAATCGCCCGATTTCCTGGTGAGCATTCCTGAAATAATGGTATCCCGTCTTTTTTTAGTCGTGGAATCAAACTTTGTGGAGATCAGCTGAACAGACGCTGCGTCGATGCCTTTATCCGTTAATTCATCTACGATTCTTCCGTAAAATCTTCCCGCATTCATTGCCTGGCCGCCGTTTCCGCCAGGCCTTCCCTGGCCCAACGATGCCAGTGCCAAAAAGATACACAGGGCCAGGGCTGTAAAATTTTGCATAGAAATAAGATGTCTGCCCGGAATAAAAACATGCGAAGTTGGTATAAAAAATCTTTTCACCTAATTTTGCCCCCTCAAACGGTGACTGTAGCTCAGTTGGTTAGAGCATCAGATTGTGGTTCTGAGGGTCGTGGGTTCGAGCCCCATCAGTCACCCCACTTCTTCTCCCGCTTTCGCCTTGTTAATTCGCCTCTTCCGAGCAACAACCCATCCGTTTAATCGTTATTTTTGGACACAATGATTAAAGCATTTGAATATATGTTTACCAAAAAATCTTT
>JAEUVS010000107.1 GCA_016786745.1 Chitinophagaceae bacterium | reverse complement strand
TGGAATCGTTGCATAGAAGTCTCTGCGCGCAACAGGAGATAAAAGGCATTAAGATGATAATTTATGTAGAAGATACTGTTGATGCGAATGATCTGCCAGTGGCGCTATGGCGTTTTTGCAATAATGTTGATCCGAAGCGCGATTCGTTTTTATCACGGCAGGAAAACTTTGCGTGCATGGGATTCGACGGAACAATAAAAACGAAGGAGTTCGATAATTTCAGGCGCGATTGGCCGAATATTATAGTTGCAGACAACGAAACGATCACTGCCGTGGATAAAAAATGGAATGAACTCGGTATCGGTGAATTCATTCCATCCCCATCTCTTAAATACCGCGACCAGCTATATGGCCAGGAAGCTGTAGTAAGTATTTAATTCTTTTTTATAATCAGTTTCTGACCGTCGGCGGAAATTACGCCGTCGAAAAATTTCTTTATTTCGGCGTACTTGCCGGCAGGAATCCTGTTCTGATATAATTCCAGCCTTGCTATACTCACGAGGCGATTATTTTCTTTATCATAGTTGTAAGTGGTGGAATAGCTCGCAAATTCGCATTTCAGATCCGATGTCGGCGGAACAGATTCAGCAGTGTATTCAGCCGGCAGGTCATATACGGTCGTATCAACTTTTACAAAGGGCGCGTGGAAGAAATAATCCTGCTGACGGTTTTCTGATTTCGGTAGTACAGAACTCCAGATAGGGTTTACGCGTGGATTCAGGAACATTTTTGTACCTGCCGAAAACTGGGGGATTTTTTCAACCAACAGTTCAAAAACCAGTCGGTCATCTTTCTTTACGATTGAAAATTCATCAGGCTGCTTAAAACCCAGGTAGCCCACAAGTATATGTTTCTGATCATCCTTTTTCGATGTTACAATTTCATCGATGATGTATTTGTAATCGCCTGTGGCCGAAAAATCAGTTGAAATCGCGCCGGATCCATCGTCGGCCAACTTAACATGTGTTGATGTGGTAACAGCGGTATTTTTTGCTTTGCTTTTGGGCGTGGCAACAAGCACGCCGCCATTTTCGGTGAGCAGGAGGGCATTCCTGTTTTCGTTATCAGATCCTAAGAAACCGAATTCATTTGTATTACTTGTGCATTCCAGCCAGGTAGTATCTTTTCCCTGCGGAACGCAAAGAATCATGTGGTTGAACCTGTTGAGCGGAAAGGCCGGCGGCACAGGATTGTCTTTTACTTCGCGGTTGATCAGCGCGCAATAGCTTTTTACGCCAACTGTTTTGAGCGCCGCATGCATGTAAAAACTCAGGCCTTTACAGTCTCCATATTTTTTCTCATCGGTAAATTGCGCAGGAAACGGCTTGTAGCCGCCAATACCAAGCTGAATACTTACGTAACGGAAATTTTTCTGAAGGTAATTATATAGGATGGCTATTTTTTCGCGATCCGTCTTTGCGTCTTTTACGAGCTGATTAAAAAATACTTTACGGTCCGGAGATAATTCGTCTATGCCCTTTAACAGGTCGTAACCCCACACTCCAAACGACTTCCAGGACGACATATCGCCATATGTATTGAAACATTTGAATTTATTCGGAGCAAGCAATATTGCCGGGTTGGCATTAATCGCATTTGCTTCGTCTTTATATGCTTTCCTGTTTTTGATCTGCCATGTGTACACTTTATTGTCGCCTATAAAACCGATTTCTGGTTTTTCGTCTATCTTCTGCTGCATATAACGCAGGTCCATATTTATTGGCACGATGGCCACGTAAGTCGAACTTTCAACCGCTTCGTCAGCGTCCTGGACGGAGAAATGCGGATAGAACAGGGTACTCGTTTCTATCGTCTCATATTTCATCTCGATAGTAACAGGATAGCCGTTTGTTGGAATATTTAACCAATGGTGCATTCCATCTTCTACGAGACCGCCCTGTGAGGCTTCTTTCTGAAGGTCTTTTTTCTTAAACCTGTTTACCTGCCGACCAGATTCATCGTAAACCCGGAGATCTACCTCGTCAATTTTAACCATCTTGTTGGTGTGCAGGTGGAAAAACAGTTTTCTTCTTCCTTCTTCATTGAGGATGGTATAAATCCGGTGAATTGAATATCGCGCGTGATCAACATCCTTCACCTCGAAAATTGCTGTTTCCGATCTCTTTATCACACTGGCTCCTTCCTTCAAAGCAGCAGGAATAGAAGCTGCATCGTACTGCGGGAACGCAGCGAAAGAGCCCAAAATGCTTAATATGAAGAGATATGCTGTTCGTTTCATGGTTTGAGTTTATAGCTTTTTGAGAACTACCTGTTCGTTCATCAGGTTGATCATCTGCTTGAAAAAGTCCTTCACTTCGGGGTATTCGTTGATATTATAAATTGACTTATTGATATCAACTTTTATAACCGCGAGAAGCTGTGATTTCTCCTGGAACATTTGTCTCGTAAACGTTACTGTACGGCTATTGTTTACCAACTGGATATTTTTGGGCAACGCATCCACTTTAAAATTGGGAGGCAGGTTGATGGTGAATTTTACCTGCAAAGATTTTTTGTAACCGAAATTGATATTCGAAAAACGTTCATTAATAATAAACGGATTTGATTCCAATCCCGTGAACATATTCAGGTTTATAAAAGAATAGTCGCCGGTAGACTGAATGTTGGACGAAAAGTCGAACTGTTGTGTCAACGGCAGCCTTTCTTCATCCTGATTTATCACCTTGAAATTTTCTACAGCCACGTTAACCATCCCTTTCTTAATATAGTTGTCAACGTAATCATTTTTATGACCGAAGTAGTCTCTTAATTTTTCAGTTCTCGCATAATCCCTGCTTTCATTGTGAACCGAGCCCTTCATCTCCCCGTTTTCATTGATCGTGGTGAGAATATTAATGAAATCAGAATACCGGTTCTGTTCCTCAGCGATGTCAATCAATCCTCCAATTTTATTGTCCACAATGAAGCCTGTGCTGTTAAGGATGCTGTATGGAATAAGATGGCTGGGTGTAAACTGATCCGTGGCATCGAGATAATATTTTTTGCCACCGGAAAATACAACAGCGAATACGTTGCTGAACTGGTTGATGAAAGGTTGGTCCTTATTGATTCTTCCGTGGCCGCGTTCACTCACCAATATGGGATAAGCTTCAAGACCCGCTGCTTTCAAAAGGTTGATAAGCAGGAGATTTATTTCTGCAGAATTTCCGGTTTTCTTCTTCCACAGATTTTTAATACCCGCTTCAGCTGTTAACGCATACACACGATCCCATGTTAGATTACTTGCAACATAATCGTGTATGAGTTGTATTTTTTCGGAATCACTTTTGCCGGCGACTGTTTGTGCGACAAAATCCCTGCACTCGTCAATTTCCAGCCGCATTTGTTTACCGAAATCAGAACGGCTCATCAATTCCCTGGTTACTTCCTTCCATGTGGACATAAAATTTACCTGTCCTACATGTCCCATGTATTTTGTGGTCTGGAAAATCACTTTCTGAATATAGTCCTGCCTTGCATCCATGTAAGGCTCATCGGTGAGCCCCGGAATATTGTTCATCGAGAAGCTGATGGCATGATTTGCTTTGTCGTTATCAACACCAACTTTGAACTTCGGATTGTACTGGACCAGGTAGCTTATCTCGCGGCCAGGCACGATATCAAGCTTGTATTTGCTGAAGTAGACAGGAATTTCATCCTGGAATGACCAGTCGCGGAGCCCGCTATAGCTTTTGGCTGTAACGTGATATTGGTACTCGATTATGCTTCCCGCTTTTACGTTGGGCATGGCGAAACTTACTTCGCTCCGGTATTTATTCAGCTTTCTGACAAAAATAGATTTGGGGTCGAGGTGTGTAGCTGTTGTACCACCTTTACCATCAGGATTAATGGTTACACCTTCTATCCGATCTATGTATTCGAAGTTGTTATCGCTGTAAAAGGAAAGTTTAACATCGCCATATTCAATACCGTCGTCTTTAAGGATTTTGATACGGCGATGATAGTAGGTAATAAGCGCATCATCGTCGTTGTACCATGAATTGCCGGCATCAAGGAGCACCGCTGCTGAGGCCTCGGGGTCGAAACTACATTGCTTCATATTGACTTCCTCGGCACTAAGTTCTCCAAATTGCTGGCTGAACTGTGAGAACGCCGCTGAAGAAATCAGCAACGCAGAAAAAATAAAAAGGTTTCTCTTTTTCATGGTAGGTTATGATTTTTTCTTTATGACAACCTGCTCATCGAGCAGCGAATACATTTTCTTATAAAATTCTTTGAGGTCGCCGTATTCCTGCGCGCCATAAACCGGCCTCTTGAATTCGATGATAATTCGGGTGCTTAGAATATTTCCTGTTGCGCCAAGCATTCTTGTTATTGACAAACTGTTATCCGGAAGAGTCATTTTTACATTCTCCGGAAGTTCTTCAAATGTGTATCCATCCGGGATAGTTATGCTGGTAATTATCTGGTGCATCTGGTTGGTGCCAAAGAAAATATCAGAAACACGCTTGTCGGAGATAAACGGATTTACCCCGAGACCGCTAAACATGTTAATAGCAAAGTAGCTGTACCCGCCTGATTCTTTAACAGCGCCGCTAAAGTCGAATTCCTGGATGAGGGGCAGCGAGTCTGTTTCCTCGTTTTTTAAATTTAGTCCATCTATAGAAAAATCGGCCGTTCCTTTAGAAATGAACCGCGTAATAAATTCATTTTTGTTTTTTAGCCCTGGCGTTCTCTTAATACGACCATAGTCGCGGCTGGTGATTGTAGCATGACCTTTCATGTTGCCGGTCTCATCTATTTTCGCCTGCAGAATCACGAAATTTTTATCGGTATGACTATCGTCCCACAGTTCGATAATTCTGAAATTCATGGGACCGCTGGGATCCAACACCAACGCTTCCGTCGCCATTACATCGGCTGGTATTACGCCTGATGGGGTATGTTTATCTGTTCCGTCGAGTACATAGAACTTGCCGTCGATTTCAACGTAAGCAAGAACTTTATTAAACTGGAAGATGTCGGGGAAAGTAAATGATACACGACCATTCTCGCGGGTGCTTACCATTACAGGATCAACTTTCAAGCCTGCATCTCGAAGAAGGTTGATGAGTATGAGATTAATTTCACCAGATGTCCCGCTTTTTTCTTTCCATGCGTTCTTGACGCCTGTCAGCGCCCAGAAATTATCCACGCCGTCCCATTTCATGTTATTGCGCACATAATTGTGAATGGTGACCATCTTCTCGAAAGGGTTCGAAATCTTCTGAAGTGCGGCATCAAGCTCAGTGGTGCGGGGTATATCTTTTTTTAATTGCGTTCCGAAATCTTCGGCCTCAAGGAGGCGCACGGCTTCCTGCTTCCATGTTCTCACCAGCGGAATTCTACGGCCCTCGTAGTTTACGGCAATCGGCCAGCATTCTATTCTTTCGAGATAATCCTCGCGGCACGTCATAAACGCTTCGTCTTTCAGCGCCGGAATATTTGCCATCTCATATTTCATGATAGATCGCAGACCGGTTGATTCGTCTTTTTTCCTGATAGGGTAGGTGCAGAACGTCTGCGAATGGAGTTCAACAATGCCTGGAAAGTTAACTTCGTAGTGTACCTCCTTTACCGGGATGCTTTCCTGCATTACCCAATGGGGGTTGCTGTACCCGCGAAACGTGTACCTATATTCAATTACGCTTCCCACTTTCACATCAGGGAAGGTGAATGATTCCTGGCTGTATTTGGCGTTTAGTTTCTTATCGTAGATCAGGCTTTTCTCCACCTTCGACACTACAACATTTCCTGCTGCGTCGAGATTGTAAGTGGCGGCGCTGATACTGTTGATTTGCTGAGCATTCAGGTAGTGCCTGTAGTCTAACTTTATATCGGCTCTTTTCAGGCCGTTATCGTTAAGTATCTTAATTCTGCGGTGAACCTGCAATTCCCTGTATACTTCGGGACCGGTGATGTCCATGTATAACCTGCTGGATTCATACAGCACCATTGCTTCTGCGTCTTTGTCGAACTCGCAGGTGTTGTTGAGCAATTCTTCTTTGCTCACTTTTCCGAAGGTGATTTTGTCTTTTTTTGATTGGCCGAAGATGGCGCACGGCAGCACAAGTGCTGCCATAAGGATAAGGCGCATAAAGGTTTAAAAGGGTTTAATCTGCCACAAGTATAATAATATTTTTATCTAAATTGAAGCGTGTTAACCCACCAAAAAGGGCATTAATTCCGTCTTATAAGTAAAAGCACTTAGCATGAGTATCTGGAAACTTTTGATTTTTATGTCCCTCTTATCCGTTTACCTTATTAGTGAGGCCCAAACGAAGAAAATAAAACCCGCGGACCCAAATAACACGCTTTTATGGGAAGTAAGTGGAAGAGGATTAAAAGAACCATCGTACCTCTATGGAACCATGCACATGGTATGTGAAGAGGATGCAAAGATGAGTGATGGTTTGAAAGAGGCAATACACAAATCAAAGCAGATTTATTTCGAGCTTGATATGGATAATATGGAAGAGATGATGAGTGCCTTGAAATATGCACGCATGACGAACGGATTGAAATTATCGGATCTTGTTTCACCGGATGACTATCAAAAACTTGAAAACTATTTCAGGGAAAACAAGGTGATGTTTCCTTTCGCGATGCTCAGCAGGTTCAAACCGTATTTTATTTCAGCATTTATCAGTGAAGGATTGTTGACCTGTCAGAAAAAAGTTAGTATTGAGCAGCAGATCATGGCAGAAGCCAAGCAATATGACAAGGAAGTAAACGGACTTGAAACAATGGAGTTCCAGGCTTCAATTTTTGATAGTATTCCTTATGAAAAACAAGCGCAGGATTTGGTGATGTATGTGGATAGTATAGACAAATACAAAAAGGCAACTGTGCAAATGGCGGACATGTATCGCCGCCAGGAGATAAATGATATGGATTCACTTACTGAGGAGGCTGATCCCGGTATGGCGCAATATATGGGTGTGTTGCTTTATGACCGTAACAGGCGATGGGCAGATCAGATCCCGGAGCAAATGTTCCAGATGTCTACATTGTTTGCTGTGGGAGCCGGACACCTTGGCGGCGAGAAAGGTTTGCTTGCGCTCCTGAAAAAGCAGGGCTTTGCTGTGAAGCCGTTGGACAATACAAAGTTTACAACTACTCCTGCGGCAAAAGTGAAAGCCGCTACGTTGTAGACTTTGCGCTCAATTCGTTAAACAACATTCTGCCACTTTTCAACAGTATGTCCATACAGCGACTTATTCGCTAAGTGTACCGTAACGGCCGCTGTGGCTCCTTGCGCAATATCCACCATCGGCTCTTTCTTTTCGGTTATACATGTATGAAAGTCTGAGAAAGCGTACCAGGTGCCATCGTTCATCTTTTCTTTTAATATCGGGATACCGCCATCTTTATTCCATTCTATTCTCGTTGCGCCGGCAACACCGTCTACTGTCTCCAGTTGTTTCTTTGTTTCTTTTTCAGGATAAAAAATTCCGTCGTCAAATAGCAACTCTACCGCGCCTTTCGAACCTTTAATCTTGAAAATAAATCCTTCTCTTTCATTAGCGAGAGTGGTACCGAAATTTCCAACAATTCCTTTTTGTCCGTACCTGAGCGTTATCTGCACATTGTCGTATGTTTCCCTGCCATCTTTATAGAAATCGATTCCACCGGTCGAAAACACTTCGTCGGGATGTGTGCCGAGCGCCCAATTGATGAAATGCATTTGATGTGAAAGCAGTTCCGCCGCAACTCCGCCTGAATATTCTTTATACATCCTCCAGTTGATCGCTCTTTCAAGTTTTGGATCAGGTACCGGTCTGCGCCAGTCATTATGCCTGTCGTATCGGCACGACACCTGTGTGATCTGACCCAGGTAATCTTTCGCGATCATTTCCT
>JAEUVS010000102.1 GCA_016786745.1 Chitinophagaceae bacterium | reverse complement strand
AATCCCACGTACGTAACAACAAGCACTCCTCCTCCCTCGGGAACCTGTATGGAAAAGTTTCCTCTCGCATCGGTTGCAACGCCCGACTCACGTCCCCTTAACCTCACAGACGCACCTTCGAGAGGCTGACCATTGGCATCTGTTATCGTACCGCTAACGGTAAATGGCGGTGGAGGTGGCGGTGGAGTGTTGATCACTTCCGGTGCGACGTTCGCCGGTTTTACGATAATTGTTTTTTCAACTATGGAATAGGTAAGCGGCTGGTTTTGAAAACAAATGTTCAATACCTGGGTGAGTGCAACGTCCTTAACGTCGATATTCACTTTCCTGGATTGTTTAAGCAGCTTGCTTTCGTACCAGAAATCGTAGCCCGTTTGTCTTTTCACTTCCTGGAAAATTTTTTCAAGGGAAGTGTTGGATGCCGACATCGTGACGGTTTGCGAATGCCCCGTGGCACTTGCCTGAAGGAAGGCAGCGAGAAGGATAAATGCTGTAATCTTCATAATCAGCAGCGCTTTTTTTAGGTCAGTTTTGGGTGGGCCAAAGAGAGCTTTTAAATGCATAACTTTGTATTGTTTGGGTTAAAGAAATGTGCAATCCTCTCCGATTGTTTATTGTATTCAACCCAACTATTTGCCGCTCCGGCCTCGACCCCGGGGCGGTTTTCGTTGAGGCTGATGAGTTTAATTCAGGGCCGTACGATAAGTTTGTTTCCATTCAATTGAAAATCAACGTCGCTTTGTTTGAGAATGTTCAGCAAACCAGATAAGGTTTTGTTGCGCGATATAGCCGCGGTAAAATATCTTTCCGACAAAGCACCCTGGTACTCTACTTCAACGTTGTACCATCTCATTACCTGGCGTAAAATTGTTTTCAGGTCGGCATCATTAAATTCAAAGCGGCCATCCTTCCACGCAAGCGCTTCAGATAAATTTGCATCGCTGATAACGTTTATTTTTCCATTGTCGCCCACCTGTGATTGTTGACCTGGTTTGATAACGGAAGAAGAATTGCCGTTTATCACCTTTACGCTGCCCTCTACGAGCGTCGTTTTAATGGATGGTTCGTCGGAGTATGCGTTGACGTTGAAATGTGTGCCCAGTACCTGTATTTCGTTTCTTTTTTCAGATGATCCGTCGTTTTGATCAGGCTGGGAAAAGCTTCGCCGGTTTACAATCACGCGAAAAGGTTTCTTCGCATCTTTCGATACTTCAAAATATGCTTCACCGGTAATTTCTACCATCCTTTCAGTTCCAGTAAATGCGGTTGGATACTTTATTGAAGAGATAGCGTTGAGCCACACTCCGCTTCCGTCGGGTAAAACCAGTTTGTATTGACCACCGCGTGGCGTGCTCACGGTGTTGTACATCACTTCATTCACTGGTTGTCCTGTACCCTTGTAAACAAGATGACCGCTTGCATCCTTGATTATTTCAGCATTTCCCTGCTCCGCAACTTTTCCCGGAGAAGCGTCATCCAAAACAATCTGCGATCCGTTGGCTAATGTAAGAATGGCTTTCTCGCCCCCGGGTTGAATATCATTTTCAACGGGTTGAACCGGGGTTACAGCTACGTTAGCCGTCGGCGAATCATTGAAATAATAAAAAGCCCCCACGCTTAGAAGTACCAAAATCACGGCGGCAGCGCTATACAACCATTTAATTGAATGAATTTTACGTTCTGGCTGAAGTGCAGATTGATGAATGTTATTCCAGACATTATCCCAATCAACCGGAACATGCGGATACGACTGATCGGGCTCTTCCCGCAGTTGCAGGATAAACGTTTCCAGTATTTTATCTCCTTCTTCTGTGCGGAGAAGGGCTAGCAGGTCCTTGATCTCCCCTTCACTGGCTTTGTTGTCGGCGAAAAGTCGCAATAAATGCTTTATACGGCTTTCATTTAATCTCATAGAAGTGTTTTGTTGTGGTTCAGAAAGCATTAATGCCATCTTCCCCTTCTTAATGTAGAGCGCCGGGAAAGAAAAAAGGGTGAGTGAAAAGAAAAATTAAAGGTCCTTGAGAAACAAAAGAACCACCGCCAGGTTTTTGAGATATGTCCTGATAAACCAAATGGCTTTTGAAAGATGACTTTTTACTGTGTTTTGAGAAACATGTAAATGGCTGGCAATCTCGTCGTTGCTTAAGCCCTGCTGACGACTGAGGCGGTAGACAATATTCTGCTGCGAGGGAAGTTTTACAAGCGCCTGTTCTATCAGGCGTTGCGTGTCGTGTTCTTCAACCAATTGGCGAACGGGATCGGAGGCGGGTTGACCCGCCTGCATCGCTGCTTTTATAATCCGTTCCTGGTTGGCTTCTTTTTTCAGGTAGCTGCTCACTTTATTGAAAAGTGTGCGGTAGAGATATGAAGAAGGTTGTTCCACTTTCACCAGGTGTTCCCTGCTTACCCACAGGCTGAGAAATACTTCCTGGATAATTTCCTCGGCAACGATTTTCGACTTCGTTAAACGTATAGCTACTTTAAATAACTGTGTCTTGTACAAATAGAAGATGGACCTGAAGGCCTGTTCGTCGCCGGCACTAATCTGCCTGAACAGCATTTTTTCATTATGCAGATTATCTTTTTGCAAAGCAAAAGCAGTTACTTGGTATTCTGAAGTTAGGATTTTTCCTGAATTGAAAAATCAGGTTTATTGTATCGCCCACTTAATGCCATTAATCAGCAGCCTCCTGAAATGCTCCGTTTCAAAATCATCTGGATAGCCCATGGAGATGTAGAAAACTTTATTTTTTCCCGCTGTACGCGTCCATGCGATTGGTTCTGTTTTACCTTCTACTTCACCTTTCAACAATACGGTTGCATTTTTATCAAGCAATTGCACATGGTAGATACCACCCTTGCTGTGCCAGTTACTGGGCGCAACATTTTTTAAAATCGGATGGCTTGCTGCTTCTGATACGGTCGACACTTCGTAGCCGGCGTCGTGAGGACCATACCCTTTGTTTTCGCAACCAAGAATATCCGCAGTGAATGCGGGCCAGTCTTCATGTCCATCCTGTATAGTTTCCATTACATGAAATGCGTGGTGTGCGGTTCGTATGCCTATTACGGGTTTTCCGCTGCTCACATAATTTTTAATGGTTTGCATCTGGTCGTGAGGCAATGCAATTCTTCGGGCCATTATTATTAACAGGTCAGCCTCTTTAATCGCGTCGACGCTTTCGTAGCGGTAGTCACCGTGGGTCCCGGTGCCTAAAAGCACCGTTGTTTTGTACCCATGTTCTTTCTCCAGCAGCGCGGCGAATTTTGGTATTGTCCGGTGTGCTTCATAGTTGTTTGTGTCTTTTGTAATCAGGAAAACCACCGAACGTTTTTTCTGAGGGGATTTGTCGATCGAAAATGCTGTGATGGCAATGGAGGTGAGGAGGATTAGTGTGATGAATAATAATTTTTTGTTGCTGTAATTTTTCATACACTAAGTTTTATTTGTGATTGAATATACAAATTCTAATTGTGTAAAGTGTCTACGGCGTGAGACCGGCGGAATTCAGCATTTCCGATAGCTTTCTTACTTCATCCTCTTTATTTCTTTTTTTAATAATGAAAGAAAGATCATTCAAAAGCGAAACAGAAGAGCCTTTCGATTTATCGGAAAAGTAATTCTGCTTATAAAGCAATTCAAAAAATTCCATAGAACTTCCGGGAACTGAACTCAATACAGCGGTTCTGAACCATTTGTTTTCTCCATACTTTTTTATTGCTTCGGATAGAGGCTGGATAGCCTGGCGCGAAGGAAACTCCCCAATGCTTAAAACCGCCTGGAACGCCACTTGCGCCGATGAATCGTTGATAGCTTTCTGTAACAACGCTATAGTTTCAGGAAACCGTTCGGCCATCTCGACACCTGCCTTGCGAACCGCGGGATGCTTGTCATTCATTGCCTGCCTCACCAACTCTGCATTCATTGATTCGAGTCCGTCGAGGGCATAAAACACGTGGAGGCGTACGGCAGCGTCTTCATTTTCGGCAAAAAGTTTTTTTAAAGCGGGAACAATTGATTTGTCCTGCCGTTCCAGTACCAGCTTTTGCGCCTGTAACCTCCACCATTGATTGCGGTGAGCGAACAATTGCACCAAATCTGTTGTCGGCAACTGTCGCAGGTTTGGTTTCGTTTG
>JAEUVS010000095.1 GCA_016786745.1 Chitinophagaceae bacterium | reverse complement strand
AAGGCATATTTCGAGTGTTTCACCAGGAAGAGGATCACCTGTTTTTTCGATCGCTTCGGCCCCCATCATGCAGTAGGTAAAGAAAAACCTGTGACCAAACTGCTGCCCCACCGCGTCGAGTATTTTTACTGACTGCAGTGTCACTTCAGGTCCGATCCCATCGCCCATGATCACCGCGATCTTTTTTTGCATCAGGATATCTATTTGCGTGCTTCTTCGTATTGAACTATATCGTCCTTAATGCTCAACAGAAAATCAATGTCATCATATCCGTTGAGCAAACATGTTTTTTTGTATTCGTTAATTTCAAAATATTCCTTTTTAGCCGTGCCATCAATTGAAATGGTTTGCTTTTCCAGATCGATGGTGAGAGTTGAATCGTTAGGCTGTTTGAAAATTTCTGCAAGAAATTCATCAGACACCTGAACAGGCAGTACGCCGTTATTCAACGCGTTGTTTTTAAAGATGTCGGCGAAAAAACTGGACACCACGGCTCTGAAGCCATAATCAAGTATCGACCACGCCGCATGTTCCCTCGACGATCCGCAACCAAAATTTTTGCCCGCTACCAGTATCTCTCCACGATATTGAGGCTGGTTCAGAACAAAATCCGGTTTCGGTTTCGCTTCATCGTTATTTACGTATCTCCAGTCGCGGAAAAGATTTTTCCCGAACCCTTCTTTTGTTGTCGCTTTCAGGAATCGCGCGGGAATAATCTGGTCGGTATCTATATTTTCCACTGGCAGCGGAACAAATGTCGATGTAAGTACCGTGAATGCTTTCATGCGTCAAATCTCTTTTGTTAACTCTCTCACGTCTGTTACCACACCGGTTATCGCTGATGCGGCAGCTGTAAGCGGGCTGGCAAGTAATGTACGCGCGCCTGCACCCTGGCGCCCTTCGAAGTTTCGATTCGAAGTGGATATACAGTAGTGCCCTGCGGGAATTTTATCTTCATTCATTCCAAGGCAAGCGCTGCAGCCGGCCTGCCGGATTTCGAAACCGGCCTCTTCAAAAATTCTATCGAGTCCTTCTTTTCGTACCTGTTCAGCTACCTGCTGCGAACCAGGAACGATCATCACTTCCACATCAGAAGATTTTTTTCTTCCTTTTACTATGCCGGCCACCATTCGAAGATCCTCAATCCTTGAATTGGTGCAGCTTCCGATAAAAATATGTTGCACAGGCATGCCGAGTAGTTTCCTGCCCGGTTGCAGTCCCATATACTCAAGCGCCTTAAGAAGGTTTCGGCGTTCGTTTTCGTCGGGGATCGCTTCCGTTTGTGGTATCGCGCCGACAATAGGTATTCCTAATCCCGGGTTGGTACCATAAGTAATCATCGGTTCGATATCCGCCGCTTTAATATTTAATTCAGTATCAAATTTCGCATAGTCGTCGGTGCACAATTTCTTCCATTCAGCAACTTTTCTTTCCCATTCATCTCCTTTTGGCGCGAACAATCTTCCCTTCATGTAGTTGAAAGTTGTTTCATCGGGCGCTATCATTCCGCCTCTTGCGCCCATCTCGATGCTCATGTTGCAGATGGTCATCCTCGCTTCCATACTCAGCTCGCGAATCGCTGAACCTGCGTATTCAACAAAGTAACCTGTGGCGCCGCTTGCTGAAATTTTTGAAATGATGTAGAGAATAATATCTTTTGATACAACACCCCTGCCCAATTTGCCATCGATATTTATCCGCATCTGCTTCGGTTTACTTTGCAGAAGGCATTGGCTCGCAAACACCATTTCAACTTCACTCGTTCCGATACCAAAAGCGATTGACCCGAAAGCGCCGTGTGTTGATGTGTGACTGTCGCCACAAACGATAGTCATTCCCGGCTGAGTGATACCGAGCTCTGGTCCTATCACATGCACGATTCCCTGGAAAGGATGGCCGAGGCCGTATAATTCTATGTTGTGATTTGCGCAGTTTTCGGCGAGCTTGCTCACCTGGTGCCTCGACAGTTCATCCCTGATGGGAAGGTGCTGGTTGATGGTGGGCACATTATGATCGGCGGTAGCAACCACCTGCTTTGGACGAAAAACGCTTACGCCCCTGTTTTCAATTCCACGAAAAGCCTGCGGGCTTGTTACCTCGTGTATGAAATGTTTGTCTATGTACAACACCGACGGCCCGTTAGGTATGGTTTTTACCACGTGCCGGTCCCAAATCTTATCAAATAATGTTTTAGACATCTTTCTCACGGTTTGTTACTCACTGTACGGGTACGGGCTGGTATTCTTTCGCCAGCTTATGAAGATCCTCTTCTACGACTTCTTTCTTCTGGTCAGCGACTTTTAAAAATCTTTCGTACAAAACGTCTATGCCATTTCTGTCGAACTGGTACCCGAGTTTAGAAAAACGGTGGGCCAAAGCGCTGCGACCACTTCTTGCGGTGAGCACGATTTTAGACATTTCGGCCCCCACTTCTTCGGGATTGATGATTTCGTAATTCAACGCATCTTTTAGAAATCCGTCCTGGTGAATGCCTGATGAATGAGAGAACGCGTTGGCGCCAACAATTGCTTTGTTGGGCTGAACCGGCATTCTCATTGTATCACTTACGAGCCTGCTCATTGGGTTGAGCATTTTCGCGTTGATGTTTGTATAAAAGCCAAGCGAGCTGTGCTGCCTGATAATCATTACCACTTCTTCGAGTGCTGTGTTGCCTGCTCTTTCACCGAGGCCATTGATTGTACATTCTATTTGTCGTGCTCCATTCATGATGCCGGCGATGGAGTTGGCTGTTGCCAAACCAAGGTCGTTGTGGCAATGGCAGGAGATAACGGCTTTGTCGATGTTTGGTACGTTGTTGGCGAGGTACGCAATTTTTTCGCCGTATTGGTGAGGCAGGCAGTAGCCCGTTGTGTCGGGGATGTTTACTGTTGTTGCGCCCGCAGCGATTACAGCTTCGATTACGCGGGCGAGATATTCATTATCTGCACGTCCCGAATCTTCACCGAAAAATTCTATATCGTCTGTATAGTTGCGAGCCCATTTAATACACTGCACGGCTCTTTTAAGAATGTCTTCGCGGTTTGAGTTAAATTTTCCTTTGATGTGGTAGTCGGATACACCGATACCGGTGTGAATGCGTGCGCGCTTTGCATTTTTGATGGCCTCGGCGGCCACTTCAATATCTTTCTGCACGGCGCGGGTAAGTGCGCATACGGTGGCGTTTTTAATAACGTTTGCGATTTCCTGTACCGACTTAAAATCGCCTGGGCTCGATATGGGAAAGCCGGCCTCGAGAATGTCAACACCAAGTTCTTCAAGTTTCAGGGCAAGCTCAATTTTTTCATTAGCATTAAGTTTGCATCCCGGAACCTGTTCGCCGTCGCGAAGAGTTGTGTCGAAAATGAAAATCCTGTTATCTGCCATAATAATTAGGTTAGGTCTGAATTTTTCTTTTAGGGTTTTAGGAGGACAGACTTCGAAATTATCCCGTTTAATTTGAGCATGAAAATCATTTTTGTATCTATTTTACATCGCTGAAACGGAGTCAGGCTTTTCCAAATGCAGTACAGACAAGGATTTAAAGACTTTTAACTACGATGCCCAACCGACCTACAGACTCGTTATTCCAGCTGATAAAGTCACTTGAAAAGGCGGAAAAACGCAACTTTAAGCTGTACATCAAGCGAAATACGGGTGGAGAGGATCTTAAGATAGTTCAGCTCTTCGATGCATTGGATAAAATGCAGGAGTATGATGAAAATCAGTTACTTAAGAATAAGAGCCTGAGAAAGCAGCAGCTTTCGAATATCAAGTCCCATTTGTACCGTGAAATTCTGGCCAGCCTGCGAATCCTTAAAGATACGGATAATATTGATTTGCAGCTTCATGAGCAGATGTCACACGCGCGAATTTTGTATAATAAAGGTCTCTATGTCCAGGCGCTCCGCATGCTCGACCGCATGAAAGAGCTGGCGCGTACAAACAACCAGTTCAGCTACCTGATGCAGGCGCTGTTTTTCGAAAAAAAGATCGAATCGCTTCACATAACCCGCAGTATGCAGGACAGGGCGGAGGTGCTTACCCGCGAGTCGGAGCAGACGAACCAGACTTTAGTGAGAATCAACCGGTTGTCGAATCTTTCCCTTCAACTATACAGCTGGTACATAAGGAACGGACATGCCCGTAATGCGGAGGAATTTGCCGCTATCACGAAATTTTTTGATGACCACCTGCCAAAGAACGCGAACCTCGTAAAAGGCTTCTACGAGCGGCTCTATTTATACCAGTCGTACTGCTGGTACACCTTTATCCGGCAGGACTGGCTGCGGTATTACCGGTATACTGCCAAGTGGGTAGGATTGTTTAAAAGTGAGCCGCAGATGATACAAGTCGAAACGGCCAGTTACATTAAAGGAGTACACAACCTGCTGAATGCGCATTTCGGCCTTCGTAACTATGAGAAATTTTACGATGTGCTGCAAGAGTTTGAGAGTTTTACCCAGTCGGAGATTGTTCAGCAGACCGAGAACAACCGCGTACAATCGTTCGTTTACCTGCATATCGCGTTAATCAATAAACATTTTCTCCAGGGAACGTTTAAGGAGGGTTTAGAACTGGTGGAATATATCAGTGAGAAATTAAGCGAATACAGCCTCTACCTCGACCGGCATCGCGTGTTGGTGTTTCACTATAAAATTGCCTCGCTTTATTTTGGAAGCGGGGACCCGGCGACGGCTATCGATCATCTCAATAAAATTATAAACTGGAAAGTGGATTTGCGGACGGACCTGCAGTGTTATTCAAGGTTGCTGCACCTGATTTCGCATTATGAGTTGGGCAATTATCAATTGGTTGAGTACCTGGCCAGATCCGTTTATCGTTTTATGGCGAAGATGGAACACCTGAGTATTGTTGAGAAAGACATTCTCGACTTCCTTCGCGATTCATTTAGAATTAAGCCTTCGGAATTAAAGAATGAGTTTCGGAAGTTGCTTGTGAAGTTGAAAGAGCAGGAGGATAATCCGCTGGAAACGCGGGCGTTTAGTTATCTCGATATTATTTCGTGGCTGGAGAGCAAGATTGGTGGCGTGCCGGTGGGGGAAGTTATTAGAAGGAAGTATCTGGAAAGGGTGAAAGCGGGAAAGAAACCGAAAATGTAGGCGCGCCGCAGGCGACAACGCGCCGACAGACACAAATCAAAAAACCCTCTCTTTTCCAGAAAGGGTTTTTGCAAGCAAAAAAAGATTCAGGGGTATAAGTTAGGGTTTAGGGGTCGAGGGTTAAGGGGTTTTAATTCGTTTTGATGACTCAAAGGTGCACCCTTCCGCAACCCCGGC
This sequence comes from Chitinophagaceae bacterium, assembly GCA_016786745.1. GTDB lineage: Bacteria > Bacteroidota > Bacteroidia > Chitinophagales > Chitinophagaceae > Flavitalea. Next base: position 49,499 of record JAEUVS010000095.1, on the reverse strand, counting down.
AATGACTTTTGAGAAGATAAAGAACACAATAACTATTTTTTTTACAGTCGCTATATATTTCTACTTAGTGGATCGGTGAGTAAGAAAATCAGGCTCTTCTTTCTTCAATCAGCGCAGCTATTTTATTATGCAGCACTTCCGGGCGGAAAGGCTTATGTATATAATCGATAAACCCTTTTTTCAAAAGATCATTCTCCATATTATCGTACACAGCCGCAGTAAATGCCATCGCAGGAACTGATTTATTAAACCTGCGAATTTCACGCAACGCAGTGGGCCCATCCATCTCAGGCATTTCAAGATCTATCAGCATCAGGTCATAAGAACCTTTTTTAAATCTTTCAACAGCTTCTCTTCCATTAACTGCTTCTTCCACTTTTATGCCCCATTTATTCATGAAGCGTTTTGCAACAGACATATTCACCTTATTATCTTCCGCAATCAAAATTCTCACACCTTCAAGTGAAGTAAGCTGCCTGTTTGGATCTTCTTCAATATATAATTTACTTTCCTGGTTAATCCGGAGAACGACGGTAAAGAAAAATTCACTGCCTTTACCTTCCTGGCTTTTCAGCATCAACTCGCTGTTGAACATATTTATCAATCGCTTGCTGATTGTTAAACCAAGGCCGGTACCACCATATTTTCTTGTAGTATCAATATCCGCCTGGGTAAAGCTCCTGAAAATTTCGCGGTGCTTCACTTCCGGAATCCCAATGCCGGTATCTTTTACTACAAACTGCACAGTTGCTTTTTCGCTTGTTGAATAAAGTTGTTTTGCAGTAAGACTGATACTTCCCCTGTCGGTAAACTTAATGGCATTCGACAACAGGTTACTCAATATCTGGTTGAGTCGTGTTTCATCAGTAAACATTTCATTATCGAGATGCACATCTATCGCCGTATTAAATACCAAACCTTTCGCCTCCACCTGCCCGCCAAACTGGTTGATGATGCGGTTCATAAACCTCATGATATTCACCGGCCTTACTTCAAGCTCAAGCTTGCCTGCTTCGATTTTATGATAGTCGAGAATGTCGTTGATAAGTGTCATCATATGTTCCGACGAATATCTCAGGATGTCGAGACTTTGTTTCTGCGCCGGCAGATATTGTTCCTGCTGCAACAGGTTCGATACGCCGATGATTCCATTGAGAGGAGTTCGCAACTCGTGGCTCATATTCGAAAGAAACCTCGACTTTGCATTCGCCGCGACCTCTGCTTTCTTTTTTGCTTTAAGCAATTCCATTTCGGCGAGACGCAGATTCGCATTTTCTTTTAGTATCGCTTCTTCGTTATTTTTATTTGTACGCAGGATGGCATAAGAAAAAATTACGGTGAGCGCCATTCCTATCGTGAGGTTACTCGTGTAAAGTTTTTTATACATCGCTTCACTGATCACCTGCACTGAGCTGTTCATGTCGGGACTAAAATTGAAACATATCAGCGCAGAAATAATCGTTATCGAATACACAAGTATCCATCCCTTGAAATGTTTTCCAATGCTAACCACAAATGTTAGTACAAGGAAATATGGAAAATAGAAAAGATAAGTTCCCGCACGCAAGCCCTCGATGTAACTAATAATGATAAGATACAGGTTGAGGTTGATGACGGAAATGATCAAACCAACTTCAAGTTTTTTCTTCCCATTGAAATAATAAGCAAGCAGAAAAAAATACGCCGATGTGATGTTTATGAGGGCGCTGATGTAAAGACTGTTGATGAAATAAGTGAGAACTGAGAAAAAGTTCACGAGAAGCGCCAGGATCACGAACTGGTTAAGCCGGATTATCTTTCTTGTTTGCTCTTTTGAAGTGGAACCCGCGATCCCCGAGTATAAAATATCCCGGTAAATTAGCCACCCGAGATATAATAATTTCTTTTTCATACAGTTATTGGATAAGAGAAATCCAATTCTTAACGGTAAAACCCGGAATCTATTACCTATGAACCCGGCCAAATCTTATAAGAAGTTCATATTCAATGAAAAAATCGATGAAGACTACCTGTTCAGTCTTTACCAGGACGATTATGAATACATAGTGGAAATCTTTAATTCAAGCCTGGACTCCCTTAAGGAAGAGACGGCGCACCTTGCCACAGCCTTTGAGTCGTCGGATATCGGCCTGCTGAAAAATGTTACCCATAAGATCAAACCTATCTTCGGTTTTACCGGTCTTTTACATCACCAGGAAATGCTCACGAGATTTGAACAGTTGTGCGCAAACGCAAAAGGCATTTCGAATGTAACTATTCAGTATATGGAGGTAAATGAATTGCTGAAAGAAGGAAGGAGTATTCTGAAAGATGATTTCAACCGGCTCACGGAATTTATTTCATAAAAAATGAAGCTGAATTGTGCGATAATCGAGGACCTGAAAGTAGCGGCGGATTACCTGGTGCGATGCTGTGAAAAAAGCGAGCAGCTTGAAGTAAAAGGTCATTTCCCCGACGTAAAATCAGCATTGACTTTCCTGAATAAAAACACTGTTGACCTTTTATTTCTTGATGTTGAAATGCCCGGCGCCACCGGGTTTGAGCTGCTCGACAACATTACCTATAAGCCAAAAGTTATTCTTACTACTTCGAAAGAAGAATACGCTTACAATGCGTTCCAATATAACGTTGCCGATTTTTTAAAAAAGCCATTCACGTACGCGAGATTTCTCGAAGCGCTCGGCAAAGTGACCTCGATGCAAGGTCCCTCAGCAGGCGCAACGAATCCAGGTAACCATATATTCATCAAGAGTGATGGCAAACTCGTTCGCCTGAACAACGATGATATCCTGTTTATAGAAAGTATGGGCGACTACGTGAAGTTTGTTACCAGCGAAAAGAAATACATTACCTACAACACCATCAAGAACCTCGAGGAGAAAATCAATAAAGATTGCTTCATGAGGGTACACCGGTCGTATATCATTAACCTGCTCAAAATTGATGATATAAGAGAAAACGACCTGTTTATCAACGGAATAGAGATTCCTATCAGCAAAAACCTCCGGGCCGACGTGCTCAAGAGACTCACCATTTTATAGGCCTTATCGGGCAAAAAAGTCATTTCACCGAGAATTCGGGCACCCCGGTCTAATAAAGGTGCACGGGCGATGGATGTTTTACATCTTTGTTTCAGCAAAAGGGAATAACGACAAACGAACGAAGGACAGACGAACAAAGCACTCCAGGCAGGACCAACCCCAGAAAAAGATTTTACACCCTAAACCCTATACAGTTCTTTTTATCTGAAAAGCATCTGACAATTACAGCTCTTTTCATCATGTTGATTTATTTAGGATTTCGATTTCGGATCCGGACCCTTTTTAGGGTCCGGTTTTCTTAAACTCAGACCCGTTTTTAAACCGTACCCATATCCAATTTCAAAAACCAAAAGTCCAATACTTAAGATAACCAAGAGCCTTGATCGTACATGAACCCAAATCCATGAAAACAACCCGTTAATCTCCTCGAGAAGAACCTATGATTCAGTACAGATATAGTAATCTGTACCCGATGAAACAAGTTACAGTTGATGACCCTTAGACGAATTGTAAAAAGCTGCCCTTTCTGGCGGCTTTTTTACGTTATGAAGTTTATAAGACCTGGTTCCTTAACAAGTCGTCGAACTTGTCGGCTCTGCGAATCATCCTGTGATTTCCACCCTCAATCAGAACCTCTGCTGGCTTGTACCGCGAATTATAATTCGAAGACATCTCAAAACAATATGCTCCTGCATTCCTGAAAACAAGGTAGTCTCCTTCCCTGATCTCGTTTATTTCCCTGTTCGTAGCGAACGTATCGGTTTCGCAAATATTACCTGTAATAGTGTAGCGCCGTGTTGCACCGCCAGGATTAGATATGTTCACGATAGTATGCCATGCATCGTAAAACATCGGCCGTATGAGATGGTTAAGACCTGTATTAAGTCCCACAAACGTTACTGAACTGGTTTCCTTTATCACATTCACTGAAGAAATAAAATAACCGGCTTCGCTTACGAGAAATTTTCCGGGCTCAAACCATAGACTAAGCCTCCTGCCGGACTTTTGTTGAAATGCTTTCTGCGATTCAGTTAGTCTCCTGCCTAACTCCGCGATATCCGTCTCATGATCGCCATCTTTATATGAAACCTTAAAACCTCCGCCAAGATCAAGAAATTCAAGCTGCGGAAATTGTTCCGTAAGATTGAAAAGTATTTCAACACCTTTTACAAAAACATCAACGTCTTTGATATCGCTTCCTGTATGAATATGCAATCCCCTGATCACGACACCCGTTTCCTTCACCACGTCATGAATTTCGTTGATACTCTCGAGCGGGATACCAAACTTGCTTGCATCGTGGCCCGTTGAAATTTTCAAATTACCCCCTGCAAGTATATTAGGTCTGAGCCGTACACCAACAGGGTACGTTGCACCAAACTTTTTTCCAAACTTTCCCAGGTTCGATATACTGTCTATGTTGATGTTGACGCCTTTCGAAGCCACTTCTTCTAATTCTGCGAACGAAATATTATTGGAAGTGTACAGGATCTGACGGGGCGAAAAGCCCGCGTGCAATGCGAGCAATACTTCATTCGATGAACTGCAGTCGATGTTACATCCTATGCTCCTGATGTACCTGAGAACATTAATATTCGTGAGCGCTTTACATGCATAGAAAAAAGTAGCGTCCGCACCTTCGAAAGCAGATGTGAGTCTTTTGAACTGTTCCTTTATTTTTTCAGCATGATAAACGTAGAGGGGAGTTCCGTACTGGTTCGCGATGTTCGCGAGAAATTCGCCGGAAAGTTCCATATCAGTTTGCTTCTCCTTCCTGGCTGGTTGGGTTGTTGCTATCATTGTCGTTGCCTTCAAGTAATTCGCCTTTTTCTGTTACGATAAAACTTACGTTTGTGGGATCAACCAGTGCCTCGTTAAATACCTCTTTCAGTTTTGGAAGATCGAGGGGTGAGTTGATGCCAAAATAATCCATAAACGATCTCGAAGTATTGTAAATAAGCGGCTTTCCCGGCAGGTCCTCATTTCGTCCACTGATAACGATCAGTTCCTTTTCCAACAACTTTTGAATTGAGTAGTCGCAGCTCACACCGCGAATAGCTTCGATGTCTGACTTCGTGATGGGTTGCTTGTATGCGATAATGGCCAGTGTTTCGAGTGCGGCAGCGGAAAGGCGTTTGAGAAATTTTTCCTGGTTAAGCTGCGCGACCGTTTTATGATACTCCTTCTTTGTGAGAAATTGCCAGCCGCCTCCGCTTTCCTTCATTTCGAACGGATAAAAATCAGAACGATACTTTTCAACTATGCCTTCGATGGCCGTCTGCACCTGTTCCATGGTGATTTTATCATCCATAAAACCGAAAGCGTTATTCACGAGTTCGGTAATATCTATTGGGGTAAGTGGTTTATCGCTTGCAAACACCAACGCTTCGATATGAGGTATAATGTGCCCTATCTCCATACAAAATCAGAATGTGCGGTAAAAATAAGCTGTTATCCCTGTAATGCGGCGGCCCCGCTCACAATTTCAGTAAGTTCTGTTGTGATGGCGGCCTGGCGGGCGCGGTTATAGGAAATCTTCAGCGTTTTCAGCAGCTCGTTTGCATTTTCAGTGGCCTTGTCCATGGCAGTCATACGCGCGCCATGCTCTGAAGCGTTTGCATCAAGCACGGCTTTGTATAACTGCGTGTTGAGAATGCGTGGCATCAGTTCGGCTATTAATTTTTCGCGTAAAGGTTCGAATATGAAGTCTGCTTTCTTCGCTCCTTCTTTAGCCTGGATTTTTGGTATCGGCAGAAACCTTTCGGTTACAAAACGCTGTGTGGCGGCGTTTTTAAATTCGCTGTATACAAGTTCAACCCTGTCGAACTGCTTAGCCTCGAATGCTTTTACAGCTGCCTGGGAAGCAGCCTGTACGCTCTCAAAGTTGAGGTTGAGGAAAATATCTTTGAACTGGGCGTCGACCTTAAAACGGTTCTTCGCAAAGTGTTCGTAACCTTTTTTCCCGATCGTCCATATTTCTACTTTTCCTTTCGCGGCCTGGGATGCATATTTTTCAGCGATAGCATTTTTCGCGAGTTTGATAATATTCGCATTATAAGCGCCGCAAAGTCCGCGATCGCTGGTTATCACGATGAGCAGAATATTCTCGGCTGGCCTTTCAGTTGCCAGGCTCATGCCGATATCGCCGTCGGCGCTGCTTACGATGTTGGAAAGCACTTCCTGGAGTTTTTTGGCATATGGTCGCATCTGTTGAATTCCTTCCTGCGCCTTTCTCAGCTTCGCGGCACTTACCATCTTCATCGCTTTGGTAATCTGCTGCGTGTTCTGAACAGACTTTATTCTGTTGCGCACTTCCTTTAACTGACCTGCCATAATGGATTTTTTTAACCGGGTGCAAAGGTATGTTTTTTGCCTTACTTTTACGCATCTTATGGCAAAAGCTAAAGCTAAAAAAAGCGACCCGCCAGTCATACTTGTTACTAATGACGACGGCATTACCGCCCCCGGTATCAGGAACCTTATTGAAGCCGTAAAAGATTTGGGAAAAATTATTGTTGTGGCACCCGACAAACCACAATCGGGTATGGGTCACGCGATTACCATCGGCCATCCTCTCAGGCTCCATGCCGTTCAGTATTTCGAAGGCATAGAAGCTTATCAATGTACCGGTACGCCGGTAGATTGTGTAAAGCTGGCCGTGGATAAAATACTTCACCGAAAACCCGATATCTGTCTAAGCGGTATAAACCACGGCGCGAACCATTCGATAAATGTCATTTATTCAGGCACCATGTCGGCCGCTGTTGAAGCAGCAATAGAAAGCATCCCCTCGATTGGTTTCTCACTGCTCGATTATAGCATCGAGGCCGATTTTTCCGCCGCCAGGCTATATGCAAGGTCCATTGTTGGTAAAATGCTTAATACGAAAATGGACAAGCATACCATTTTAAATGTGAACTTTCCGGCCGTTTCACCTAAACTTATCCGGGGAGTGAAAATATGCAGGCAGGCATATGCGAAATACGAAGAAGATTTCCTGGAGAGAGACGACCCGAGTGGTAGAAAATACTTTTGGCTTACCGGCGAGTTCGTGAATTTCGACAAAGGCCGCGATACGGATGTGTGGGCACTGAAAAACAATTACGTGAGCGTGGTTCCCGTGCAATTCGATATGACGAACTACGGATTAAAAACCAAACTTGAAAAAACCTGGAAATTCTGAAATGAATGCTCAAAAAAGATGACATCCGGCTTGGCCTGGTGCTCGGTTTTCTCGCGCCCATTATCAGCCTTGGCATATACTACCTCGTCAAATTTTATCCTCTCTTCACGCTCAGCGATTTTTTTAATTTCATCTCACAAAATAAAAACCAGATAACGGCCATTTCTGTTCCCTGCCTGGTTCTAAATATTGCTCTCTTCACCCTTTATATAAATTCGCGACGTGATAAAACAGCCAAAGGTATTTTCACCATTACGCTGATTTATGCAATTACGGCACTGTTACTGAAGTATGTTTTATAGAAAAATATCAGGATGAAGTATTATATCATCGCGGGAGAAGCATCGGGCGATCTGCACGGCAGCAATTTGATCAGGGAAATAAAAAAGCTCGATAACATTGCTGACATCCGCTGCTGGGGTGGCGACCTGATGGAACGCACAGGCGCAAAGCTGGTAAAGCATTACCGCGACCTCGCATTTATGGGGTTTATCGAAGTGATAAAAAACCTCGGCACCATCATTAGCAATTTAAAATTCTGCAAGCAGGACATCGCTTCCTATCAACCTGATGTAATCGTGCTGATCGATTACCCCGGCTTCAACCTCAGAATCGCTGAATGGGCCAGGCAAAATGGATACAAAGTTGTTTACTACATTTCTCCGCAGGTATGGGCGTGGAAAGAAAGCCGCGTGAAAAAAATCAGGAAGAATGTAGACAGGATGCTCGTGATTCTTCCTTTTGAAAAAAATTTTTACCGCAAATGGAACTTCGAGGTTGAATATGTTGGCCACCCGCTTGCCGATGTTGTGGATTCAGCGGAAAATGATATCGAACCGTTGCCAGGCGCGATACTTTCTCCATTAAACGAAAAAAACATTGTTGCGTTGCTGCCCGGCAGCCGCGAACAGGAAGTGGCGAAGAAGCTACCCGTGATGCTCGAGGTCAGCGCTTATTTTCCTGACTACCGTTTTATTATTGCAAAGGCGCCTTCACTCCCGGATGCTTTTTATGAAAGATTAATGGACAGGTACAAAAACGTTCGCTCTATCCGCAACAAAACTTATCAATTGCTCCTTCAATCAAAAGCCGCGCTTGTTACTTCAGGCACGGCTACACTCGAAACGGCGTTGTTTGGTGTTCCGCAGGTAGTGTGTTACAAAGGTTCGAGTATCTCTTACCAGATTGCAAAGCGCCTCGTAAAGGTGAAATATATTTCGCTCGTGAATCTTATTATGGACAGGCCTGTTGTGAAGGAGCTTATCCAGGATGAAATGAATGTGCAAAATGTGAAGGAAGAACTTAGCAAAATATTGAAGGACCAGCAGGTGATCTTTAAAATGAAGCAGGATTATGCGGAGTTGAAAAAATTGTTGAGCGAAGGCGGAAATGCATCGGAGAAGGCTGCGAAAAGTATTGTTGATTTTCTGCGTTTGGGATAGAAATTCTTTATCTCTTAAACACTGTCAACTTCAAAACGATGATTATGACTGCGATAATAAACATGAAAATCGAAATCCTGTTTATCCCATGCATATACTTCATCCACTGAGTATGCGGCCTGTTCGGATCTCTTTTCTTTATATACAGGTACTCGGCAATTTGACGCAACACTCCCATCGTGCAAAGTTACAATTTCTGACGGGTGACTTTTTCTCTTAATTCATTTTCATCTGTAAGATCAAGACGCAACGGCGTTACAGAAACCAATCCATTTTCAACCGCCCACCTGTCGGTACCCTCTTCTGCCGGATCTAGTGGAACAACTGTCGACCAGTATATTTTTCTACCCATTGGGTCGGTGGAGGGAATCACCTTACCATCGTAATGGCGCACCGATTGCCGCGTCCACGCGATGCTGGTGGGATGGGCCGGAAAATTCACATTGAAAAGCTGTGGACGTTTATCGGTCAGGAGAAGGTTTAAAGTGTCTTCCACAAACGGATCAAGCAGTTCAAAATCCGGTTCGGTACCGAATACTGGTGTGCTCAGCGCGATACCTTTAATACCGAGCAGTACCGCCTGTTTCGCTGCGGCAAGCGTACCCGAATGCCACATGGCATTACCAAGGTTAGGCCCCATGTTAATGCCCGACAATACAACGTCGGGGCTCTCCCACAAAAACGTTCCGAGCGCCACGCAATCGGCGGGCGTGCCGTTTACGCGATAAGCCTGAATACCCTCAAAAGTTACCGGCGAAGCCTTAACAGTGAGCGGTCTTGAATGGGTGATCGCATGGCCCATCGATGACTGCTCAACATCCGGCGCATATACCTTAACTTCTCCGAAGCGGGAAGCAATTTTCGCCAGGGCCATGATGCCCGGGCTATAAATGCCGTCGTCGTTAGCTATCAGGATCTTCATACCACCACCCTTAACATTTTCGTGCCACAAATAACAGTTGGTATGCTTTTATTAAGCGCAATACATATGAAAAAAGGAAAAATACTTCATAACCCCAAGGCTGGTAAGCAGGAACATACGAAAAAGCGCCTCGTATCGCTACTCAAATCAGGAGGCTTTGATTGTGGATATTCATCTACGAAGAAAGTAAACTGGCATAAGCTTAAACCTGATATTGATTTCATCGTGATAGCGGGCGGTGACGGCACGGTCAGAAAGATCGTTGTCGACCTCGTCGGCCGTAAAAAGAAAGATAAATCACTACCTATCCTGTTGTTACCGCTGGGAACAGCTAACAACATTGCCCGTTCGCTGGGTATTGAAGGTCATATTGACGACATCCTGAAAAATATCCACAAACGGAGGCTCAAAAAATTCGATATCGGAAGAATTAAGGGACGTAAGAAGGACCTGCTTTTTCTTGAGAGCTTCGGGTTTGGTGTACTTCCGCAGCTCATGAAAACCATGAAAGAGAAACCGGACGTTTCCTCAAACCCGGATGAAAATATCAAAATGGCGCTGGATGAACTTCACAAGATAGTATTGAACTATCCCGGTCATCTTTATACAGTAATAATTGACGGCGTACCTTTTACCGATCACTACGTTTTGATAGAATTGATGAATACATCTTCTATCGGGCCCAACCTTGTTCTTTCACCCGCCGCTGATCCCGGAGATGGACAATTTGAGTTGATTATGATTCCCGAAAGTCAGCGGTCAGAATTTGCAAACTACATTCAGAATAAAATGAATGATGTTGAAACAGAATTTTTACCGGTGATTATTAAAGGAAAGAAAATTTCAATTACTACTCCCGCAGGTGATTTGCATGTAGATGATGAGTTGAAAAAGCTCAAGAAGGAAAAAACATTAACCATTGAACCAAGTGAGGGTATGATAGAGTTTTTTGTTCAATAACCTTATCTTTATGCGCACTTTATGGGATCACACAGTTTATTCAACCTTATACTTAAAGTTATAGGACTGTTCTTTATAAAAGACGTCCTCGAATCTTTCTCCCATACTTTATCAGCATTAGTTTATTTTCCTCAATATGCTACTAAAAAAGAGGCGATTCTGAGCGTTGCTGCCACATTGCCTTCTTTTATCCTGTACAGCCTGGTCGCCTGGCTGTTTTTATTTAGAACGGAGAAGATTATTGCATTATTAAGATTGAATAAAAACGTAGCGGACCAGCAGGTAACGATCGGCACTAACCGTAAATCCCTGCTTATAGCTGCCGTGATTATCGCTGGTTTCTGGATACTGGTGAGTGAAATTCCCGAGTTTTTCAGGCATGCGATCTATTACTACCAGGAGCGGAAACTGTATGTCCGCATGACCCGTCCCGATATTAGTTACCCGATCATGTCTTTGATTAAAATACTGATCGGTTTGATTCTTATTATTTTCAACAAGCTTGTGGTGAGAATTATTGAATGGGGAAGTGGTTCGCAAAAGGCCGGTGCGGCCGGGTAAGATATTTGCATCTGTGTGTTAAAACACTAAAATGCAAAAATTGAATGTAACCCTTCTCGCAGCGCTTATGCTGACATTAAGTTCATGCGAAGTGGTAGGTGGTATTTTTAAAGCAGGCGTGTGGACCGGCCTGCTGATCGTTGCTGTGGTAATTGTGCTGGTAATATGGTTGATATCGAAGTTTATGAGGTAGCTCGTGCAATAAACAATTAATAATTCCCGCGCAATAAATAATCAATCATACCCAACAGATAATAAACCGTTCTTTCAGGCAGGGTTCCGTTCGATAGATTTGAAAAAAAGATAAAGATGATCAAAACGGCGAAACTCCTGCTTGTTGTCCTTGCAATAGTCTTTATTGAAGGCGGGTGTAAAAAAGACAATGGCGATGACGATGGTCCCGATCCGGAAGACACCGATTACTTCGTAGAATTCAAAGCCAACGGCGTTCAACAGAAATATACATCCAACGCCCTGTCACAGGTAATTACGCAGGCATCCGACGGGTTGTACAGTTGCGTACTGCAAGGTTATGGCGATTATCCCGACAATGCCGATAAAAATCTCCTGAGCATGATTATCTGGAATACCGAACCCATCACTACCTTCACCTACCTGAACAATAACTGGGTACAAAAAGCAGATGAAACCCAGGTACCCCAGGTGCTCATAACCTACATCGATGCGGGCAAGAACAGCTTCCTTTCTCAGAAGGTGCCATCCCCAATACCGCCGTTCGACAAAATAGTATCGGACGTTGAAGTAAAAATTTCAGATCTTGGTGAGAAGCATATTTCCGGAACATTCTCAGGAACATTGTACAGCGTAACAGATGCCACCTTCTCCACCGTTGTGGAGATCACCGACGGAAAATTCAATCTTATAAAATACTAACCCATTAACTTTTTCAGGAACTCATCCTTCCTGCGCACTGAAACGTCTATAACGGAGTTGTCCATCAGGGTAATGTAACCGCCCTTCCCTTTGTTATAGCTCTTTATGCAGGCCATGTTGACAAGATGCGAATTGTGCACCCTGAAAAAATTATAATCGCTCAGCATTGCCTCAAATTCCTTCAGGGTTCGCGGCACCACCAGGGTCTGACCGCTCTTTAAGAAGAAAGTAGTGTAGTTAATATTGCTCTGGCATCTTACGATGTCGCTCATCTGCAGAAATGTAAATCCGTTCATAACGGGTACACATAGGCGCTTGTTCGTTCCCTTTATATCTTTCAGGTTATGCATCAGCGCGTCAAGCCTTGCGGCGGTTTCATTCTTTTCCCTCTTTACCGCAACCTTTTGTAATGCTTCCTTCAGATCGTCGGCATCCACGGGTTTCAGCAGATAATCAAGAGCGCTGAACCTGAATGCCCGCACTGCATACTGGTCGTAGGCAGTGGTGAAGATGATGTCGAAATTCTTGCTTTCAAGCTGTTCGAGAAGGTTGAAGGCCGTTTTATCGCCCAAATGAACATCCAGGAAAACGAGATCGGGCGAATTAGCCCTGATCGCGATCAGACCCTCTTCCACCGATGGGGCATGCGCTTCTACACGCACCATTTCTCCGGCATTGTCGTTAAGCAGGCTTTGAAGCCGCTGAACACAATGAGGTTCATCGTCTATTATGAGAGCCCTAATCATTGAGCAAATTTAAATGCTTAGCTGTAATGGAAGAATAACTGTTGCCCTGGTGCCCCGGCCGGTGTCGGTTATTTCCATGGATGCATTGGTTTTTCGGGTCCTGTTAATGATGTCGATCCGTTCCCTAGTGATTTTCAGGCCCATCGATTTTTTGTTATTACTGCTCCCAAAGCTGTTTGCGTTTTTCGCCTGGGCCAGGCCAACACCGTTGTCTTCTATAACGTAGTGGACCCTTTCATCCCGGGCCTGTACGTGTATTGAAATATGGCCCTGCACATTTTTCCCGGTGAACCCGTGCACAATGCTATTCTCAACAAATGGCTGGAACAACATTGGTGGAACCATCGTATTTTCTGTGTCAACGTCCTCGTCAACCTTAATGCTATAGGAGAATTTATTACCACTCCGCAGACTTTCCAACTGCATATAATATTCAAGGGCCTCGAGGTCGGCAGCGAGGCCGACTTCGGAATGTTCCGAATTTTCAAGAGTAGTGCGCATCAGCTTCGAGAATTTAACCAGGTAATAATTTGCCTGATCGACATTATTGCGGGAGATATAGTCGCTAATGGAGTTAAGTGCATTAAAAATGAAATGCGGGTTCATCTGCAGCCTGAGTGCTTTCATCTCGGTGCTTGCCACAGTTGCCCTAAACTCCGCTGCCTTCCTGGTTTTTTCGGCATCCACTTTCCTTTTGTAGAAAATGAAAGTGGATATGGCTGCAACGAGTAAAATTATCGCCACACCTATGGCGGCGTTCCTCAATATCCGTTCGTTTTCAATCCGGGCAGCGGCGAGCGCTTCTTTTTTCTGAAATTCAAACTCCATCTCGGTGCGCGTTACCCGTTTCCCGTTCTCCACATTGTGAATGCTGTCGCGAAAAACTATATACTGCTTATAGGCCTCCAGTGCCTTATCATGCAACTTCATTTTCTCATAAATGCCACTAAGGTTCTCCCAGGTTTCGCTTTGCCGGTCTACCGCTCCTGTTTCCCTGGCTACGGCAAGGCTATTCTCAAAATATTCGAGGGCCGTGCCAAAACGGGAACTGCCACCCAAACTTATAGAGGCGAAGACCGAATCCGGAACATTTGCATAAAGATCGCCAAGTTGGTTAAGCACAATGGCCAGGGTGTTTTTGTCGCCTGATGATTTACAGAGAGCCAGCGCTCTTTCAAAATGATCCTTTGCACCTGCGGGGTCGTCCAGGTTTTGCAGCGCAACGCCTATGTTGATAAGGTCGGAGGCGATGCGTTTTTTATTACCAAGTACGTTATTTATGGCCAGTGCTTTACGATAATATTCCACGGCCAGTTTCGGATCATTCGAATTGTCGTACACCACGCCTATATTTCCGAGGGTGTTAGCTATTCCCTGCCTGTTACCGGTTTTCGTGTACAGTTCTAAAGCTTCGTTGTGGAATTCAAGCGCCTTCTTGTAGTCAAAGAGATTTTTATATACAATACCGATGTTGGAGAGTGAATTTGCCCGGGCGTAGTCGTCGTCAGAAGATTCAAGAATGGTCAGCGCCTTCAGGTAATATTCAAGCGCCTTCGGATAATCGGCCAGGTAAAGGTATACAACGCCCATGTTGTTAAGAGACCTGGCCATCTGCGGCTTGTTGTCCAGCTTCTCAAATACCGAAAATGATTTTGTGTAATAATCGAGTGCGTCGGCATAATTCGAGATGCCTACCAGGACGATGGCCATGTTGTTGTATATCCTCGCCATGCCCGGAAAATTATCTTCCCGGGTGTAGATTTCCAACGCAGTTCTGTACATATGAAGGGCAGACGAATCGTCACCTAAAGCAGCATAGTTCACGCCTTTATTGGAATAAGCAGAAGCAAGACCCACGTTGTCGTCAAGCGATTTTGCCAGCAGGATCGCACGGTCTGCAGTTTCGATTCCCTTTTCAGGTTCAGTAAAATTATATTCAAAGGCGATATCATTAAGAAGGCGAAGTTTCACGCCGTCTTCCTGCTGATGTGCTTTAGCAAGTTGAAGCAGGGAATCCAATTGGCTTAGTTGAGCCACTGTGGCACAGCTGCAAGCCAGAAAAAGGAATAGGGGGAGCAGTTTTCGCATAACGACACAAAAATTTGTGAGCGGTTTTCCAGCTTTTCGTTTCAAAAAATAAGGGGAAGCCGAACAAAAAATAATTCCTCATTGTCATCGCTGTTGCCGTATTATAATTTTATCGGGCTTCAAAAATAAGAAGCGCAAAAAAATTTCAATCAATAAAAAATTAACCCCCTTAACCCTGTTATGAAAAAGGCACTATTACTTGCAGTTGTTTTATCAGTCGGTATTCTTTCTGTAAAGGCCCAGACGTTCTTCAAAGGCACCAACATAGTTGGCTTAGGTGTAGGGATTGGAGGCAGCCTTGGCAGCTTCTCCTACGGATCACAAACGCCCGGTATAAGCGCGCTTTATGAAAAGGGTGTGTGGGAGATCGGCGGCCCCGGCGTGATCAGCCTCGGCGGATATGCAGGAATAAAGGGATTCAAATACAGCGGCGGTTCGGGTAGTTATCATTATTCGCAAAAATGGAACTACACTATAATCGGTGTCCGGAGTGCCTATCATTACAATGGAATCAATAATAAAAAGTTCGATGTATTCGGCGGCCTGATGCTTTCATATAATATTCTGAACTACAAGTATGAAGATAATATTGGCGGAGGAACAGCTGCAGGCGGAAGCTATGGCAGTGCCGCAGGTTTAACAGCTTTCGTAGGCGGCAGGTATTTCTTTAGCGACAACATCGGAGCGTTTGCCGAAGTCGGCTACGGTGTTGCGTATCTTACCCTGGGCGCCGCATTTAAGTTCTGAGGTAGCTAATACGGATCGATAATAAACGCCGCCGCAAGTACCAACCCGATTGCCACCAGCAATACACCGATTATCACCGTATTCCAATGCCTGTAGTGGTGGACTTGTTCGCTTTTTGTTGTTACAGGTAACCTGAATTTACAGCAACTGCATAGTTTCCTACCTTCAAAATTTAATGTGCCGCAGTGAACACAAGTTTGAAAAGCATGCTCCATTCCATTTAGATTGAACGTTACAAAATGGCTATTGGAACTGGATGTTTTGGCTGACTTTACCAGCTACGAAGATTGTTTCGAAAGGAAGTTGTATCTAAAAATCGTAATCGCGCTTGAATATATTCAGGCGAATACCCGCACTAAGCAAGTTAGTATTATCTTCTGGAATTATATTCTTTTCAAGTTTAATTTTTCGCAACATAAAGATCGCATCGAAAAATATGTTTTCTGCAACCTCGTAGCTGAACTGGAACTGGGCATTAAGGCCGGTTCCCTTATGGCCATTACCAATATCAACGTTATAGTCGTAAGGTCTTGTGGTATATGGTTTAAATATGTCGGCCCCGAAGTTTTCCGCCTTCGAGGTGTCGAAACCCTGGTTCCAGTAAATCACCCGTGTATAAAGCGTTACGCGGCGGTGCGGCTGGTATCTTAAGATTCCGATCCATTCCCTGAAATTGGCTCCCAGCGGGTGCGCCAGCGGTTGGTTATAATGGCTGTAGTTGCTTACTGTGTCGTTTGCCGAATACGTATATGGACGAACCGAATTCATCTCCACCTGCAGATCCAGGTTTTTTACGTTGAAAACATCAATGTATTTGGCGCCGAGTTGTATGCCGAACCTGTTGTTCCACCATCCGTTGCCGTTAGTAACCTCTTTGATTTTAAAATTATCGAACAGGAACTGTCCATAAAACTGGGCGCGTTTCGCGACGTTGGCCCTGAAGTCGAGGCCGGTGATATCTTTATCAGCCGGATGCCTTTTCTGATACCCTGTACGCGGAAAGAACATGATCGGATTAATGTAATGCCATTTTGCTTCCTCATCGGTTATGAGCGACTGAAAAATGCCGACGTTTAGCCATTTCAATGGGTTAATGCTAAGGTGGTGCATATACATCACCTTCTCTCCATATGGCCATTTTTCACGGCTTGCACCAGTGCTGAAGGGTTCGGCCAGCTTCGCGTATAAGTGCTGGTATTTGAATTTCCAGATGTAAATATTTGTTTTGAGATAGAGATAATTATAACCGTAGTCGCTTAATATGAGGCTACGGTAGCCGTTGCCGATGAAGTTTCTGTCGAACGCTATTTCGGCGTTGAAATGGGTCGATGCGTCAAAACTCACGCCGCCGCGAGCATCGTAGTACACGAATCCGCGCCGTTGCTTGTAGGTTTCATAATAACCAGAGCCCGGAACAGCATTGAATTCATTGATCCGTTTTCTTACAAACCCCGGCGCGCTTTCAGCATGTTTGGTGAAGTAGGAGTAAAAACCAAACTTTTTGCCAATGAGTCCACGGAGGCTGGCACCGCCTGCCGCGTGATAAACCGGGTCCCTGTCTTCCGCGTCGAACGTGGTTTGGGCAAGGCCCACGGGATTGAGGTTTAAATAGAAATTGTCTTTGTTGATCTCAAAAAAGTTGGCCCAGTTGCGGTAAAGAATATGTTTACGGCGCAAATCCCAGGTAACATACTCTGCATTGTTCCTTAGAAATGAAAGAAGATTTTTCTGATCAACCTTTGATAGTTTAACCGAAGGATTTCCGCTGGAAGAGTCTTCCAACCCGGCGATCTGAACCGCAAGCGAACGGGGAATGGAAGAAGGCGTGTAGATGTTGAGCTCCGTGTTCTTCTGCAAAATGATCTCCAGCCTCTCGATAAAAGCCTGGTGCTTGGTTCCCTGTTGAACGTATAGCGACTGACCGATACCAAAAGATGGAAAACTTAGAACGACAAGAAGCAGTTGTATGGCAGAGGTGCACCGGGAGAGTAACCGCATCAAATAATCGTAGTTAAATTCTGGGTAAATATAGGGAAAAAGCGCACCACGAGCGGTTTTTCACAGGTTATCGTATAAATTCGCAAACTAAAAAATCCGATGAGGAGAATTGCCATGTGCCTCACCGTGGTTTCTTTCGCGCTGAGTTCATGCACGAAAATAAACTTCGCCGAATACTGGAAACATCCCGGTCAGCTTCGCTTTTGCAATATCGCTGCGTGGACAGATTCCCCCGGCGACGAGAGCAGCGAAACACGCACTAACGTTTTTACTTACGATGAACATGGAAATCCTCTCAGCGTAATCCCTGATCAGCACGGCACCGGTAACGGTTCACATTTTTTTTCCTACGATACACAGGAACGCCTTGTTTCATACGAGTATGAATTCGTGAAAACAAAAGTGTTTCACTACCAGGAAAACAAATCGCGCGCCGACAGCGCCACGGTAACAGACGCGTTTGGCAGGGAATTTTCAGAAGTGTACACGTACGATACAAAAGGGCGCATTATAAAATCTGTTCTCACATTTGTTTCCTCTCCTTTTGAAGAGGATGCATTTCCGCCGGAAACAAGAGATTACGTTTATCTCAACGACGATTTGAATTCGATGATTGTTAACGGCGTGCAACAAAACCCTGATGTCACTTACTCGGATAAGCCAAGCGTTTTTATGACGAATAAAGTGTGGAAGTTTGTGAATCAGAATTACAGCAAACACGCGGTTAACGCAGTGGCGTCAACAAACAGGATTGGTTTGCCTGCATCCTTTGGCGAGGATGAATACGAATTCCCTTTCCTCGACATCCAGGCGCCTGGTTCAACAATAAAATATCAATGCGAATAAATGCTTTTGTACAGCGAGTAGCTCCGTTCGATGCTGTACGATGCAATTATTTTCTGCTTTAACCGCTGAGCTTTCGCCAAAGCTTCATCATAGTTTTCTATCACTTTTGTGAGCATGCCGGGAAAAGTATGCAACTCACCAACATAACCTTCATCGTCTGACACGAGCGACGGAATAACGCCCACAGGCGTAGCGATCACCGGCACTCCCGATGCCGCAGCTTCAAGCAATACAAGCGGCATGCCTTCCCACAAGGATGGAATCAGCAGGCAATGACAACGACTCAGCAAAATGGTAACATCATCCAAATTTCCCATCACATTGAAATGGCGGCTCAAATTTTCTGATAATATTTTTTGTTCAAGCGCTGTTCGCAGCGGCCCATCGCCTGCAACACTGATCCGAAGCGGTTTTCCGCGGAACGCTTTGGCGAGTTCAACAAGAAACAACGGATTTTTTTCATGATTCAGCCGCCCAACAAATGCACACAAAAAACCAGGAGGTTTTTCATCGCTGAAACTGAATTGGGCGACATCAATTCCGTTCGCAACGATTGCAGGTTTACTTTTCTGAAACCATTTTCGCTTCATTCCAGGAAAAACAACGTCGGTTTTCCTGAGAGACCTTGTAAAAAAAAGAAAGATGCGTCTATGAAAATGTGAAACGTGATCGTTGTGCAGCGTGAACACAATTTTTATGGATGGACGAAACAGCTTTACGCAGCAGGCAATAACGCAGGCATGAAACATGTGTGCATGAATAATTTTGTGCGGCTGCCTGAGCAATATCCTGAATGCGCTGAAAGCTTTGAAACTTCTGTTGTTCGGTTTGTTTCCTGGCGCCGTAATTACTTCTATTCCGGCTTCCCTGAATTTATGTGAAATGTCATCAACGGTACCGAGGGTCAGCACACTCATTTCGGTGCCGGGATCTTTCTTCGACTGCCGGCACAGGCCGAGCACGAAATGTTCTGCTCCTCCGCTCCGCAAGCCACTTATCACATGCAGTACTTTCATACCCGCAGTGAAATATCGTTTATGAAGTTGCTGCACATTTCGCGCATGCGCCGCGCATCTGCCCGGAAACTATCGGGATTGGTAATTGCGATGTTCTCACCGATCGCGCCCTTTAAAGGTAAATTTGAAGAAACATTGCCTTTGTCGTCGATATAAATTGTGTTGAAAAGATCGGTTACTCCATTCAGCCTGCAGATATCGTACTCATTTTCGAAACCATAGTGCACAAAAATAACCGGTGTACCGAAGGCGAGGCAAGGCAATGCGCAGTGAAGCCTGGAGGTGACGACTAATTTCGCCGTAGCGTATTTTCTCAAAAAATTGTTTGCCACTTCGAAACGTTCCTTTTCTGAATGACGCGCGGGATGATAATGAGAAATGTGTTTCGCGTTAGTGAGAAGTTCCTCGCTGAATAATTGTTTTAGCAATTTGCCGCGCGTACTCATCCTGGTAATATCGCCTGAGAAAATTGCTTTTAGAAACTCGCGTGGTGTTCGTGCTGACGTGGACCACCCGGGTACGCGGAACAACACGTCGACAAAATAAATGTCGCTGGTACGGTCGACGTAGTTGTTTTCGAACGTGGTCGTAAGACAGCCGCTCTGAAAGCTTTCTATGCCGGCGTTAGACAGGTTTTCAAGTGTATAGGGGTCGCGGCACCCGACAGGTGCGTATCTTTTCAGCCATTCGACGCCTTTCGCATTCAGCATTTGATCTTTGGCCTGTGAGTTAAGGTGGAAAGAAATCATTAAAGGATCTATATCCGGGGATGGCGGCCATTGATCGGGGCGATGCATAAACCATCCGTTCATGATCAATTTTAGCTTATCCCCCCTGTACTCGTTCAGCTTCTCGCGGCTTACATACCTGTCTACCCGCGGAAGAAATTGTGCGGCGGCAAGGCTCTGGATATAATCTCCCGCGTTATATTCGGGCCAGGCTGGGTATGTGAGCAGACCATAAGATGGGGCCATGGTTTCAAAGTTAGGGCATAACAATTGTGCACCATATACATATGAATAAAACAACAGTAGTACTGGGGGCTTCGGCTAACCCGGCGAGGTACAGCAATATAGCAATCAACAGGCTGCGACAGCATGGCCATCCTGTAGTTGCCATTGGAAAAAGGGAAGGCAAAGTAGGTGACACTTCGGTTGAAACTGCAACTAGGCCCATAGAAAATCCTGATACGGTTACGCTCTATCTGAATCCGAACAACCAGAAACAGTACTACGATTATATCCTGGATCTGCATCCAAAAAGGATCATTTTTAATCCCGGAACCGAAAACAATGAGTTGAGAGAACTGGCGGAAAAAGCGGGAATTCAAACGATGGAGGCATGCACTCTCGTGCTCCTGAGTACAGGCCAGTACTAAAAATCTTCACGCCGGCTGAAGGTGTTGCCGGCGTGAAAATCAATCAGTAAGTGTTTTTACGTAAAAAATCAGAGCCTAACCACTAATAAACTTCAGATTTCGCTGGCATATTCTGAGCGAACACTGTACCTTAACTCTTTCTTTTCATCCTCTGCAGAAAACCAGGTAATCTTTATTTTACTGTTACACATGAAGCAATTGCAATTGATATTGCTGTGCGTGGTTTTCATTTTGCACGGCCGGATGCATGCTCAGGAGCCACTCTCAGCCCTGACGGAAAAGAAGCTGTCTAAACCTTTCCTATTTACTTCTTTACCCGACCGGTTTGAAGTGGCCTTAACTGAGCTTCACCAGATACTATCCGGTAATGAAAATGAAAAAATTCTCGCGCAATTATCCGGCCAATTTGTAGTGGAAGGGTCAGTTGTTGATAAGAGTCAACACACACCTGGTTCAGTTTCGGTGAATGTGCGCCTCAGCAATTATCAAAACGCCTTATTTAATCTGACCATACGCTTCCTTGCTGATAACTCAACAATCATACAGGGAAGAGTAATACATCCGCGATATGGAGACGTGCTGGAACTATATAAAGAGAATGGCAGGTATTACATGAAAAAAACATTACTGCGGTTATACATGCCAGATTGATTGTGTTTGAATGCGATTGATAACGCTGACCATGAAGAAAAAAACACTTACCCTCCGATTGCTTGCCCTACCCGGCATCGTAGCACTTTTTTGCTACAGTGCCAATGCCCAACAAATACCGAAACTCAGCAGTAATACAAACGCACCTGCTACTGTTTTCCTCGACTTCGACGGCCACACCGTAAAAGGCACCGCATGGAATTGGGAAGGCGTTATCCGCGCACAGGCATCGGGGTTAAGCACCACCCTGATCACCGAGATGTTTAACAGGATAGCAGAAGACTTCCGAATCTTCAATATCAACATCACTACCGATTCTACCTATTTCAAAAAAGCGCCAGTCGGGAAGAGAATGCGTGTAATTGTTACTCCTACTTCTTCATGGTACGGGAAGGCCGCGGGCGT
Organism: Chitinophagaceae bacterium; assembly: GCA_016786745.1. Taxonomy (GTDB): domain Bacteria; phylum Bacteroidota; class Bacteroidia; order Chitinophagales; family Chitinophagaceae; genus Flavitalea. The sequence goes on along the minus strand of JAEUVS010000095.1, from coordinate 27,621 downwards.
TTCTTTCGTTAATTCTTTTTCCTGGGGCGACGATACGCCGGCCTGGGTGTTCACGACTTCTCTTGAAGGCAATCCAAAATATCTTGCCGAAGCGGCGTCGCATGAAATAGGGCATACGCTCGGATTACAGCATCAGAGCCTGTACGATAATAAATGCAAGCTCATCACTGAATATTCAGAAGGAAAGGGAACCGGTGAAATCGCGTGGGCGCCTATAATGGGTGTAGGCTACTACCGCAATTTCTCGCTATGGACAATTGGACAAACCATTGAAGGATGCGATGTAACTCAAAACGACATTAGCGTTATCAGCAAAGGCTTGAACAATATCGGGCTGAGAGCTGATGACCATGGCAACAACAGGCAGGCTGCAACGCCTGTAATTTTTTCGGGAACGAATTTTCACACAACCGGCATCATTAACAATGCCGCCGACCGGGATTATTTTAAAATGAATATTTCGAAGGCATCGAAGGTAAAGGCCACAATTGTTCCATACAACGTAGGAAAGAATAATGCCGGTGCGAATGTTGACCTGTTCCTTTTGCTGATCAACAATTGGGGCGACACAATCGGCAGGTACAATCCGAAAACCGTTTTGAATGCAGGGCTGGATACAACACTTTCAGGAGGTATTTATTTCCTCGTTGCTGACGGCACCTCTAACCAATATGTCTCTGACTATGGAAGCGTTGGATTGTACACGCTGTCGGGCTCGGTTGACAATCCAGGGGCAAAACCCGTTGTTTTGTTACGTGGTGATGTACACGACAATTACAATATTGTAAGCTGGCAAATTGAGGAGGGCACCGTTCCAAGGGTCACTTATCTTGAGTATTCAATTGACAGAAAAAAATACACGAGCATACCTGTAGTAAACAACTCTTTCGTGCATCGCACGCCGGGCAAAAGAGATATACATTATCGCGTGAAGATGATACTGCCTGACGAAACTGTCAGCTACTCGGAAGAAATTACGCTGAGTAACGCAATTCAGAATGTTTTGCCGCTGTCTAACATCATAACAACTTCGTTTGTACAGGTAAAAAGCAATGGCGAATATGCCTACCAGTTAATGGATGAAACCGGTCGTTTGCTTGGTAAAGGAACGTTGATTACCGGAGTCAACAACGTGCCGGTCAGAACGTTACATAAAGGCGTTTTGATACTGAAAGCATTCAACAAAAACGAACAACTCCATTTCCGCTTAATAAAACAATAACGGTCACCGTTTGCGATCAATTTGATTTTTCGTTAAATTCGGAAAACCAATTGTCACATGAAACGAAGCATGACAAGCTTTTCCCACCCAGGTAAATGTGTGCGGAGTTCCATCCGACCATTGAAAAAACAAAAAATATACGGATGAAATGGAGAAAATTTAATGGCGACCCTATTGAATTGCCCATTCTTGAAGCCGTTGAAACAGCAATAAAAAGAGAGACGGCTAACGGTTACCATTTAAAAGTTTGCATCGGCACCGACTCACAGGTTAAGGGAGCCGAAACGGAATTTGCCACCGTAATTGTATTCCTTCGCGAAGGTCATGGCGGATTTATGTTTATTCACAACGAAAAGACAAGACAGGTTTACAGCATCAAGGAGCGTATGCTTGTGGAAGTGGCTAAGAGTATCGAGATTGCATATGAGCTGTGCAATCTTTTTACTTTGTATGATGTGGATATGGAGGTTCACGCGGATATAAATACGAATCCTCATTTCAAGAGTAATGATGCGCTGAAAGAGGCGATGGGTTATATTCTTGGGATGGGTTTTGCGTTTAAGGCCAAGCCGGAAGCATTCGCAAGCAGCAGCTGCGCAAACAAGGTAGTGAACTAACGATTCACGCTTGACGATTCACGCTTGACGATTCACGCCAACAAAAGCTGCTCTATAAACCCAAGCACCTTCTCTCTTCCTGTTTTCTTTTCTGCGCTGGTCACAAAATGCCGTGGCAGAAACTGCCAGTTTTCTCTCATCTTCTCCAAAAAATCTTTTACGTTTTTACTCACTACACGCTGTGTTTCCTTATCCGACTTTGTAAACACCAGTGAAAACGGAACCTCCCATTTACCCAACCGGTTGATAAAGTCAATATCAATTTTCTGCGGACCATGCCGCCCGTCTATCAACACAAAAACATTCACGAGGTTTTCGCGCTTGCGCAGATAATTCTCAATCATCTGCTCCCATCGGTTTCTCGCATTCTGCGAAACTTTTGCAAACCCGTAACCGGGTAAATCTACCAGGTACCAATCGTTGTTGATGATAAAATGATTAATCATCTGCGTTTTTCCCGGCGTGGCCGAAGTTTTCGCCAGCTTCCGGTTATCGGTGAGCATATTGATGAGCGACGACTTTCCCACATTACTTCTCCCGATAAAAGCGATTTCCGGTTTATCGGGCTTTGGCGCTTTCGCAAAATCCGGGCTGCTGACTACATATTCTGCCGAGTTGATCTTCATCTTAAGGAATAAAGCTTAAAAGTAAAAAGTACTTACTTTGCGCGCATGACAAAATTTTCGCACGATACCGTGGTACCATACCAGCGCTCGGGACAGGGTAAAAAAGAGCAGGTGGCGGGAATGTTTGATCATATCGCCTTCAGGTACGACTTTTTGAACAGATTTTTGTCGTGCGGCATTGATGTTTGGTGGCGAAAGAAGATGCTTTCGAAACTTCGTTCCCTGGAACCCCGTACTATACTGGATGTGGCCACCGGAACCGGCGATGTGGCCATTATGGCCGCGAAGCAACTCAACCCCGAAAAAATCACTGGAATCGACATTTCGGACGGAATGCTTGAAGTTGGAAGAAAAAAAATAGCTAAACTGTTGTTAAATAATAAGATAGAACTTTTAAGGGGCGACAGCGAGGCAATAAATAGCGGTGACGATTCGTTTGATGCGGTGACCGTGGCGTTTGGCGTGAGAAACTTCGAAAACCTCGAGAAAGGGCTTTCGGAAATTCTGAGAGTGTTGAAACCCGGAGGAATGCTGGTAGTGCTTGAGTTTTCAAGACCTACCGGTGCAGCGAGGTGGTTTTACAACCTCTACATGAACAACATCGCACCGTTTTTTGGTAAACTGTTTTGTAAAGACAAAGAAGCGTATCAATATTTATATTCATCCGTAAAAGCATTTCCTGAAGGCAAAACATTTCTACACGTTTTAGAACAAGTTGGATTTCACGAAACCTCATTAAACAGGCTGAGCTTAGGAATATGTACAATCTATTGCGGAAGAAAACAGGTTTAAGGCAGATATTACTTTTCAGCTTGCTTGCAGGCTCCTTTCAGGCATTTTCACAGAAAGAACTTTATTTACCTAACCACGACGATAAAAAGTATTACCTCGGAATAGGGATTATTTACAACACCTCAAGGTTTCAGCTTACACATGATCCCAGGTTTTTACAGAGCGACAGCGTGATGGCAGTAAACCCTGAAAACGCAGGCGGCATCGGCCTCGCCGGTTTGCATACCTACCGGCTGTCTCCGCGGTTTGAGGTGCGTGCCATTTTTCCACAACTACTTTTCTCCTATAAAAATCTAACCTATAACCTTAAGTATCCTGATGCGGGAAAAGAGGAACAAGCCATAATGAGCAAAAAACTCGAATCGATTTTGCTGGGGTTGCCGGTGCATATAAAATTCCGGTCCGACCGAATCGATAACTTTCGCGTTTATATGTTCGCCGGTGGAAAAATTGAATACGACCTTGCATCGAATGCGCGATCGAAGCGGGCCGAGGAACTCGTGAAACTCAAAAAGTTCGACTACGGAATAGAGGCGGGGATTGGCTTTAATTTTTATTTCCCTGTGTTTATTCTCTCTCCTGAAATTAAAGTGAGCAACGGGCTTACCAATAGCCACAGTAAAGATCCTTCACTTAAGTTTTCAAACGTTATCGACAAGCTGAATTCGAGAATGGTGGTGTTCTCACTGATCTTCGAAGGTTAAGCCAGCCCGCTGCAAATTTTCGCTGCAATCGTTGGACCTTCATAAATGAACCCGGTCCAAACCTGTACAAGCACCGCGCCCGCTTCGAATTTTTGGCGGGCATCTTCAGCGGTAAATATCCCCCCCGACGCGATGATCGGAATTTTACCTCCCGATTTTTCGGTTATGTATTTCACCATCGCCGTTGATCTGTCTTTCAGGGGTTCACCACTTAATCCACCCGCGCCGATTTCTTCGATCGCTTTTTCTTTCAGGCTAAACAAGCCCTCACGACCGATAGTGGTATTCGTTGCGACAATGCCATCAAGGTTTGTTTCGAGTGCAAGCGATATCACATCATCTATCTGTGTCCTGTTCAGATCGGGTGCGATTTTAAGCAGGATAGGTTTTGGTGTGGACTGCTGCCGGTTGATGGTTTGGAGGTGCGATAAAATTTTATTGAGAGAATCCTTTTCCTGCAATTCACGAAGCCCGGGAGTATTTGGCGAACTTACATTCACAACGAAATAATCTACGTAGTCGAAAAGTTCGCGAAAGCATATTTCGTAATCCTTCCACGCATCTTCATTTGCAGTAAGTTTATTCTTTCCTATGTTTCCGCCAATAATCAATTTGGTTTTCCTGTTCGATCCGCGCCACACTGATAATCTCTTGGCAACCGCTTTTACACCTTCGTTATTAAATCCCATCCTGTTGATGATGGCACGGTGTTGCGGAATGCGGAATAAGCGTGGCTTATCATTCCCTGCCTGGGGTTTCGGAGTTACAGTACCGATTTCAATGGAACCAAAGCCCATCATTTCAAGCTCGCCCAGGTAGCGTGCGTTCTTGTCGAATCCTGCCGCTAAACCTACGGGGTTTTTGAAATTTAATCCAAACACCTGTTTTGAAAGCGCCGGGTTTTCTGTAACCGGTGATCGGATCAACGATTTAATGCCGGGTATCCATTTTGCGATTGCAAAACAGTTCATCGCGAAATAGTGAATATCCTCCGGGGGAAAAAGAAATAAAATTTTACGAATTAGCTTGTACATATTTAATCTAACGGCCTGCTTGTTATAACTTTTCGAGCATCTCCACTACTTTTTCTCTTTTTAAAATTACATAACCTATGCGGTCGTTGCTAATGCCATCTTTTAATTGATAACTGAACTTAAGTTGGTCCTCAAGTACTGAAGTTTCAAAATATTTAAATGAAATGTTTGGATACGCTCTCAGCTCCTCACCTATTTCGTACAAATGGGTCGACAGGATAAACAACGAACTTGTTATTTTGATGAGCCCCTTTACGACAGTTGATGAACACTTCATCGCGTCCTGCACGTTTGTTCCTTTGAATAATTCGTCAATGAGAACGAGCCACTTTCTGCCGTCGTTAATTTTAAGAATTGTATTCTTGATTCGCTGAACTTCATTGAAAAAATAGCTTTCTCCTTTTACAATGTTGTCTACAACGTTGATGTTACTCAGCAATCCGTCGAACACGGTCAGCTTCATTGCTGTTGCCGGCACTCCCATGCCCACGTGCGCGAGAAATACTGCGCTGCCCACAGCCTTGATAAAAGTGCTTTTTCCAGCCATGTTCGCACCGGTGAGGAAAATGAAATTCGAATCGATATTCATTTCGATATCGTAGGGTACCGGAGATGGAAGAAGAATGTGGTAGAGTCCCTTCGCGTTGATATACGGATGCGGATCTTCATTGATCGCGGGCATACTGAGATTATATGTTTTCATCGCGATAGCCATCGAATGCCACGCATCCAATCTTCCATAAATACTCATCAATTCATACGACTGATTTTTGTATTCATACCTGATATAACGGCCGTATTTTATCGTGTCGATGTAACTGAACGTTTTGCCGGCTTCGCGCGAAGCGAGTTCAGATGCGTGCGTTCTTCCGATCAAATCTTTTGCGCGTTGAATAAATATTCTGAGCGTTGGGGGGCTGTCATCGTTATCGAACAAATCAATCATTTGCCTCATGCCTCTCAGGAAATCCGCAAAGTGCGTAAGGCTGTAACGCACCAATGAAAAATCGGGGGAGTGGAAGACTTTGTAAGACAACGCCTCCATATAATTTGTGGTAGAAGGTATAGTGTCGACAGTGCTTTCAAAAAACCTCGACATCACCATGAGTGTGCCATTCGAAATGCTGGTTGGCCAGTGTTGTTCGTTCCCGAGTAATCTTTTTATGATGGTTTGCGTTTCGAGGATAAGCTTCGCATCGCTGAAGGGCGACCGGAAAAAACGGAGCAGCCAATCCCTGCCTTCGTCGGTTTTTGTAAAGTTGACCTTGTGATAGATTGAAAATTCGGGTTCGTGGTGAAACACCGAAAGATCGCTGTATGTAGTACTATCTACTTCCATGCCGTTAGTTTAGTGATCCCTGTTAAATTTTAACCGTTGTCCTTTCTTAGATTCATTCCATGCTCCATTTTCATAAACAAGATGTCCATTTATAAAAGTATGGGTGATAGCAGCAGGGAATGTAAAGCGTTCCAGGGGACTCCAGCGGCACTTGTACAAAATATTTTCTTTCGAAACAGTCGTCTTCTGTTTAAGATCGGCTATTACCAGGTCAGCATGGTACCCTTCCCTTATAAATCCCCGTTCACTAACGTTGAAGCACGTTGCCACGGCGTGGCTCATTTTTTCGACAACTTTTGTAAGCGGAATCCTTCCCTCCTTCACATAATGAAGCATCAGCAACAGTGAGTGTTGGACGAGCGGAAGCCCCGCATGAGCCTTTTCGTAGGGTTCATTTTTTTCTTCGAACGTATGCGGAGCATGGTCCGTAGCAATCACGTCCAGCCGGTCGTCGAGGAGGGCGTTCCAAAGTGCCTCCTTGTTGAAATATGGCTTTATTGCGGGATTACACTTAATCAGGTTGCCAAGCTTTTCATAGTCATTACTCGTAAAGTGCAGGTGGTGAACACAAACCTCGGCGGTTATCCGCTTATGTTGCAGCGGCATGAAATTACCAAACAGGCTTAACTCCTTTTCAGTAGATATGTGGAGGATGTGAAGGCGGCTGTCGTACCGTTTTGCAAACTGTATGGCAGTGAACGACGATTCAAAACACGCGTTGTCGTCTCTTATGTCGGGATGGTCGGCGGGCTTCAGCGTGCCCCTTTCTTTTTTTATTCTTTGAAAATTTTCCCTGATGATCCTTTCATCCTCACAATGCGTAGCGATCAGCACGTTTGTGTCGCGGAAAATTCTGTCCAGGGAGAGATAGTTGTCCACGAGCAGGCCTCCGGTAGAAGAACCCATGAAGATTTTAACCCCACACACATCATTCTTTTTAGCATTCGTTTTAAGCACCTCTTCGGCATTGTCGTTGGAAGTGCCCATGTAAAAAGAATAATTCGCTAATGAACTTCCCGATGCGATGTCATATTTGTCTTCAAGCAGTTCCTGGGTAAAGACGGGTGGAATCGTATTCGGCATCTCCATAAAGGAAGTGACCCCTCCTGCCACAGCCGCTTTCGATTCAGTATAGATAGTGGCTTTATGCGTTAGTCCCGGCTCCCTGAAATGTACCTGGTCGTCTATAGCACCCGGCAACAAATGTTTGCCCTCACCGTTTATTTCTTTTGCCGCTGACGGCGTTTCGATGCGGTCACTGATTTTTTCAATACGTCCATTCCTGATGAGAACATCCTTAACGAGGCTTTTCCCTTCATTCACAACGGTAATATTCTTTATCAGGTAATTTTCCATAATATTGACACTGTTATATGGCTGGTCTGCAATTTATTATAAAAAACACGCTCTACTTATTGATTTTCTTACTACCGCTTGGAGCCATCAGCCAGTCGACCTATCTGCCGCAGGGAAGCAAGCATGCCCAATTTCTCGAAAGATTAGAAATAAAGCTCGGTCACAACCCCAACCTCAATGTGAATGTAGCGAAACCTTTTAGCCGCCGGTTGGTTGTGAACGAGGCAGAAGTCGCTGATTCCGCCGGACAAATACCGCTGAGCGAGGCCGACCACTACGATCTTCAGAGCCTGCTTATGAACAATTCGGAGTGGGTAACTGGCGATAAAAGTTCTTTTGCAAGCCGGAAGAGTCTTTGGAACACGATCTATAAAACAAAGGCAAATTTTTTCGAAGTGGATGAGAAAGATTTCTTTCTTGCCATTAACCCGGTGCTGCAACTTCAACAATCGTATGAGAAAGATAACGATGAGAGAATTTTCCTCAATTCAAGAGGTGTTACTATCCGCGGGCTTATTGCGAAAAGAGTTGGCTTTTATACTTCGGTTGTAGAAAATTTGGAGAGGGCGCCCGACTTCGTGCAGTTTCGCGTTGATTCGCAGCGCGCGGTTCCGGGCGCCGGCAGATATAATATTTACAAAAACACGGGCTGGGATTATTCTGACGCACGTGGAGGAATTACTTTTAACGCCGCTAAATATTTCGATTTTCAATTTGCTTACGACAAAAATTTTATCGGCAGCGGATACAGAAGTCTTTTCCTCAGCGATTTTGGCAATAACTATCTTTTCTTAAAGATCAATACGCGGATCTGGAAACTCAATTACCAGAACATTTTCATGGAAATTAACCCGCAGTTTCCGTCTGGTGTACGAAGTAATGATGAATTGCTGGATAAAAAGTACGCTGCCATCCATCATTTGAGTGTAAATGCTACAAAGTGGTTAAACCTCGGGCTCTTTGAAGCGGTGATCTTTAACCGCGAAAACCATTTTGACTTTACATACCTCAACCCGATTATTTTTCTCAGGACAGCGGAAAAACAAAACAATAGTCCCGACAACGGTTTCGTAGGCTTTGACTTTAAAGCGAACATCAAAAAACGCGCCCAGGTTTATGGTCAGTTGCTCTTTGATGAGTTGATTATAAAAGAACTCCGCTCAGGCAAGGGTTGGTGGGGAAATAAATTCGGTGTGCAACTCGGTGCAAAAGTGATAGACGTATTTGGTATACAAAATTTGGATATCCAGGCCGAAGCAAACCTCGTTCGTCCATTTACTTACAGTCACCAGGATACTGCAGACAACTACACGCATTATAATCAGCCCCTCGCACATCCGCTTGGAGCGAATTTTGTTGAAGGTATCGGCATTATCAGGTATCAACCGATTCCAAAACTCAACATTACAGCCAAACTGATTTTGTGGAAGCAGGGTGTAGATACCGGTCAAAGAAATTTCGGTGGAGATATTTTCAAGTCGTACGCAACCCGCGATGGCGATTATGGATATGATCTTCCGAGCGGACCTCTTTCAACCGGCGTTAACGCGCAGCTTCACGCAAGCTATGAACTAAAGCAAAATCTTTTTATTGACGCCTCGATGTTTATGAGAAGATGGAAAGTCAACGGTGACGTATACCCGAAGATCAACACTAACGTCGCCACCCTTGTCCTGAGAGTGAACATGTTCCGCCGGGAGTATGATTACTGATAAATATTTTTTAAATTTAGGATATGCAGGAAGCATACATTATTGCAGGCTTTCGTACTGCAGTTGGTAAGGCCAAACGTGGTGGCTTCAGGTTCTATCGTCCTGATGACCTCGCGATTGAAGTAATCAAAGGATTAATGGCTTCTGTTCCCCAACTTGATCCGAAACGTGTTGACGATGTAATTGTCGGCAACGCCGTGCCTGAGGCAGAGCAAGGTCTGCAGGTAGGAAGGATCATAGCGGCACGCGCATTGGGATTTGAAGTGCCGGGGATGACCGTTAACCGTTATTGCGCATCGGGGCTTGAAACAATCGCCATCGCTACTTCCAAAATCAGAACAGGACAGGCAGAGTGTATTGTTGCGGGAGGAACCGAAAGCATGAGCATGGTACCGACGGCAGGATGGAAAACTGTGCCCGCCTATTCTATCGCAAGCGACGAACCAGATTACTATTTAAGCATGGGACTCACCGCTGAAGCAGTAGCAAAGGACTACAATGTTTCGCGCGAAGAGCAGGATGCTTTTTCATATCATTCACATCAGAAAGCCATTAACGCTATAACGAGCGGATATTTCAAGTCGGGAATTCTGCCGATAAATGTTGAACAGGTGTATGTAGATGAATCGGGTAAAAGAAAAAAGAAGTCATTTGTTGTTGACACTGATGAAGGTCCGAGACAGGACACGAACCAGGAGGCGCTCGCGAAATTGAAACCCGTTTTTGCCGCGAAAGGAACTGTTACTGCAGGAAATTCTTCTCAAACTTCTGACGGCGCGGCATTTGTAATAGTGATGAGCGAAAAGATGGTGAATGAACTGAATTTAAAACCGATCGCGAGACTTGTGAATTGTGTAAGCGCAGGTGTTCATCCGCGTGTAATGGGTATAGGTCCGGTAGAAGCCGTTCCTAAAGTGCTCAGGCAAGCGGGTATGACGCTCAACCAGGTTGACCTTGTAGAGTTGAATGAGGCTTTTGCTTCGCAGGCCATTGCGGTGATCAGGGAACTTAAAATTGATCCTTCGATTGTCAACATAAATGGCGGCGCTATAGCGCTGGGTCATCCGTTGGGATGCACCGGTTGTAAATTAACCATCCAGCTGACACACGATATGAAACGGTTGAAAAAGAAGTATGGCATTGTTACCGCTTGTGTGGGCGGCGGCCAGGGCATTGCAGGAATAATAGAAAATATTTCATAAATATAAAATATATCACAACTTTTTACGTTGTGATAGCTACTAACCTTTCGCATATTAGAGATGAGCCGGAGAATTCCGGCTTATCTTATTTTTGCGGTGCCTTAAACATCGGTTATGGAACTTTCGATCACTACGCCCGCACTTCTGTTTCCTGCAATTTCGCTGATGATGCTGGCTTATACTAACCGGTTCCTTGCCATCGCTAACCTCATACGCAACCTTCACGCGAAGTATAAACTTTCACCCGATGAAAAACATATTGTTACACAGATAAAAAGCCTTAGAACGAGGATTCGGCTCATACGATCGATGCAGGCGTTCGCGGTGCTGAGCTTTTTGTTATGTGTGATATGCATGTTCACGATCTTCAGGGGATGGCCCGACGCGAGCTTCATCGTTTTTGCCGCCAGCATATGCTCATTCATTGTTTCACTCATTACATCGCTTGTAGAAATAACCATGAGCATGCGGGCGCTCGAAGTAGAACTGAGCGATATGGAAGAGATTACCAGGACAAACCTTTTCAGGAACGTGATGGGAAAAGACTAGCGGCTACGAATTATCGAACTTCACCACCGGAGAGTTCTTATAATCGGGGTTATACTTTATAAAGAAATACAGGTATAATGCACGGCTGAGTCGCATGAGCCACGGCTGCAGTATTACTAATGTGCCGATCGTGATACCCATCCACCAGAAGAATCGGTTATCGGAAACGGAAAACCCGATAAAAATCCACCATAAAACAAATGTGATGATGATGTAAAGAACCGATAGCGCGTAGCTGACGTAACCCGTGCCATACCAGAAGCCGGGCTCAAGTTCGTAGTGTTGGTTACATTCGGGACATTGTTTCTTCATATGAAGCACCTTTCTTAAGTTCCACGGGTTGTTGTTTTCAAACATCCTGCCGCGGCGGCAGCGCGGACATCTCATACTGAAGATGCTCCACAGTAAACCTGGTTTGTCCATTCTGCAAAAGTACAATGTAATCAACTTACCTGCGTACCCGCGGCCTGCGCAGCAACATCTTTCTTCCTTTCTCCTATCTGCTGCCTCCACATCGCATAATACAATCCTTTTTCAAGCAGAAGGCTGTTGTGCGAGCCCGTTTCCACAACTTCACCCCTCTCGAGAACATAAATCCGGTCTGCATGCATAATGGTAGACAACCGGTGAGCAATAAGAATAGTAATCTGGTATTTAAGTGAAGAAACTTTAATGATTGTGTTCGTAATCTCTTCTTCTGTAAGCGAATCGAGAGAAGAAGTCGCTTCGTCGAAGATGAGCACACGGGGTTTCCGCAGCAATGCACGCGCAATGGACAGACGTTGTTTTTCGCCGCCAGACAACTTCAATCCGCCCTCTCCGATCATTGTATCAAGTCCCTTTTCCGCCCTTAACAGGAGATTCTGGCAGGATGCCTTTACAAGTACATCATTGAGGTCTTCATCCGTAGCCTGGGGATTTACAAAGAGCAGATTTTCGCGAATCGTACCTGAAAAAAGCTGCGTATCCTGTGTTACAAATCCGATCTGGTTTCGCAGGTCGTCGAAGTCGATGGACGTTTCATCAATATTGTTATATAAGATTTTACCTTCCTGCGGACGATACAATCCAACGAGCAATTTCATCAGCGTTGTCTTACCCGATCCGGACGGGCCCACAAATGCGACCGTTTCCCCGGTTTTTGCAACAAAGCTGATATTATCTATCGCACGCTGGTGAGCGGTTTGATGTTGAAAGCTCACATCCACGAATTCAAGCGTTCTGATTTCTCCGAGGTGCCTGGGATTGGCCGGTTTTTGCTCGGGCGCTTTCTTCATCAGGTTGTTGAAGTTGTTCAACGACGCTTCGGCCTCGCGGAACGAGAGCAGCACATTGCCGATGTCCTGCAAGGGAGAAAACACGAAAAAGGAAAAAATCTGCATGGTCACCAGTTGTCCACCGTTCATTTGATCGCCGAACACCAGCCACATCAGGATAAAGAGTATCACCTGGCGTAATGTGTTTACAAACGTGCCCTGTATGAAACTGATACTCCTGATACGCTTCACTTTTGTAAGTTCCAGGCCGAGAATTTTATACGTGTTCCTATTCAGCCGTTCGACTTCCTGCCTCGTGAGGCCGAGGCTTTTAACAAGTTCGATATTTCGCAGCGACTCGGTGGTGCTACCCGCAAGGGCCGTAGTTTGAGAAACAATATTCTTCTGTATTGCCTTAATCTTTTTGCTGAGAAGATTTGTGATGGCAGTCAAAAGAAATATCCCCGTGAAGTAAGCAATGGGAATAGACCAATGTATAAACACACCGGCATATACCGACACGAAGAGAATTGAAACGATCACACCGAAGAGGAGATTGATAAAATAGTTCATAAACCTTTCGGTGTCGGTGCGAACTTTTGTAAGAACACTGAGAGTTTCGCCGCTTCGCTGGTCCTCGAATTCCTGGTAAGGAAGCTTCATCGCGTGCTTCAGACCATCGGTGAAAACTTTCGCGCCAAACTTTTGTATGATCACATTGAGAAAATAGTCCTGGAAATTTTTCGCGATCCTGCTAATCATCGCGACGCCCATCGAACACAAAAGGAAGAAAACGACACCTGGTGAATTCAGTGAAAATGACCAGAAAAACTCCGACGTCCAGAAGTTGCCGTTGCTCCCGTAATTGCCGCGATTATTTAAGAAATCGTTGGCGAGATTGATAATTTTTCCGAAAAACACCGGATCAAGCAGCGAGAACGATGTGTTGATCATGGCGAGAAACAAAGTAAGCGCAACTAAACCCCTGTGCGGTTTGAGGTAACGTAAAAGAATCTTCATATAAAATACAATTTCGGAAAAAAAACAACCTGTGAGATTAGAGATCTATTCAATTGCACTTACTTTTAACAATGATCTATCAAATCGTTTTAAAATTTTTTTGGTAAATAAGCATAAATCCATACTTTTTATTCACAACTATTCATCATGACTCCTTCACAAAAATTTCTAAAGAAACTCGGATTGAAAGATCCGGAAACAGAACCGGTTGAGCAGCAACCTTCAGAAGAAAACAGCCGGCGTTCTTTTTTCAAAAAATCAGCGCTCGGCGGTCTTGCTCTCGGAAGTTCATTCGCCTTTGCGCCAATTGAAGATGTTATCGCGCAGAGCACCTCAAAAGTAAACAGGTACTCCGCGCCGTCGGACCTTAAGATTACGGACTTGCGCTATGCGGTAACGGCTGTAATGGGTCGAACAGCGATAATCAGGATAGACACCAACCAGGGCATATATGGACTTGGAGAGGTAAGAGATGGAGCCGACGAGCGTTATGCGCTCATGCTGAAGAGCAGGCTGCTTGGGAAAAATCCGTGCAACGTAGAAATGCTTTTTAAATCAATTAAGCAATTCGGCGGACCCGCCCGCCAGGCCGGTGGTGTATGCGCCGTTGAAATGGCGCTGTGGGATATCTGCGGCAAAGCTTACAATGTGCCTGCATGGCAACTTTTAGGCGGAAGATACCGTGATAAAGTTCGCATGTATGCCGATACGCCTGAATCGAATTCTCCTGAAGAACAAAAGAAACTCATCAAATACCGTGTGGAAGAACAGGGATATACGTGGCTAAAGATGGATGTATCGATAGGTGAATTAAGGGGAAAACCCGGCACCGTGGTAAATTCAAAATTCTGGGAAAATGCACAGGGCGCTTTACAACAGTGGGGCGACCAATCGAATTATATGGGATACGGCAACACCATGCACCCGTTCACCCAGATTCAGATCACTGAAAAAGGTTTTGAAGAGCTTGCCAATATCGTGGAGAATGTGCGCAACATGGTAGGGTATGAAATTCCTCTTTCAACCGATCACTACGGGCATTTCGACCTGAACAATTGCATCCGGCTCGGCAAGGCACTTGAAAAATATCGCCTCGCCTGGTTCGAAGACATGGTGCCCTGGCAATATCATGAGCAATGGAAAACGATTTCAGACGCACTTGAAACGCCGACGCTTACCGGCGAGGACATCTATCTCCTCGAAAACTTTAAAAATCTCATTCATAACCGCGCGGTAGATATCGTACATCCTGACCTCGCTTCATCAGGAGGCTTGCTCGAAACAAAACGCATCGGCGACTATGCCGAAGAATTCGGTATCGCGATGGCGATGCACCAGGCAGGTACGCCGGTTTCTTTTATGGCCAACGTTCATTGCGCCGCGGCAACACAAAATTTCCTCGCGCTCGAACATCACTCTGTAGATGTACCGTGGTGGGAAAGCCTTGTAAAAACTACTGACGGAAGAAAGATGATAGACAAAGGTTTTGCGACAGTTCCATTAACCGCACCGGGTTTAGGAATTGAACTGAACGACGAAGCAGTGAAGCAACATCTTCATGCAAAAGATAAGAGTTACTTCGCTCCCACTCCACAGTGGGATGAACTACGCTCACACGACAGAACCTACAGTTGATTTGAAAAATTATGTACTGATGAGACATTTTATGACCGTGGCGCTTGCACTGGGCGTTTATTCGCTGGTGCACGCCCAACACCTTGGATCCACCCCCGATTATGTAAAAACGCTCACTTCAAGATGGCAGGGCGAACGGTTTGCGGATGGAAGGCCAAAAGTTTCCGATGTTGCCATTGAAAGCTTGCGACAGTGTACTCTCGAACAGATTTGGGGATACCTGAATAATAGGGGTTATCATAACCAGGTTGAAAAAGACTGGATCATTTTGAAACCCGGTGAAGTACTTGCTGGCCGGGTGGTTACTGCACAATTTATGCCGATGCGTCCCGATCTCGATAGTATTGTGAGGGCGCAGGGTAAAGCGGAAGGACGTTCGCAAAAGGGAGGAATAAACATCTGGCCGATAGATATTCTTACGAAAGGCGATGTTTATGTGGCCGATGGATTTGGAAAAGTGAAAGATGGAACGCTGATCGGCTCCAGTCTTGGTAACTCTATTTATGCGAAAACAGGAAATGGTGTTGTGTTTTACGGATCCATCAGGGATATGCAGGAGTTAAAAGAAACGAAAGGATTTAACGCCTGGGTTAAGGGTCACGATCCGTCATATATAAAGGATATGATTCCTACTTCCATCAACGCACCGATCAGGATCGGGCAGGTAACTGTTCTTCCGGGTGATGTGGTGTTTGCGAACGACTATGGCGTGGTATTTATCCCGGCCCATCTTGTTGATGACCTCGTTCGCGACTCCGAATATGTACGCCTGCGCGATGAATTTGAACGCTACCTGTTGCAACAAAATAAATATCCGAGTGGTGAAATTCACGGCGAATGGTCGGATAAAATAAAAAACGAATTTCGTGAATGGGTGAAGAAGTATCCGAAGAAATTAATGTTGTCGCCAAACGATATCGAAACATACCTTCAAAAAGATCACGGATGAAATCGCTGAAAATAATCGCAGCACTGTTATTTACGGCGCTGCTTTTTAACACCGCAAACGCGCAGTCGAAGAAAGGAAAACTTTATTCAAAAGATAACCTGATCGCATGGTGCATTGTTCCCTTCGATAACCAAAACCGCACACCGGAAGAAAGGGCACAAATGCTGAACGACCTCGGCATTAATAAACTCGCATACGATTGGCGCGAAAAACATGTTCCCACTTTCGACGATGAACTGAATGCTTTAAAGAAACACAACATCACCCTGCAATCGTTCTGGTATTATTCGGGTCCTCATCCCGAGAACGATAAAAACTTCGCGACTATCATTGATTTGTTGAAGCGACATAAAGTGAAAACACAAATTTGGGCGATGATTACTGGTATTGAAGGCCTCGATGCGATGACGCAAGAGCAGAAAGTGGAAGCTGTATCGAAACCGGTTAAGTACATTGCGGAAAAGGCTGCTGAAACCGGATCATCCGTCGGGCTGTACAATCATGGCGGATGGTTTGGAGAACCCGAAAATCAGCTTGCGATCATCAAACATCTTAACCTGCCTAACATTGGCATGGTGTATAATTTTAGTCACTCCGAAGAACAGATACACCGGTTCCCGGAGTTTTATCCAAAAATTCTTCCTTACCTGTACGCAATTAATTTAACCGGGTTGCAAGGCGGTATTCCTGCCAAAGTAGTTCCCGTGGGTGAAGGGAATATCGAATTCAGGATGATGAAGATTATTGAAGAGAGTTCATACAACGGACCAATCGGAATAATCAATGAGGATTTTGCTCCTGACGCGAAAGATGGACTAAAACTGAATATGGAGGGATTAAAGAAATATTTGAAGAAGAATAGGAATAGCGACGCGCTGGCGACGTATTGACACGTGAGGCGTGACACGTGAGGCGGTTAGCCGGCCCAGCCTTCTCTGTCCAAACTTCTATATTGAATAGCCTCTGCCACATGATCCGGGCGTATGGCTGGCGACAGATCCAAATCAGCTATTGTACGTCCTACTTTTAAAATTCTATCATAAGCACGGGCCGAAAGGTTCAACCGCTTCATCGCGGTTTTAAGCAGGTTATGTCCTGCCTTATCGATTTTACAAAACTCGTTCAGCATATTCGATGTGGTCATCGCGTTACAATGAACCTCGGCGACGTCCCTGAAACGTTCTTCCTGTATCCGTCTCGCTTCAATTACTCTCTTTCTTATCTGGGCCGACGGCTCGCTGACATGGCTTTCTGAAAGTTCTGAATAAGTGACCGGCGACACTTCCACGTGCAGGTCAATCCTGTCAAGCAGGGGGCCTGAAATTCTGTTGAGATATTTCAGTACACCACCTGGCGGACATGTGCACTCTTTTTCCGGATGTGTATAGTATCCACAGGGGCATGGGTTCATAGACGCGATCAACATAAAGTTCGAGGGAAACTCTATCGAAATTCTTGCCCTCGATACTACAATTTTTCTTTCTTCGATCGGTTGACGTAATACTTCGAGTACTGTCCTTTTGAACTCAGGCAATTCGTCGAGAAATAAAATTCCATTGTGCGCCAGTGAAATTTCACCCGGCTGCGGATTGCTGCCGCCTCCTACCAAAGCAATATCGCTGATGGTATGATGCGGCGTTCTGAAAGGCCGCTTTGACACGAGTGTTGAGTTGCTCGGCAGTTTCCCGGCCACCGAATGAATCTTTGTTGTCTCAAGCGCCTCCTTCAACGATAACGGCGGCAGGATCGTGGGCATGCGCTTCGCCAGCATCGTTTTTCCTGCACCAGGTGGACCGATCAGGATTACGTTATGTCCGCCCGCCGCGGCGATTTCCAGCGCACGCTTGATGTTCATCTGGCCCTTCACGTCGTTGAAATCAAGATCGAATTGCGTTTGAGCTTCCGCGAACTCTTCCTTTGCTGAAACCCTGACTCGCGGGAGAGTCTTTTCGTCTTTAAAAAATTCTATCACATCTCGCAGATGAGAAACTCCATATACATTAAGGTTGTTTACCACGGCGGCTTCGCGGCTGTTCTGAACCGGCAAAATCAATCCTTTGAATTTCTCATCATATGTCGTGATGGCGATTGGCAGCGCTCCCTTGATCGGATTAACCATGCCGTCGAGGTTTAGCTCTCCCATTATTACATACTCACTGATTTTTTCAGCGTTTTCCAGTTGCTCTGATGCTACGAGCATTGCAAGAGCTATCGGCAGATCAAAAGCGGAACCACTTTTTCGTATGTCGGCCGGCGCAAGGTTGATGACTACTTTCGTTCTCGGCATTGAAAAACCGATTGTTTTTATTGCGCTTTCAACCCGCTGGATGCTTTCTTTTATCGCGTTGTCGGGAAGGCCAACGATGAAAATGTGGGCGCCGCTGGAAACGTTTACTTCAATTGTTATGGTAATCGCTTCGACGCCGTAAACAGCACTTCCAAATGTTTTTGCCAACATAGTGCTGTAAAGTAAAAGAGGATTGTTCCAGGAGAAATGGGGAAAAGACGCTGGTAAGAATGTTTTTTAACAGCGGGCTTTTAAAACTAATCCTCCTCCTTTGCACCGGCAGCCCACGCAGCAGCGAAAATACCGGCGGTTTCCGTGCGGAGCCTGTTTTCACCAAGAGAAACAGGAATAAAATTTTTTCCGGCCGCCAACAAAATCTCAGCGGGCGTAAAATCTCCTTCGGGGCCAATCAAAATAATATGCGTTTCAAGCGAAGGATTAAACAGCGATGCAAACTCAACTTTCGCATCCTTTACACAATGCGCTATCATTTTCTGCCGCTGCTTCGCCAACGCAATCACGTCTTCAAAACGTTGGGGCTCTCCAAGTACGGGCAACCACGATTGCATACTTTGCAACATCGCACTTTTACAGATTCCCATCATTCTATCGCTCCTGAATTTTTGCCGCTCCGTTCGTTCACAAATCATCGGAATAATTTCATGCACGCCAAATTCTGTGGCCTTCTCTACGAACCATTCAAATCTGCTTGCATTTTTCACCAGTGAAATCGCGATAGTAAGCCGCGGAGAAGGAGCCAAAATTTTCTGTGATGAAACAACCTGGGCAGTAGTATGCTTTTTATGCGCGTCCGAAATCAAGGCCTCGGCAGAGTTCCCCTTCCCGTCTGTTAAACGAATCCGCTCACCCTCCTCCATGCGAAGCACCTGTATCACATGTTTTGATGTGTCTTCATCCAGTTGAACACTGTCGCCAACAGAAGAAATACTTTCAATATAAAAGAAAGGAACCGGCATATTTCAATTGTAAAATAGTCCTTTGAACGATTCAAATAAAAAATCCCGCCGTCGGCGGGATAATATTTTTACTGTGCCAGGTTCAAAATTATTTAGAACGGTGTTTCCTCTTCATCCATCGGAAGATCGTTCATCCGGCTACCGGTCTGAATATAAAGTTTCGCGTTGCCCTGTCCTGCCGCATCATCGCCAGGAACCGGTTTCCATGAACCCTTTGGCAAACCAAGTCCACTGAAATCATCATCGTCCATCTCAACAAATTTCTGGATGTGAAGCATTGCTTTCAGTTTGATATTTTCAAGTGAACCGTTTCTGTGCTTCGCGATTCTTACATGCGTTTCGCCTTTCGTGCTTTCGCCGTGTTCGTTCGCAGAGATGTCATAGTATTCAGGACGGTACAGGAACATCACCATGTCGGCATCCTGCTCAATCGCACCCGATTCACGAAGGTCGCTGAGCTGGGGAATTTTGCTTCCCTCTTTTCTTTTCTCAACCTCCCTGCTCAATTGCGAAAGCGCTATAATCGGAACCTGTAATTCTTTTGCCAATCCTTTCAGGTCCCTTGAAATTCTGCTTATCTCCTGCTCGCGGTTGCTGTTTCTGTCACCGGTGCCGCTCATAAGCTGCAGATAGTCTATGATGATGAGACCAACGTTGTGTTTATTTTTCAACCGGCGGCATTTCGCGCGCAGTTCGAAAATATTCAATGCTGCCGTGTCGTCGATATAAATTGGCGCCTGTGCAAGCCGCTGGATGCCGCGGGCATAGAGCTGCTTCATTTCGTGTTCCTCGAGCTTTCCTCTCGCTATTTTTTCGAGCCATATTTCACTTTCTGCGCTGAGGATACGCTGCACCAGCTGTGCCGAACTCATTTCAAGGCTGAAGAACGCTATCGGCGTCGGCTTGCTCGAGTGCAGAGCAGCATTCCTTGCCAGGTTGAGTGCGAAGGCTGTTTTACCTACAGATGGACGTGCAGCCAGGATAATCAGATCGGTGGACTGCCATCCATAGGTTACTGTATCGAGCGACGGAAAGCCGCTTGGAACACCGGTAATGTCTTCGTTGCGGTGGCGCATATCTTCTATGCGCTGCACTGTTTTCACGAGAACAGTGTCTATGCTGTCGAAATTTTTCCTGAGGTGATTGTTCGTGATCTCGAAAAGTTTGCTTTCGGCGTCGTCGAGAAGATCGAATACGTCGGTGCTGTCCTCGTAGGCGTCGCCGATGATTTCACCACTGATACGTATCAGCTCGCGCTGGATAAATTTTTGAAGAATGATCCTCGAGTGCGCGTCAATATTCGCGGCGGAAATTACCGAGTTGGTAAGTCGCGTAACGTAGTATGGCCCGCCGATGATGTCGAGCTCTTCGCGTTTTTTTAACTCTTCGACTACTGTCAGGATATCTATCGGCTGATTGTTTTGCTGAAGGCCCTGCATCGCACGATAAATGCGCTGATGGGCGTCCACATAAAAACATTCAGGCTTTAATATCTCTACCACGGTGTCGAAGGCACTCTTTTCAAGCATAATGGCGCCCAGCACAGCCTCCTCCAGGTCCTTCGCCTGGGGGGGTACTTTGCCGTAAACCATGGTGCTGAGATCGAGGGAGGATTTTCTTCTGAGTTTCCGGTCTTTATTGATATTAGTAAGATCCATTATTGGGTCAGTATTATAGTACAAAAAAAGTTAATGCGGCCTGCTGTAAAGCTGCCGGAAAGGATTGGATCTTAAAACCTGAGATGTGTTGCGACTGGTGAAAATGTTACTTGAATGTTAAGCAACCGTTACCGGAATGTTACCACAGTTAGTCAGGAGGGCGAATATAAAGTCATAATTTTTATTCCGGTTGTATTCAACTTGAAAAAACTTATTGATACGCTATTCAGATAGTTTTTCACACAGGTTATGCTGGTTAATTCACGCAACACTGCCAGTTATTCACAATTTAATTAAGTTTTCAGCTTTTTTTACTTTAGAAATGCACACAGTTGTGTGGAGAAGAATTTTTCTTCAAAAGGTTATATTTGCCGACATATAAAAGCAAAAAGGGCCTACCGCATGACGATTTCTTATAACTGGATCAGTGAATATATTCCTCTGCAAATTGACCATGAAAAAATCAGCAAAATTCTCACTTCGATAGGGCTCGAAGTAGAATCGATGGAGCGGTTCGAAAGCATTCGGGGCGGTCTCGCCGGCCTCATAGTGGGAGAAGTGAAAGAAGCGTTTCAACACCCGGGAGCAGATAAACTGAAGTTGACAAAAGTGGACGTTGGCAATGGCGAAATATTACAAATTGTTTGTGGGGCACCTAATGTAGCGGCTGGACAAAAAGTAATCGTTGCCAGGGAAGGAACAACCATTTACCCTGTAAAAGGCGACCCGGTAACGATGAAAAAAGCGAAGATCAGGGGTGAAGAAAGTTTTGGGATGATTTGCGCGGAAGATGAGGTGGGTATTGGTGAGAACCACGAAGGAATTATCATCTTACCTGCCGATCTGAAAGCCGGAACGCCCATATCGGAGTATTATAAACCTTACACTGACTGGATATATGAAATAGGACTCACCCCGAACCGGATGGATGCGATGAGTCACTATGGAGTAGCGCGGGATATTTGTGCTTATTTGTCGCATCACGAAAACAAAGAAATTCGCGCAAAGAATTTTTCCGCTGATGAGGTTCCTTCCGCAAAAAATGAAATTCCATTCACAGTAAAGATTGAAAATACAAAGTCGTGCAAAAGATACAGTGGCGTTTGCATAGCGGGAATCGAAGTGAAGCCATCACCGCAATGGCTGCAGGATAAATTGAGAGCAATCGGGCAGCGCCCTATCAATAACATTGTAGACATTACCAATTTTATACTACACGATACCGGGCAACCGCTGCATGCTTTTGATGCTGCGAAAGTGGCTAAGAATACCGTGATAGTTAAAAATCTTCCTCCAGGATCCACTTTCAAAACGCTCGATGGAAAAGAACGCAACCTCAACACAGAGGATCTGATGATCTGCGACGGTAACGAAAAAGGGATGTGCATAGCCGGTGTATTTGGCGGCATCGACAGCGGTGTTACCCCATCTACAAAAAATATATTTCTCGAAAGCGCGTGGTTCAATCCCGTCGATATACGTAAAACATCTTTCAGGCACGGACTTCGAACCGACGCGGCGATGCGGTTTGAGAAAAATGTGGATATCAGCAATTGTTTGAACGTGCTGAAACGTGCAGCGATGATGATTGTTGAACTTGCAGGCGGTCGCATTGCGGGCGATTGGATAGATGTTTATCCTTCTCCCGATGAGAAATCAACAGTGGTACTTGGATATGAGTATATGAAGAAATTAAGCGGAAAAAAATATGAACCGCAGACGGTAAAAAATATTCTCAGCAACCTCGGCTTCGGTATCAGAAAGGAATCTGAGAATGAAGTTGAAGTGGAAGTGCCTTACAGCAAGCCGGATATTACTTTACCTGCGGACGTAGTGGAAGAAGTGATGAGAATAGATGGATACGACAACATCGCGATACCATCTTCTATTACTATTACGCCATCTGTCGGAGGGAACACAGTCGCACATATCCGAAAGGAAAAAGTTGCGGATTACCTCGTGGGCGCAGGCTTCAGCGAAATATTCACCAATTCAATTACGAACGCGGCATATTTCGAAGACGGGGAGTTGGCGAAGGGCGTCAGGCTTCTCAACAACCTGAGCGCGGTACATAACCTGATGCGGCCGTCGATGTTACAGACAGGCCTGGAGTCCGTGGCATATAATATCAACCGAAAAAATCACGACCTGAGATTTTTTGAATTCGGAAAAACATATCACAACGGGGGCGTGGGCAAATATTTTGAGACCGAACATCTCTGCCTGTTTGTTACCGGCAATAAAAATGAATTGGGATGGAAGGGGAAAGCGGTCGCGACAGATGTTTTTTATGTAAAAGGCATTGTGGAAGCGGCGCTCTCATTGTCGGGCGTAAAGGACAACAATTGGGATGTGACGGAAAATCCGCGACTGCGGAATTCTCTCGTGTTGAAAAAGGGATCGGCCATTTTATGTGAACTCGGTACTGTGGCGAAAGCGGAATTGCAGCGGTTCGATATTAAACAGGAAATATTTTTCGCAGACATCAGGTGGAATGTACTGATGGAGCTGACTGGAAAACAGGAAATAAAATTTGTTCCGTTGCCGAACCAGCTTTCCGTTCAGCGCGACCTGGCGATGGTGGTACCGCGGTCGCTGCCATTTAAATCTGTGGGGGAATCAATAAAGAAAATTAACTTGTCGAAGCTTAAGTCGGTAAAACTGTTTGATGTGTTCGAGAGCGACAAGTTAGGCGCAGATAAAAAATCGTTCGCTATCAACTTTACTTTCCTCGACGAGGAAAAAACGCTAACAGATAAGGAGATCGAAAGCATGATGAACAGGATCATGCTCACCCTGGAAAAAGATCTAAACGCGGAGATCCGCAAAGGCTCATAAAAACTTTGACACATGAGTTCCGAGCAGTTTAAGAGAGTTACAGAAAAGCTCCAGGAGCTGGTAAAAAAATACGATCAGCTCAAAAAAGAAAATGAGCGCCTGAGAGGTGAACTGATTCCTGCGAAGGAAAGAGAATTGGGATTTCTCGAACAGATATCCAACCTCGAGCAAAAGGTCATGGTATTAAAAGCCGGGACCGGCAAAATGGATGAGTCCGACAGAAAGGAACTGGACAAACGAATACACACCTATCTGAAAGAGATAGACAAATGTATCAGCATGCTGAGCGAATAAAGATCAAACGCGTTTCACCAGGCGTAGCCTGATTTTTTCTTCGCCCTGCGACAATTCCAGTGTATATACACCGTATGGAAGATCCTGCAGGCCTTTCCAGGTAATTTCGGGTTCTTCCTGGATGAAGATTGTTTCGAACTGGCTGCACACGCTGCCTTTGTCGTCGCGGAGAACTGCTTTTAGTGATTGGTGAGAAGGAGCTAACAACTCAAAGCGCAACGTATCAATAAACGTTGCTGTTTTAACTTTAGCAATCATAATAGTTAGTTGTTTTAGTTTTCACAGGATTGAATTGGGCAATTGGATTATTGGATTAGATAGATATTGTTAATTATCTGTGAATAAATATAATATAACCTTTTCAAATTAGCAAGTATGGAAGATGCACTGATACCCGTAAATGTTGTGGTGGGCGACCGTACCTACCGGGTAAGGATCGAGCCGCGCCACGAGGAGGTAGTTCGCGCGACCGTAAAGGTAATCAACGACAAACTGCTGGAATTTAAGACCAGTTTTGCCGGAAAGGACATGCAGGATTACATCGCCATGGTGGTACTCTGGTACGCGACCACAGCCGCAGAGGAGGGTGGTACAGGTAACGGGAAGGGGGCTGCGGAGCAGCTTTCGGCGTTTGAAAGCATTTTAGACAGGGCTCTCGGTTGATGAAACGTATTGAAAAACAAAACTCTAAGCCCGCATGGTTTTTTGTATTTTCGCAAAATTGTAACATATGAAAGAACAATCTAAAATAGATCAACACAATGGAAGCGAACGTTCTATCCTATATAATCGCGGGTATAGCATTAGTCATTGGCATTATAGCAGGCAAACTCATCTTTTCAAAAAGCACAAAACGTAAAGCGGAAGAAGCAGAACAGAGGTCAAATAAAATCATATCCGACGCCCAATTACAGGCGGAAACATTAAAAAAAGAAAAACTCTTAGAGGCAAAAGAAAAATTCGTTCAGTTAAAGGCGGAACACGACAGGGAGGTGATGGACAGAAACCGGAAGATCAGCGAAGGCGAAAACCGGTTAAAGCAAAAAGAGCAAAGCATCACCCACAAACTTGAACAACTCGAAAAGCAGGCGAAAGATAACGAGGTGATCAAGGACAATCTGAACCGCCAGATAGAGGTGGTCAACCTCAAGAGAACGGAGCTGGAGAAACACCAGGAAGAGCATATCCGCCGGCTCGAAAAGATCGCGGGCCTTACCGCCGAGGAGGCCAAAAGTCAACTCGTGGAAAGTTTGAAGCAGGAGGCCCATACGCAGGCGCTTTCCCTTCAACAGGAAATAATTGACGATGCAAAGCAAAGGGCAAACAAAGAAGCCCGGAAAATCATTATTCAAAGTATTCAGCGAACCGCGGCTGAACAGGCGATTGAAAACTCCATTACTGTATTTAACCTTGAAAGTGACGAGATAAAGGGCCAGATAATAGGCCGTGAGGGTAGAAATATCAGGGCCATTGAGTCGGCCACGGGTGTTGACCTGATTGTGGATGATACTCCTGAAGCGATCATTCTCTCTTCTTTCGACCCGCTTCGCCGCGAAATCGCGCGGTTAAGCCTGCAGCGCCTGGTATCGGACGGACGAATTCACCCAGCGAGAATTGAAGAAGTAGTGGAGAAAACCCGTAAGCAGATAGAAGAGCAGGTAGTGGAAATTGGTGAGAGGACGGTGATAGAGCTGGGTATCCACGGTTTACATAAAGAATTGGTGAGAATTGTGGGGAAAATGAGATTCCGTTCGAGTTATGGCCAGAACCTGCTGATGCATAGCCGCGAAGTGGCCAATATCTGCAGTATCATGGCTTCTGAGCTCGGTCTTAATCCCAAGCTGGCGAAAAGGGCCGGTCTTCTTCATGATATTGGTAAGGTGCCCGACGAGGAGACTGAGCTGAGTCATGCGCTGCTCGGGGCTAAACTCGCAGAAAAATATGGCGAAAATCCTGCGGTGGTGAACGCCATCGGCGCGCACCATGATGAAATGGAGATGCAGTATGTGATATCGCCGATTGTGCAGGCCTGCGACGCTATAAGTGGTGCGAGGCCGGGTGCAAGGCGGGAGATTATGCAGCAGTACCTGAAGAGGATCAAGGACCTTGAAAATCTTGCATTGTCTTATCCCGGTGTGGAAAAGGCCTATGCGATCCAGGCGGGAAGGGAATTAAGGGTGATAGTGGAATCTGAAAAGGTTACAGATTCGGATTCTGATAAGCTCTCGTTTGAGATAGCGCAAAAAATTCAGACAGAGATGACATTCCCGGGACAGATAAAGGTGACGGTTATCAGAGAAAAAAGAGCTGTTAACGTAGCGCGCTAAGATAAATATCCTTACCTTTGCCTCCCTAAAAAATCTAAAGTCATGAACCCAGCAGTTCAGTTTGTACACGATCAGTTAACCGGCCAAAAGGAATTCCCAAAATTTAAAGCCGGTGATAATGTGACCGTGAACTATAAGATCATTGAAGGCGGTAAGGAACGTATTCAGAGCTTCAGGGGCGATGTGATCAAACGCCAGGGTTCAGGCAATACCGCGAGCTTCACAGTAAGAAAAATATCCGACAGCGTTGGGGTTGAAAGAACATTCCCGCTGTTCTCTCCCAACATTGATTCAATCGAGTTAAACAAGAGCGGTCGCGTAAGACGTTCGAAGTTGTACTTTCTCCGTGGTCGCAGTGGCAAAAGCGCAAGAATTAAGGAAAAAAGAATGGCCACTGTTGCAGGAGAATGATGTAAATTCGTTGGTCAAACAAATAAAAAGATTTTTATGCTACAATCTGTCAACAATACCCTGCTGATGATCTCGATGCCCGGCGGTACTGAGTGGATTCTGATCATCCTTGCTGTATTGATCCTGTTCGGAGGCCGTAAGATACCAGAGTTCATGAGAGGATTGGGAAGGGGTATTCGTGAGTTTAACGATGCTAAGACCAATGTGAGAAAGGAAATCGAAGAAGGAATGAATGAGAGGGACACTAAAGACGCCAACAAAGAGAAAAGCACAGTTCAGTCTTAAACCAGTTCAGTTTTAATATTCCTCTCCCGGCCGATCTAATACCACAGGGAAAGCCTCGTGTTCACATTTGATTCAATAGAAACTTATCACTCGCAACTTCGTGATGGCCGGACAACGTGTGTCGCCGCGGTTGAACATTACCGCGAAGTCATCAACAAGAAAAAACACCTGAACGCATTTGTCAGAGTCTACGACGACGAAGCGCTGCAAACAGCAAAACGTTTAGACAGCCAACGTGCCTCAGGAAAACCCCTGGGCAAACTGCATGGCGTTGTGATAGCCATCAAAGACGTGATCTGCTACAAGGATCATCCTGTTACTGCCTCTTCAAATATTCTCAAAGATTTTGTTTCCATCTACAACGCAACCGCGGTCGAACGGCTGCTCGCCGAGGAAGCCATTGTTATCGGCCATACCAACTGCGATGAATTCGCAATGGGGTCAACAAATGAGAACTCCGCCTACGGCAGGGTGCTGAATGCGCTGGACGAAAGTCGTGTTCCGGGCGGCTCTTCGGGGGGATCGGCGGTG
>JAEUVS010000058.1 GCA_016786745.1 Chitinophagaceae bacterium | reverse complement strand
GTACTTTTTGCCTGCTGTCCGAAAAGTAACCTGTCCTGTTCATTGATCAAAGCAAATATTGAACGACTCACCGAAATCCTCGGCTCGCGAGTATGTCCCGCTTTTTTCCACGCGTCTTTATACAACCTGATTTGCTCCGCCTGTTGCACATGAAAAGGTTTCCCGCCTTCATCAAATTTCAACGTAGAACTCTGCAGGTGCATGCCCTGTTCAGCCGCCCAGACAGCCGTTGCATTAGAAGCGGCGCCCCACCAGATGCGATCGCGCAGGCCTTCGGAATGCGGTTCCACACGTAACAAACCCGGTGGATTCGGAAACATCGGGTGAGGGTTGGGCTCCGCAAATCCTACGCCTTTCAGCTTCTCCAGGAATTCCAATCCCTTACGGCGTCCCATATCCGCATCGGTTTCTCCTTCCGCCGGTTCATAACCGAAGTAACGCCATCCGTCAATTACCTGTTCCGGTGAACCCCTGCTGATTCCCAATTGCAGGCGACCCCTGGAAATAAGATCGGCCGCGCCGGCATCCTCCACCATGTATAGCGGGTTTTCATAACGCATATCAATAACCGCAGTACCAATCTCTATCTTACTTGTTTTCGCACCGATCGCGGCAAGCAAAGGAAACGGTGACGCCAACTGCGCAGCAAAATGATGCACGCGGAAATAGGCGCCGTCCAAGCCGATCTCCTCGCAGGCAACGGCCAGGTCAATAGACTGAAGTAAGGTATCACTTGCTGTACGTGTCCTGTAAGCCGGGTGATTGGCCCAGTGACCGAACGATAAAAAACCTATTTTCTTCATAATTAGTCCACAATTAAGTCCATTCTTAAAATGCCAACCTGAAACTTCCGAAAATTCCGAAACGTTTCGATTTTTCGGGAGGTAGAGGAGAAGGCAATATCCTCCACACAAAATCTACCCTGAATAATTTCAAAATATTATCAACACCGGTACCTACCTCTAAATAAGTGTTGCCGTTTAATGATTGGAACGGAAACACACCACCGGGAGGTGTATTATAATCACGATTTTCGGCGCTCAGCCCGCCCCACAGGGCACGCGCACTGTAAAACTGGCGGAACTTTAATTTTTTCATCAACGGAATAAACCTGAATATTCCGTTACCAATATTATGCTCAAAGTTCACGCCCGCATATTTATCATGCACAAACTCATACCGGTTCATCAAATTGAACGCATACTTGTTGTAATAATAAATTTCATTACCCGGTGCTATATCCAATAACATATACGGCAACTTGCCGAATGTTTTTCCCGCAAATACATTGTAATAAATACTTCCAAACGGTGGCACCTTCTTATAATGCGACACACCCGCGCTCAGCTTGTGATAGTTATACCTGCTGCCGAACATCCCAGATATTCCTTTAAAATATTTTATCTCGGGTATTGGATAATCGCTGCCCAGGCTGATCCGGTTAAAAGTGCTCTCGAGATATTTCTCTAAAAACGCGTAACGTAGCCGAATACCTACCTCGGTTGTCTGCAGTATGCCATCCTTCGGCGCATCGTATATGTCGAGAGATGGAAGATTTCTCAAAGGTTCAAATTCCTTATGTATCCCTGTCACTAATGCAGAAAAACCACTGTGCGTCTGGTAATAATATTCCAGTCTTTTCTCGTTAATCATCAAAAATTTTATCGGTACGCCCGACTTTCGGATCGCTAACGCAAAAATGTTGTCCTGGCTGATTTCATCATAGTAAGTCTGTCCAAAGTCTATATCCTTTTTATACGACGCCGTGATATATTGTCTCGGATTTTTGTTGATCAGGTACATGGCATCCATCTTATACTTCCATCGCTTATCTGTAAATCCATACGCCGCATAAGCGTGCAAAAACCACTGCTTGCTGAAATACCTGTTGGTACCCAAATCGAAGCGCGTTCTCAAACCTTCAAGGGAGTTATATGAAACCCAGTTGTACCACGGACCAATTTCGAAGTTGCCAATGTTCTTATATCCGACAGCCAAAAAGTAAACCGTTTCCTTCGCCCTCTGGAACGCCGGCAGTTTTACGAGGGTATCAATCATCTTATATATACCGGCCTCGGTTTTGGATAAATCCTCATGACGTGTCGTGTCCCAATACTCCTGTGGCTTTTCCCGCGCATGATCCGGCATAATCGTTTCTTCCATTATCCTGTTTTTTGCCAGCTCATTTACAACACTTGTATCATTGGTTATAACATCGCGGTACGTGGTAGTCTTTCTCCCGATAAATGCCAGCTTCGACCCGCCCAACGGAGAAATATCAACAACAAATTTATCTTTCGACAAAAACCAGGTACTATCGTTGATCAGTTTATACTCCTGTATCAAACTCAACTGGTCGATGAAATTTATATTCGCTTCCTTCGACAACCGCAGGTTCATTTTCTGCACGGCAAAAGTCGAATCGTGTATCCAGAAGTCTCCTTCAAAAGTATTCTGACCTTTTCGCTTAGGCGTAAACGTCATATGTATCAATCTTCGTCCCGCCACAAACTGGCTGTCGAGCACGCGATATTTATAGTAGTTATCGCCGTTATCGCTAATCGGGCTCACAAAATTTTTATCAAATACCGGTAGAAAATTAGAGTAGAAGTTGAGATTTTGATCCATACCCCCGAGCAACTTCCCCACGCTCTCATTGTTCATACCAATTGTCTTGCTGGCCTTAAACACCTCGCGTCTTTTCAGCGGGTCCTTCTGGAAATAATAATCTGAAATGCTTTCCGTGAGATAAATGGGTAATATCGGTTTGCCCTCGGAAGTGTCCACGTTATCAAATATAAATTTGAAGTTCTTCAGCAACTTCATTTCCTGCCACTTCTCTTTATTTATATTCTTAATGTCAAGTTCAAGCTTGTTGTAAAGTTCGTAGGAGAAATTATTAAACCTGTATCTGTCGTTAAAAGGCTTTCTTCTCACTATCCTTCTCCACATCAGCCAGCCACGGTCTATCGTTCTCTTCACCACCACCTCCGACGCATATTTACCCCTTTCTAATAAGATCGTTACCTCCAGCACGTTGTTAACGGCTTTTGATATCAGCATGCTATCTATCGGTAAATAGTAATCCTGGTAACCAACGTACGTTACCATCAGCGTGTCATTCGGCCATTTATCGAGACCAAACGCGAAGGTGCCGACCGAATCAGTGAGTTTGCCGCTGTGCGATTTTACAAATTCAAGAGAAGCGAATGGAATGCGTTCGTCGCTGTGCACGTCTTTTACAACTCCCCTTATAATTACGTTCTGCGCAGACCCCGGGAAGAATGCAAAAGAAACCAGGGTCGAAAAAAGGATGTATTTCAGTTTTAGCAGATATCGGTGCATCGGAACAAAATTAAGAGGCAATGCCCAATTCACATAAAACGTGAAAAACACGCTGATATGCCTCTGCTGCAGATCCCTCACACTCGTTCCGCTTCGCGGAACTCGGTTCGGGATGACAACGAACTAAAAATCGACTCCCATTGCGAAATGCATCAGTGGTTTGCCCCTGAAAAAGCCACGCATTTCCCAGCCTGCATCGAGGCGAAGGAAGTAGCCGAGCAGCGTACTCCTCACACCGAAGCCATAGCCTCCTACAAACGGCCCGATACCTCCGGCTTTCAGCAGCACAGTCACATCCGGATTTCCGTTTGCATCCGGGGTTGATCCCGGGTATTCCATCTGTGGCCTTTCAATTTTATCATATGCACCGTTCCAGGCCGAGCCAAGATCAACAAACTGAACAACCTGGAAGTTTCTTAAGAAAGCGTTATTGATCGGCTTATTGAATAACGTTGAGAACACAGGCAGCCTGAACTCACTGTTCAGGATAACCGCATTGTTACCATTCGACACGTTTTGTTTAAACCCTCGCAGGTTAACCGCTAACGACTGATAAGCATAATCCTGGTCCGCGGGTTGAATGGCGCTGTTATACTTCGGGAACATCCATCCATCTACACCTCCAAGGTAATAGACAATTTTCTGGTTACCCCACGAGAAATCTGCCGCGGCTCGTCCTGCCCAGATAAAGTTTCTATAGATAGGATAGTAATAGCGTATATCGGTTCCGAGGTTGAAGTTGAATTTACCCGGCTTTTCAGCGCCTTCCTTCTTTTTATTCAACTGCGAGTTGATGTCTGCATAAATTTTATAACGGAAACCATGCATGATGTTCGTAGCCTTTTGAATAGTGTTGTCGTGCACATATTCAACACGGCCGAGCGCAAAGGTTTGCCTGTTTAAATCAGGTTCTTTCAATGTAAACGTATCGAGCTGTGTACCTCTCACCACCACTTTATCAGTTCTCACCCCAACTGTAAAACGCAGGCTTCTTACCCTGTCGAAAGGATATTTTACTACACCCTGGTAAAGGTTGCTGTACTGTTTTCCTTCGTATGGAATGTCAGTACCCGCGATGCCCTGGACATTACCAATTTCAGTTTTGCGATAATAAATTATAGAGTAGTCGAGACGTTTTTTGAGATAGTCGGCGCGTGCGAACCATTCGCCACCTCCGTCAAACAGGCTTTGATTAACAGGAATGAAGGCGCTTGTACCGCCACCACCGCCAATCATTGCGCCGGCGCCTAATCCACCGATCAATGGTAACCGAAGCGCTCCTGTAAAGCGGATATCTTCGAAAAGATCGAACACCGATGCTTTCAGCATCCCGTTAAATGCGCCGCCACTTTGCAATACAACAGGCAATGAACCGGTGAATGGTTCATACCTGTTGATAAGAATATCGTTATTGAATGCACTCGAGAAATTATCTACAGAAAATTTCAGTTTATAGTCGTACCGTTTTGAGCGTTGAAGCACATTGTTTCTGAGTGGTTGTTCTTCCAGTTGTGTAATAGGAGCTTGTGGTGAAGACGTGTCGCCGGGTTCTGATTCGAACTCCGATTCAAAAATATCTTCCTTCTTTACCACTGTATCCGCTGCCCTTTGCGCGCCATACCGTCGTGCCTCTCCACTTTTCGCCTGTATATCGGCCATTGTTTTTTTCCTGAACTCCGTTGGTTTTGGATTTACGTTTCTTTTCTTCAACGCATTCTCATCAACCTTCAACTTGTAAAGGAATTTAAGATTGCCCTCACGACGCACTTCACTCACCTGACCGAGGTCGCCGGCGATTTTTGTTTCGAGGAGGCCACTTTGATAATTCGAGATTGGAAATACATACGCCGAATCGTTGGTAATAGAAAACGCGAATACCGAATCGGGTTCCTGTTTACCTGCGTTTCTCAACGTGGTGTCGAGCTCGCGGGCGTCGGGATTGCGAAGAATGTTATCGCCGATCATATAAATAGTGTCAACACCCGCCCTGCGTGTAGTAAAGAAGCCCGCATAGCGGTTTGCCACGCCATTTTCATCGCTCACAAATGTGAAGTGTTGGGTATTGTACTGCATCGGGTAACGTGCGTCACCATACTTCATATTACTAAGCTGGGTGATCTGGCGGAACTCTGACTTATTAAAATTGTCGGCAAGAAATATATTGAACCTTTCAGATGGTACTGCAGAATCGCCACCTTCATTCTTTTTGGGATCGGGCCTGTTAGATGAAAATATAATACCCGACTTGTTGGGGAACGTGATAAAAGTCGCATCGAGATCCGCGTACGGGTCGTTGGTTACCTGTTCGTATGAATCTTTTTCTATGTCGTAGACAAAAATATCAGACTGGCCATTTTTAACCGCGCTTAACAAAAGTTCGTTGGGGCGCAGCATGAACTTCGCGTCCTGTATCTGTTCGAAATGGGTGATGGTTTGTTTGGTTGTCTTAAACTTCTTTACCATGTCGTAAATAAAGAGTTTAATCTTTCCTTCTTCCCAATAAATACCTGCCAGCCTTGTTCCCTTGGCGTCCCACGCGAGAATAGGATAGTTGGGGTTTACTTCGTTTTCGTTTGTCTTTACCCCGGTTCTCAGCAGAATCTTTTTGTTGAAGTTATTGTCGTACAGTATTACGCAGTACTTACCTTTCTTGTATTCGACAACAGCGTAGGTTTGACTGCGTGGAGCGGGATTGGCGGTGAATTCCAGGAAATCCCTGTTGTGTTTCACTTCTTCCACAACGGATACTGTTCCTTTTGGAAAATTCTTTCTGCCGCGGATGTCGTTGTAGTATTTTTCTTCGCTCGCGGTCATAAAATCGCGGAGTACTTCCTTGAATTTCTTTTTCGCGATACGTTGAGAAGCGGTGTTTAAGTTTCTGTATACCCTCGCGAGGTAGAGAAAATACGTTACGTTTTCCTTTTTATACCTGTCGGCGATGTAGTTCCAGAATGCATGCCCCGCGAGTAACGGTTTCTTATATGCGAACTGGTAGAAGTTTCTGAATTCGCCCGACAACAGTGCGGATTTGAGTTCGTCATCGAGCTGCGTGCTCCACGGTTCTGCGACGTAATCGATATATCCGTCTACCAGCCATTGCGGAAGGTCGAGGAGAGCCTGGTTCGCCGCGAATTCACCGAGGTCGTCGCCGAAGAGAATATTTTCTACGAGCGTTCTCGCGATACCCTGCCTCACCATTTTTCGAAGGTTGGAGTGATTTCCGTCGAAATAAACGATCATTTTGTTGTTCACAAGCTTCGTGATGCCGCCGGTGGTTTGCCAGTCGAGCGAGAGACCTATGTTTGATTGGCGGAGTTCATCAAAATCGTTGTAGATAGCGATGTTTGCGCGGCGCTGGAGGCCGTATTCAACAAACTGTTCTATCTGCGGAAGTTCCTGTTCTGCAATCTGGGCAACATATTTAGCGATCGTTTCGCCGTTCTCGTAGTAATAAGAATTGAAATTATCGGTCTGAATATATTTCCATTTGAATTTCCGGTATTGAACCCTGTTCTTACCGAATTCAACTGTATTAACTTGAGAAAACAGGTCAGATGTTAGGATCAGGAGGGCGGAGGCAAGCACGAATATCCCCTTCAACTTATATTGCATAGCCGTTCTTTAAGGTTTTTAAAGTTATAACAATCCCTACTTTCGGTGAAATTCTGTTTATCTTCAGCCACAACACTTTATGCTTAAAATCAGGCAATTTACATTCAATCCGGTCCAGGAAAATACATACGTAATTTTTAACGACAAAGGTGCGTGTGTGATTATTGATCCGGGTTGCTACTTTGATTACGAATACAAAGAATTAACAGATTTTATTGATACGAATAAGTTACTGCCTAATTATTTGTTAAATACCCATTGCCATCTCGATCACGTTTTTGGGAATAAGACCATCGCTGAAAAGTATGGGTTGGTTTTGCATATGCATCGTTTGGAGAAGAAGGTGTTGGATTATGCGCCGACATCCGGCGAAATGTGGGGATTGCCATTTGTTAACTATTCCGGGGAGGTTATTTATATCGATGAGAAGGATACGATCCGGATTGGAGATGATGAATTGTCGATACTTTTTACGCCGGGACATTCGCCGGGGAGTATTAGTTTTTATTCTAAGGATGGTGGGTTCGTGGTGTCGGGTGATGTGTTGTTCAGGTCGGGTATTGGGCGGACGGACCTGCCCGGTGGGGATTTTGAAACATTGCTGAATAGTATAAGGGGTAAGCTTTTTACTTTGCCGGATGAGGTGGTGGTTTATTCCGGGCATGGGCCGGAGACGACGATTGGCTATGAAAAGCAGGGAAACCCGTTTTTAAACTGATTTTTTGCGTTCAAAAACTGCATCCTGTGTTCTCCTTCGCCGCTGCCAAGCGCTTGCGCCGTTAGGCTGTTCTGTAAAAATACCTTCCCACATACGGCAACCTCTGCAACTCCTTCGCTTCCACTTTTAAAATTAAAATCCCAAAAAGCGCAAAGAACAACAGTCCCGTGCCATAATACACAATATAATACCCACTCCAGGCAGGATTCAGCTGCCAATCTATAAGTTCATGAACAATATAAAGAAGAGTGGCAACCCCCAGGTAAGCTATCAGTTTCTTACGAGGATAAGGAATCGGGTAATATTTCTGTCCCAGCACATAACTCACCACCATCATAAACGCGTAACAAATAAAAGTGGCCCACGCCGCACCGGTATATTTAAAGGAAGGAATCCACCAGAAATTAAACAAAATCGTGACCACGGCACCAGCGATCGTAATATAAGCGCCGGTCATATTCTTATTCGTCAGCTTGTACCAAATTGAAAGATTATAGTATATGCCGAGAAAAACCGATGCCATTGCGAGAATCGGCACAATATGAATCCCCTCCGCATACTCCTTAAACTTAGAAGCGATAAGCAGCTGCCAGAAGTCAAGGAACAGCGCAACTATAAGGAACATGAAACAACACGCGATCACAAAGAACTTCATCACCCTCGCATAAGTTCTCTTCGCATCTTCCCGCACCGATTGATTAAAGAAAAACGGCTCGGCCGCGAGCCGGAACACCTGTATAAATATGGTGATGATCACCGCGAGTTTATAGTTGGCCCCGAAAATTCCAAGTTCCTGGTCCTGCTGAAAAGGCGTGCCCGTGGCCACTTTCCGGTAAATAACGCGACTGAGCAATTCGTTGATCATACCGCCAAAACCAACGATCAATAAGGGATAAGAATAAATGAGTACTTCTTTCAATAGCTTTTTGTCGAACTGGAAACGTAATTGTGAAAGTTCGGGGTATAGTAGCACCAACCCACATGCGCTTCCAACAAGATTGCCGAGAATAAAGTAGCCTACACCAATTTTAGGATCGTAGAGAGCGCCTAAAATAGTCTGCGGATCTTTTTCATAGGCGTTTTTCGCAATAAACAGGAAGAAGAAAACAACGGCGATATTAATAAGAATTGTTCCCATGTTTACCAGTGCATACCTGGCCGGGCGTTCTTCAAGCCTCAATTGCGACTGTGGTATAACGATAAGGGTGTCGAAGAATATGATCCAAATCATCCAGGTAACATATTGCGGATGTTTGGTGAGGTCTAAAAAATCGGTAAGCGGACTTTTGAAAATGAAAAGCAGTATGGTAAACGCGATCGTGGAGACTATCAACGAAATACTCAGCGTGTTATAGAGAATTTTCTTGTCTTTTACCTGTGCGAACCTGAAGAAACTGGTTTCTAACCCATAGGTAAACACGATGTTCAGGAAAGGGATCACTGCATATACCTGCGTAAGGTCGCTGGTGGTGGCTGCGTCGAACAAACGGAAGCCGAGCAGTGTGAGTCCATAGTTGAGGAAACGGCTAAATATCTTGGGCACCCCGTACCATAAAGTGTGACCAGCTAATTTTTTAATGCCGCTCAATTCGGTGTTTTTGGGAGATAAAATTACAGGATATTGTTGATCTTGTCTGTTTATGTGATCTTTGCATTAGCTTTTAATCTAATAAAATTGATTTTTATGAAGTGGTTTATACTTTTTTCAACGTTTATGCTGTTTGTTTCATTGCAGGGGTTTTCACAAGTGGATCCTATTGAAGGAACCATCGAATACCAGAAGGGTGACAAGAGAGCCGCTATTGTTGAGGTGCCTTACCCGCCCGAAATTGTTGAGGGTTCTCTCAAGCAGCAGTTTGCGAAAGGCGGCGTTAAAGAGCAGCGTTTGAAAGGGATGCAGGTGTTTAAGAACGCGAGGCTAACGTCTACCGACGGCGAAGCTGCTGATCTCTATTTTAAAGTTCAAAAAAAGAGCAGGAGAGAAGATAATGTTTCGATCGTGTACCTGGTAGTTGGCAGGCCGAATGAAAACGTGGCGCTGCGTACAAGTGATGATGCGTACCGCATCCAGGATGCGAAATCGTACCTCGCGAGCCTGCAGCCGCAGGCGCAGTCGTTCGAGCTGGAAACCAATATTTCGAAGAACGAGGAGAGTATTAAGAAGTCAGAAAGGAAGTTGAATGACTACCAGGAGGATCGGAAGAAATTAGATAAGAAGATTAAAGAGCAGGAACAGGAGTTGAATAGGTTGAAGACGGAGCGCGAGTCGTTGTTGGGTAAGAAGGGTTCAGGGAGTTAAGGTAAAATATAAATTTTTGAATAATTTTTTTAAAATAAAACAAAAGAAATCTTTTTTAATTATTCAAACCTGGGATCGCTGATGAGTGTGCTGTCGCTCAGCGTAAAAAGAAATTCTTCTAAATAAAATTTTTCCAGCAGCGTAAGCGGTATTCCATTTTGTAAAGACGGATCGAGAGTTGGAATAGGAGTGATCCCTTCCGAATAATGATCAAGAAGCTGCCCCACCGCTATAAACCGGCCATCGTGAACATAATACCCCGTCAACATTACATTTCTAAGCGTGGGCACTTTAAATTTCAATGAATCTGCCGGGTCGCCGGTCACTTCCATTCTTCCATAATCAACATGAAACGGCGTTGAAACAAGACCGTTATTACGAAAGCTGAGGTCGGTGAACAACGGTTCGGCGTGACAACCAGCACATTTGGTTTTAAACAATTCATAACCCGCTGCTTCCGATGAATTGAATTCCGCCTCTCCCTTTTTTACCTTATCGTATTTAGAATTATTCGACACGAGCATCACTACAAATTGCGTGAGCGCGTCTGCAATGCGGTCGCTTGTGATGTTCGCGTCGCCAAAAGCATCAGAAAAGAGTCGCGTATAAGACGTATCCGATTTAATTTTTTCGTTTATAGCCGAAATTTCGCCGGCCATTTTCTCAGGCGCCGTAAGGCAGGCGAGTGTTTGGTCCTTTAGACTTTTGTTTCTTCCATCCCACTCAAATTCGGTGTGCCACGCCATATTAAATATTACCGGCACATTCCGCCGGGTGTGCTGGTGGTTGGTGCCGTGCCCGAGATCGTGGTCGAACGTGGTATAGGCTGCGTGTTGCTGGTGGCAGGATGAGCAGGTTACATCAATACCCAGGGATAACCTGTTGTCGTGAAACAGTTTCCTTCCTAAGGCAAAGCCCTCTTCAGTAACGGGGTTTTGTGAAAAATTAAATGCAGGTGAAGGAAAGCCGTCGGGTACCACAAAGTTCATTGGCGTTGCCCGCCGCCTGTGGACGTCGGATTTTTTGCAGGCAGAGATGATTACTGTCCCCGACACCACAAAACTGCAGACAATTAATATGATCCGGGTTTTAAGATTCATTGTACCGAAACTTTTGCCGGTTTTGTTTCTGTTCCGCCGTCCGTTTTTTAGACTCCAGCCGTTTTAGTTTCGATGCCTTCGTTGGTTTTGTATCAATCCTCTTCTTCTCTTTTTTTAGCGCCAATTGCAGCAGGCTATTCATTTTTTGAACAACGTCGGCTTTGTTGCTTAGCTGTGAGCGGTGTGTTTGACTGCGTACCTGTAGTATTCCGGCGCTGTTTATTCGGTTTTTTAACCTGGAAAGGATAGTTTTTTTCTGTTCTTCAGTTAATATGAGGGAATTTGAAACATCGAAATTGCCTTCGACCATCGTTTCTGTTTTATTAACGTGCTGCCCGCCTTTACCGCTGCTTCGGGCGGTTTTAAAGGTTATTTCCGGCGATATGTTTACGGGCACGCTCATGAATGTAAATTTACGCTATGGAACTTACAATCAACAACGCACAAAAACGGGTGGATGAGTGGATTAAAACTACCGGCGTCAGGTATTTTAACGAGTTGACCAACATGGCGATTCTGACTGAGGAAGTGGGAGAACTGGCGCGTATTATGGCGAGGACCTATGGCGAGCAGTCGTTTAAGGATAGTGATAAGAACAGGGATTTGGGGGATGAGATGGCGGATGTGTTGTGGGTGTTGATTTGTTTGGCGAACCAGACAGGGGTTGATTTGACGGAAGCTTTATTAAAGAATTTTGAGAAGAAAAATGTAAGAGATTCTTCGAGGCACAAGAATAATCCGAAGCTTTAATATTCTTCATTGACTGATCCCTCACACCGCCTTCGGCGGGTTCGGGATGACAAATTCACGATTGACGATTCACCTCTCACCTCTGACATCTTTCCCGTAATTTCGCCGTCCTATGGCTACAGACAGTAACCGGTTCCAGGCGATTATATCTCACTGTAAAGAATACGGATTTATTTTCCCTTCAAGCGAAATCTACGACGGTCTAAGCGCCGTGTACGACTATGGCCAATGGGGCACCGAACTCAAAAGAAACATCCGCGACCACTGGTGGAGAAGCATGACGCAGTTTCATGAGAATATAGTAGGTATCGACGCGGCAATTTTCATGCATCCCACTACCTGGAAAGCAAGCGGGCACGTTGACAATTTCAGCGAC
Source organism: Chitinophagaceae bacterium (assembly GCA_016786745.1). GTDB lineage: Bacteria > Bacteroidota > Bacteroidia > Chitinophagales > Chitinophagaceae > Flavitalea. The sequence goes on along the minus strand of JAEUVS010000058.1, from coordinate 1,423 downwards.
CCGATGATCGATAATAAAGACAGCAAGAAAAGATACCGGGTCGACCATCTTCTCGAGGCCCATGCCGACGAACTCGAAAAACAGGGTGACGCAGCCGGCGCGAAAGCAGTGATTGCCCGAATGGATGAACTGCTCGCAGCAAGCGATTACGATGGCTTGAAGAAGCTGATAGAAACACTTGACATCAAATGCGCAATAAGCGGAACAAATAACTGGACCGACGTGAGGCAATTTAACCTCATGTTTTCCACTCAGCTTGGCAGTGTGTCGGAAGAAGCGAACGAAATTTACCTGCGTCCCGAAACGGCACAGGGAATTTTTGTTAACTTCCTCAACGTGCAGAAAACCGGAAGGATGAAAATTCCGTTTGGTATCGCCCAGGTGGGAAAAGCTTTTCGTAACGAAATTGTGGCAAGGCAGTTCATATTCAGGATGAGAGAATTCGAGCAGATGGAAATGCAATTTTTCATCAGGCCCGGCACACAGAAAGAATGGTATGAATTCTGGAAAGAAGAAAGAATGAAGTGGCACAGGAGCCTTGGGATACCGGCGGAGAAATTTAAATTTCATGATCATGTGAAGCTGGCGCACTATGCGGATGCCGCCTGCGATATCGAGTATGAGTTTCCGATTGGGTTTAAGGAAGTGGAAGGAATACATTCAAGGACCGACTTCGATCTTAGAAATCACCAGGAATACAGTAAGAAGAAAATGACGTATCACGACCCTGAACTCAACCAAAGCTACATTCCTTACGTAATAGAAACTTCTATAGGACTCGACAGAACGGTGATGATGCTTCTTAGCGAGGCATATACCGAGGAAGATCTCAGCACGGCCGATAAAAAGGACTCGCGATCGGTGCTTAAATTCCCCGCGGCGCTGGCGCCCATTAAGCTTGCTGTTCTGCCACTAACGAAAAAGGACGGTCTACCCGAAATAGGTAAAGATATTATGAATACCTGCAAAGGTTATTTCAAATGTTTTTATGAGGAGAAGGATACGATCGGAAAACGTTACCGCAGGATGGATGCGATAGGCACGCCGTTCTGTGTGACGGTTGACCACCAGACAAAAGACGATGGCACCGTGACGATCCGTTATCGCGATTCGATGGAACAGGAAAGAATCGCTATTAGTGAAATTAAAAATGCAGTAGAGAGTAAGCTGAAGCTGACCTACTGATTGTGAATTGCCGTATGACGAATTTGCTTGTATTGGCAGTCAACGTACATGTTGGGCTGCTGTTTGGTATTTGTGTTCTTGCTTTTTTGGCGGGTTATATGGTCCGTTCGAGCTTTATACAGGCGTGCAGGAAGAAGATTAAAGATTTGGAGAGGGATATGTTGAGGGATAATGCGAGGATTTTGGAGCTTGAAAAAGAGAAAGCGGATTTGTTGCGTTCTAAACAATAATTTTTTTT
>JAEUVS010000041.1 GCA_016786745.1 Chitinophagaceae bacterium | reverse complement strand
CGAAGTCTTTCTCATAGATCCTGACAGGATATTCATACGATGCTCTCAGGTATGAATTGGTTCCGAGGTTCCCAACAACATAGTCGATATCACCATCATTGTCAAAGTCGCCCGCAACAAAACTGTTCCACCATCCCACATCATTGGCAAGACCGGTCGATGCGGTAACATTGGTTAACGACACGCCGTCGTTCCTGAAAACTGTTATGGGCATCCATTCACCTGCAAGAAGAAGGTCAGGGCGGCCATCGTTGTCGTAATCTGTCCACAGCGCATCGCAAATCAAACCAATGTTTTCCAGGCCAGGCGCAACCTGCGATGTAACATCTGTAAACCGTACCGTTCCATCTTTCGAATCGTTCCGGTAAATAAAGCTGCTGGCAGGTTGTGGATAACGCCCGGGCCTCACCCTGCTTCCGATGAACAGGTCCAGGTCTCCATCGTTGTCTATATCTGCCGCACGCACGCAACTTTTGCTGGCATAGTTATTCGGAATGGCCGACGTGTCCCACCGCATGTTTCCATGACCATCATTTACAAGGAAGTCGTCGCCGTATGTCTTTGAATTTTCAACATGCTCCGTGCTGCCGTTTGCAAAATACACGTCGAGGTCTTTGTCGCCATCGGCATCAAAGAAAAGAATCGACATGTTTTCAGGATAGCGAACGTCGCGACCGGTTTTCTTTGGAAGCGCCTGCGTCTTAAAGGTTCCATCTTTCTGCTGCAGCAGGAAGGCGCCATGATAGTTTCCGGTGCCACCCACATAAATATCGTCCAGGCCGTTGCCGTCGAGGTCTCCTGCGGCAAGCCCCGGCCCATACTGGGATAATTTGTGGGGAAGAAGCCGCTGGTCATTGAAATCGATATAATCAGCCTCGTGATGGATGTAAGAAATGTGTGCCCGCGAAGTAATGTCAGTAAAATCCCTGGTTACCGGTGCCTGTGTGGGCAACCTCATCGGGTCGCTGTTCTTAAAATCGACAACGACTTCCTGGTCAGCTTTCACATCTTTCAGCAACTGCGTATTTCCGCCTGGCCATACCACCCGGATCGAATCGACAACACTTGTGTTGCCCAAACCGAAGTAGCTTTTTGGCTCTACGCATGAAAGATACCCACGGTATGGAAAGTTTTCATGTGTCTGCCGGTTGCCACCGTAATAAATATCAGTTACAACACCGAGTCCGTTTAGGTTTTTATCGTCACCGCTATACTTAATTTTCAGAAAATGGTTGCCTGCCTTATTTTCTGCGATAGCCGTATTTTCATACACCATCGCCTCCTCGTTAATGTTGTTGATCACGTAATCGAGATCACCGTCGTTATCAAGGTCCGCATATACGGCACCGTTGGAAAATGAAGGCTGATCGAATCCCCATTCCGACGTCACATTCTGAAATTGCAGTTCGTGGTTATTTCTAAATGCGTAATTGCTGATCCTGATCTGCGGCATTTGGTCGATGAGTTGCTGCTTTGTAACAGTCGGACCTGAATTCGAACGGTACGCGGCAAAGTCATGATCGGTAACGTCGCGGGGATAACCATTGGTAATAACCAGGTCCCTCCATCCATCATTGTCAAAGTCGGCGAGGGAAGGGTTCCAGCTCCAATCAGTTTCGGCCACTCCGGCGAAAAAACTGATATCACCAAATACAGGGTCGCCAACCGAGTCATTTTCCCCCATTGAAGGACCCATGTTCAGTTGCAACGTGTTCCTTACATACTGGATGTTATATCCCGCGAGAATTTGATTCTGGTAGATATTATAATTTGCACCGCTCATATTCTTCTTCTTCCGGAAATTATCTTCGGGGTTCATATCGACAACGATAATATCGGCGAGACCATCATTGTTAATATCCGCAACATCATTACCCATGGCATTCTGCGATGTGTGCCTCAGGCATTGGTTGATGCGATTGCTGAATGTTCCATTTTTATTGTTGATATACAGGTGATCGCTTCCATAAAAATCATTGGTAACATAAATATCTTTCCATCCGTCTTTGTTAATGTCTGCAATAGAGAGTCCGAGTCCAAAACCGGGATGCACTATGCCTGCGGGTTTGGAAACATCTGTAAAAAAAGGATGCTGCAACGAATCGCTCCAGTCGTTGCGAAACAACCTGTCGACATCAATTTGCACGGAGTCGCCAAAATTGTTGCTAAAGAATCTCGCGCCTTCTCTTTTAGCGATCCTGGTCGTCATGAGATACAGGTCGAGGTCGCCGTCGTTGTCATAGTCGAAAAACGCGGCCTGAACGGAGAGGGAAGTATCGGCGAGGCCATATTCTGCTGCCATTTCTTTAAAAACGGGAATGCCGGCTGCATTTGCACCTTTGTTTATATACAGCAAATTGCGGCGCTGAAGCGGATCGGATTTAATGGTATTGCTTATGTAGATATCCTGCCATCCATCGTTATTAATATCCACTACGGATGCCCCGTTTGCCCAGCGGCCCTCGCCTGTTACACCCGCTTCGCTGGTAACATCGCTGAAATTAAATTTCCCTTTGTTAAGGTATAGCCTGTTGCTCACCATGCTGGCGGTGAAGTAGAGATCGGTTGCTCCATCATTATTGAAATCTGCCGCGGCAACTCCCCCGCCGTTATAGAGAAATTCAAGATCCAGCGGATTGATGGAATCATTTTCTGTTACAACATTTTGAAAGCGAATCCCGCTTTGAGAAGATGATACTTTCCTGAATAGTGTGTCGTTTCTCGAAGTGCAGCCGAATACCAGGATAAACGCAACCACTCCAATGTATCTCAGCATGCTGCAAAAGGTTTTTGTCACGAAATATATAAAAAAGTCGATCTCTTCCTGATGGAAGAGATCAATTATTCAATAACATAAGCTTTTTAATACCCCGGATTCTGAACGATGTTTGGATTAACATCCGTTTCGTTGGTGGGAATCGGGAAGTATAGATAGTGGTCATCGTATTTCATGTCCGATTCGTTAGACGAGCTGAAGAACGAATTGTCCAGTTGAACGAAGCCCGCCATTTGCCAGCGTCTCAGGTCAAACCAACGATGTCCTTCGGCAGCAAGTTCCCGAAAACGTTCATCAATGATCCATTGCATAATCGTAGCTGTATTGGTTTCACCGGTATTGAGATCAGCAGGGATGGTACCGCCTGAAACCATATTGCGTGCCCTCGCTCTCACCTCGTTTACGAGGCCGATGGCGGTGGCAGGGTTACCGTTTGACTGCAGCACCGCTTCGGCCTTCATCAGCAACACATCAGCATAGCGGATGATCCTGTTGTTAATGAGCGAAAGCACTGCGCCATCGTTAACATCGCCGTTCACGATGTACTTGGTGACTTGCTGTTCTGCCGGTATCATGGTGAAAGGCAGTCGCGGATCGGTGGGGTCAAAAGCGGCAATCAGTTTTTGAGTGGGTTGATATTTGCCAGCGGCCATATAAGTGCCCGCGCCGTCGTAGAACATCTGGTAAAATGCACCGGTTACTCCACAATCGCAAACATCGTTTCCGAGCCAGGCATTCTGATCGGTGGCGATGATGTTACGCCCGGCCTGGAATTCGAACAGTGATTCAGCGTTATTCTCATTGTCGATATTGAAGTTGTCGCCAAAATCAGCCATCAGCGATGCATCGCTGATTTGATCGAATGCGCCGACCGCAGCCTGGTAGTCTGCTGTGTTGCCTGTGGCGTTCGCACGGAAAAGGTATGCTTTACCCAGTAACGCATAAGCCGATTTTGCCAACACTCTTCCCGTGTTTTTATCATCCCAGGGTGAGGTGGGCAACAGCGTTGCGGCTCTTGTGAGATCGGTAATCACCTGGTCGAGCAGCTGTACGCCTGAGGAGCTCGGAATATTGAACTGGCTGGTAGAAGTAACCACAATCGTGTCCACTGGAGCAGTACCAAAAAGGTTCCATAACATAAAATGCGCAAAGGAACGCAGGAACAACACTTCTCCTTCGTTTGCATCTTTCAGTCCTGGAGTTGTAAACACGCCTTCTTCTGTTCTTATTTTTTCAAGCACCTTGTTGGCCCTTCCGATAATGATGTAGCTGCTCTTCCAAATCTGCCTCAGTTTATCGTTGCTCCCGGTGAGACCGTCGAAAAATTCAAAGTTCGAATTCACGGTCAATGTCAGATCATCGCCGGAAAGATAAAACGCTTCCAGCTCGGCGCTTCCGAAACCACCGCCTGAATTGGACGCAGAATAGTAATCGGTCAACCCGGCATACACGCCGAGTACTGCGGTGCGGAATTCATTTTCCGATTTAAAGAAAGATTCTTCACTCTGAGTAGGGGGCGGAATTTCAAGTCGGTTCTTATTACACGCGAGGTAAAGAAAAGTGCCGCTTACCAGTACAAAACCTGCAGTAACAAATGATTTTTTTAATCGCATATAAATAGATTGTTCAAATTAGAATGTTGCTTTCAAACCAATTAAATATTGACGTGTTGAGGGGTACAGGTCGTTTTCGGGGTCCAACCCGCTCCAGTTAGTGATGGTAAACATATTAATACCGGTAAGGTATATGCGTAAACCAGAAATTGAATTTGTTTTTCGCAGCAGGTTTTGGGGAAGGTTATAACCAAGTTGCAGATTTTGCAGGCGCAGGAAGCCGGCATCTTCTACAAACCTGTCGGAGTATCTCAGGTTATCGTTCGGGTCGGCATACACAGCCCTTGGCAATGAAGTGTTCCGGTTATCAGGCGTCCATGCATTCAACACCGTGGCAAATTGATTTCTTCCATAACCGTTCATGCTTTCTCCCGCAGCACGAAAGTCGTTGTATTTTTGCACATCTCCCCTGCCCTGGAAAAACAGAGATAGATCAAAGTTCTTATAGGTCCCTGTGAGTGTGACGCCTCCATAGTAACCCGGGATAGTTTTTCCGAGATAGGTTCTGTCATATGAATTCAACACATCGTCGGGTACAGGGTTCACCGCCGTGGAACCCGGGGTTGGGTCGCCATGGAGATTCTGAAAGTAAATGTCACCGGGCGCCTGCTCTGTCGAGTTCTGGTCATCTACAGTCTGGTTATACTTATCAATATCGGCCTGGTCCTGGAAAATGCCTCCCACTTTATATCCATAAATAAATCCTATTGGCAGTCCTTCTTCGAGGCCCGCATCTCTTAACGCAGTGTGGTTTGCAAGGCTGAGCACCTGGTTCTTCACAGTAGTCAGGTTGGCGTTTACTGAAAATCCGAACTCGCCGAAGTTTTTTGTATATCCCACCTGGAATTCAAATCCTGTGTTAGACACGTTCGCGATATTGATATCTGCGAGCGATTGGATACCGGTTGTGGGGGCCAGTTCTACATTCTGAATGATACCTACCGTTTTCTTGTAATAGTAATCCATCGAGAAGTTCAGTGAATTGTCGAGCAGCACGGCATCGAATCCCACATTAAGCGTGCGGCCGATTTCCCAGGTGAGGTCTTTGTTGGGAAAATTTACATACGCAATTCCAAGATTGTTTGCCTGGGGGTTCCCAACATTATAAGAAGGTGGCACAACACCCGCTATCGAAATATATTTCCAGCCTGCTGTTGTCTGCTCATTACCTGTTTCGCCATAACCGGCGCGCAATTTCAGGTCACTAACAATGTTCTGGTTCTGCATGAATTTTTCGCTGCTTATTCTCCAGCCTATTGATCCGGCAGGGAAAGTGCGGAATCTTTGGCCGGGTGCGAGTCGCGACGATCCATCTCTTCTCACAACTCCTTCGATATAATACTGGTTATTGAAGTTGTACGAAACTCTTGCGAGATAACCAATCAGCGTATATGCCGCGCGCAATTCATAATAGCCTTTTTCTTCACCGGTAACACTGAAATACCGCAAGGTTGGATCTTCGGTTAAAATAGGTCTTCCCACGCCGGTGCTTGTCCACTTATAATCCTGTTGCGACGCGTCGAGTGTGATATTGAGGTTATGATCGCCGAAAGATTTCAGGTAATCAACGTTCACAGCTTTCATCCAGCTTACAGTTGTGCT
>JAEUVS010000163.1 GCA_016786745.1 Chitinophagaceae bacterium | reverse complement strand
AGCCGGGTTGGTAACAGCTTCAACCGTACCATTTCCCAGCGCCATGATAAACGTGGCGATATACAACAATGAATAGCTGTCGGCAAAATAAGTGAGCACAGCCGCCGAAATATGACAGGCAAAGGCAAAGATCATCGAGTTCTTGTATCCTACCCTGTCGATAATAAGACTGAACAGCACAATGCTGATAGCAAAGGGCCACAGTCCCACTCCTGCAATTTCACCGATTTGTGTTTTTGTAAGATTTAGTTCTCTACCCCACTCAGGCAATGTGAGCGCCCGTGTAATAAAACCAAATGAAGTGGTAACCATCGAAACGAAACAAGCATAAAACAAAAGCCTGTTGGGCGTTTCATGCTGATGGGTTGCTGTTTTACTCATAATGGCAGCGTTAGTTTTTACTTTTTGTCGGCAATAAATGTATTATTATTCACGGGATAAATAACCGTGTGATCTATCCGAATTATTTTGATGCGTGGCTTTTATGCATTTCCTCATCCTGGTTAGCTGGCGCGATGCTCGCTTTTTTCTTCAAATCGTCCAGGATCTTTTTAGATTCCGGCGTTTTTATCTCACCGATACGGCGAACCGTATACTTCATCGCATTGGGCAATTTCGCACGCAGCGCAATTTCTGCCGCACGGTTCAAATCTTTTTCAACCAGCGGCGCAAAGGCATACCATACCATCAATGGCATGTTGTGATCATCTTTATCTTCGGCACGCTGATACAGTGCATCCACTATTTCCCAGCGTTTTTCTTCGGGGGTACGTTGAGCCGCTGAAGCAATGTAAAGCCGCACCAGCGCAGAAGTATCCGATTTAGCCATTTCAACGAATTTACTGATGGCAGCATCCGACGGATTTTTCTCCTCGGCAAGCAACTGGATCGCCCAGCTGCGCAGATGTTCACTTTCATGATTCAGCAACCCGAGAAGATCACTTTCAGACAGGCCTTTCGTAGCCCGCAACGCCCACAACGCTCTAAGCTTACGCGTTACATCAGGATTTTCATTTAATATCTTTTTCAGCCCCTGGTGCACCTGCTCACTTCCACCGCGCTGCTGTAAAATGATCCGCGACTGGCGCACGTACCAATCATTCCGGTTAAGCTGGTTCTGCACCAATTCCATGTCTGTGGCCTTTGAAAGGTCCACCTGGACCCATTTATCTTTTTCATGGCTGATCTTAAATATTCGTCCGAGCGTTTTATCATGTACGTCGGGATTTGGACTATGACACTGATTTTTATCATACCAGTCAATCGCAAACACAGAACCTGATGGATCGTAGCGGAAATTCAACCACTGCGACCATGAATCGTTCGTAAGTAAAAAGTCGTTCCCATGATTTCCTACATAACCCGATCCTTTTCTTACAAGATGATCTATGTTAACACGGCTTCCATGAATGCTGTTCATGAATATATCGTTGCGGTATTCAGCCGGCCAGTTATCGCCGCCGAGATAAATCATGGCTCCTGCATGCGCATGACCTCCGCCTTTGCTTGCCGACCTGAAATTGCCCGCATGCGGTCCGCGGTTGCCAATCCAGTGTACGTGGTCAGCGGTTTGCTGAATATCATCGTAGGTATACGGATACACATGAGGACCATCCTGCCGGATATATCTTCCACCCTGTATCATGTGATATAAGTGTGGCACAACACATGCGGTAATGAACGCATGACCATAATCGTTAAAGTCTATACCCCATGGATTACTTGTGCCTTCTGCGAAAAGCTCGAATTTTTTGGTGACGGGATGCACACGCCACACACCCGCGTCTACAGTTACACGTTCCTTTTCAGGTGTACCCGGCCTTCCGACTTTTGAATGCGTGAACACGCCATGAGTGCCGTATAACCATCCGTCGGGACCCCAATGGAGATTATTCAATGTTTCATGGGTGTCATGGTATCCCCATCCATCGAGAATTACTTGCGCAGGACCTGCAGGTTTATCGCCCGATTCATCAATAGGAATAAACAGAAGATAAGGAGCCGCACCAACCCATACGCCGCCCATGCCCACTTCGATACCGCTTACAAGGTTGAGCGTATCCATGAAAACTTTTTTACTGTCGAGCTTGCCATCACCATTAGTGTCTTCGAAAATATAAATGCGATCCTTGCCCTGGCCTTCAGGCGCACGCACAGGATACACATGCGATTCAACTACCCACAGCCTGCCCTTCCAATCGATTGTAAATGCAATTGGCTTAAGAATTTCAGGTTCAGCAGCAGCCAACGTAACTGAAAATCCCTGCGGCAGGGTCATCGCCTGCGCCGCTTTTTCTCCCGAGAGACCAGCATATTGGGTAACGTCGAGTGGGGGTAAAACAATGACATCACTCGGTTTGAGTTCGTTTGAAAAAACAGGTCGTTTGGTATAAAATTCAAAATCGTCGAAGTTGAGATGCGCCCATATGTCGGGGCCGATATAAGGAATCGGCGATATGCCGGTTTCGTTATCTATAAGCCTGATATAAATTTCTTTGTTAAGATGTTTCCTGAGATCCACCACCACGGGGCGCAATGTCGCGCGGCCAGTACCGGGTATCTGGAAGAACACACTGTCGTCGGCTGCATTCACCAGTTCGACCCTTGTATCCTGTAAAGCGCCGCCGGACACTTTGAAGGAAGCCCAGGGCCTTGTAACAGTGAACGGTACAGATGTGAGTTTACCTGTTTTCTGGTGTTCTTTATTTCCACCGCTGGACACGAAGAATTTTCCTTCTTTCCTGATGCGCGCATCTTTCTCATGTTTTGGTGAAGGGTCCTGGGAAATCAATCCGTTTGTAAACGCGTCGCCTTCTGCCGTCCAGTCTTTCAAAGTACCGGTCTCGAAATTGAGGTTTAAGGGCTTACCGTTTTTTACAGGCAAGGTTCCTTTTGAAACAACAACAGGCACATCAATTTTATCCGTCACCTCAAATTTGCCAACCATTCCTGCCTGCCTGTGACCGGGGATGGTGCAGAAATAGGTATCGCTCTCTTTAGCAACAAACACGATGGATGCTTTGGAACCTTTTTCTACGAGCACATTACTCTTAATCTTCATTTTTTCGAGCGAAATATCGTGGGTCATCAGCTCGCCATTCACGATGGTAATACGAACGCGTTCGCCCTTTCTTGCTTTCAATACAGGATTACGGGTACCATCTTTTGCGATATAGCCCAGCATGGTTGCTTCGAGTACATAGGTACGGTCGATGTTTGTTTTGCTGGCAACAGGTTTTTGTTGTGCAGAAACGTTAAAGCATAAAGAAATGCTTAGAAAAAAGAAAAGAAACTTAATCATAAGGAAGTCGATAACAGTGTGGGTGTTCGTTTTTTTCAAGGCAGCAAGGTAAGATATACATCTGTATACGATACTTCGGCCTTGCCACCGCCGTGAATTTGAAATGCGATGTGGCCCGATTGCGGAATACTCGCGTCGGGTTCTGTATAGTCTACAGTTTGTTTACCATTTAGTTTGATCCGGATTCGACCATTTTCGCTATGTACCTCATAGTCGTTCCAGTCGCCTTTGCGGAGGACCTGTTTTACGAGGTTCGTATCGGCGTGCGCGAGAATTTTGTCGCGGCGCGATTCGTCGTACAGGCATGCCCAGAACCCATCTCCAAGATCGGCCTGGTAGCCCGTCATTTCAAAAGGAGGGTCTGCGATGCGCTGGCTGTGAAACTGTACGCCCGTATTGATAAATCCTTCGGTACCCGACAGTTTGAATTTTAGCCGGAGAATATAATTTTTATAGGTTTTTGTTGTGCTGATAAATTCGTTATGAGGCACTACTTCTGTTAGTGAGCCACCAATCAGCAAACCGTTGCTGATACGCCATGTTTTAACGGTGTCGCCTTCCCACCCGTTGAATGTTTTTCCGTCAAATAATTTGACGGTTTCCTGCGAAAAAGCGTTAACCCCGCAACACAGCAGTACGATAAAGATTCTCGTCATAAGACTATAAATATACCAGAGTTAAATTAGACAACTGTTTGAAAAAAGGAAAAAATTTAGATTTTTTATAATTTGAAGGTTTACTTTAAAATTTTTCATGGGTGAGGAAATGATAAAAAGAACGCGGCTTTTTACCTAAAGAACCGGTAACTATGATATCGGGATAATGAAATGAAAAATTATTTTCCGAAGTAGCCGCAAGTGGTATGATTATTCCTTCTTCAACACAATACCACAGGTATGAAATCAGATCACAGTTTCCGGGTAGTTCCTGCAACTGTTTATTTTAAAGTCCGGATGTATGCAAGAAGATCGGCAACCTGCTCATCACTATAATTAGCAATCAACCCCTTCGGCATAAACGACCGGCCCCACACAAAACTTTGTTGCTTTATATCTTCAATAGGAGTAAAAATTTTGTTTCCTCCCATAACGGCAATAGTTGTTCCCTTGTCATCTTTCTCACTCAGGTACCCCTCGACAGTAGTGTAATCTTTTTTCGTAACCCGGAAAAGCGTAAAACCCTCTTCCATAGCAGCATCCGGATCAAGGAGAGCAGTAAGCAACGCTGCATTATCGCGGTTCGCCGATCCATCAAGCGCCGGCGCTATATTTTGTCCCTTACTCCCTACCCTATGACACATCAGGCATGTTTGAAAAAGCATTTCGCCCTTCTGCGCATCCCCATTTTTCTTTTCAGCTATTGCAACATACCTGGACAGCCTGGAAGCGAATAGTTCCTTTTCTTTCGCCAGTTTGTCGTTCACAGCTTTAATTATTTCTTTACCCAACGCATCGTCGGGGTTTGCTTTTAAAACAAGTTCCGCGCTGGAAAGATCGAACGCCTCGCTACCAATAAGCCTCATACCGTACATTTTCTTTAATGCGTCTACACCCGGTCGTGAAGTAGCTAAAGTTGACGTTAGCATTGTCTTTTGTTCAGCGTTGAATTTCGGCAAACAATCCTGCAGTATCTGCAACGCTGTCTTCGAATCGCTTTTGCAAAGGGCATGCATCGCGGCAATTCGTGGCGCGACCGCCATGTTATCGTTCGTTGCAACCCTGCTGAAAGTGGCGGAATTGTGTTTCAGATCGTTTTCGAGCGCTTTCAGGGCCAGGCTAACAGTTTGCTCAGAAGCCTGACCGCTAATTTGAGAAGCAACCAGCTCGTTTGATACATTAATTTTAAGTCGCGAGATGGCATCGAGCGCGATTCGCCGGTTTACATCTGATCCGTGGCCAAGTAAGTTTTTTACAGGTTCGCCAAACATGTGCGACAATTCGCGCGACTGTATTTTCTGCTGATTCGCCAATGCAATATTGAGGTATTTAACAGTGTGTGCCGGGTTTTCGAATGTGGGCTTAACCATTGCGTACACTGCCGGATTTGTCAACATCCGTGAGATCAAAATAAAATTGGGTTCATCGAGCTCAGTCATTTGTGCCTTTGGCCAAAGGCGCAGAAACACCTGCTCCTTCTGCCGGGCTGGCAGCGCCTGTATCGCCCACAATTGATTGGCCACCGGGATACCCGAAACTTTTTCGGAGTTGATGAAAGAGTTCAACCCTGGTTGATACTTTTCAAGTGCTTTCAAAGCAAGATACCGTTCGAACTTTCTTTCATAGGCGCCTCCCATCGTATTGCCAGGCAACTCGGGCTTGCATGCACGAAGAAGGATAGCGATGGTGGCACTATCAGCCTTTCCGAGATCCGTAAGAGTGCGCAGTACCTGCGACCTTACCATAGGGTTCGCATCTTCAGACGGATCTTTTACAAGCGCGGCCACTGTTTCCGGTTCCAGTGAGAAAGCTGCAAGTGAACGAATCGCTTCCCTACGCAGGTTGTCCGCGGGATCTTTAACAAGGTCACCCATCAGTTTGTCATCGTAGTGTGCAAGGCCCTCCAAACACCACAGCGCATGAATACGGCTTATTTCATCCTGCGATTTGTCTGCCGCGAGCGCAACCAGTTGCGGAATTAAATCTTTTGTTTCAGCGGTGGGACGGTCAACAATCTGGTGCCAGGCCGAGCGTTTTGCCCACAGTGAGGGTGATTTTAAATGATCCACAAGCTCTTCTACCGGCATTACATTAAAATCAGGAACAGCCCGTGGCTTTTGGTTTACATGACGTATACGCCAGATGCGGCCGTGTGATTTATCGCGCGTCGGATCGGAAGTGGGAACTTCATTGTGTGAAATGATCTTGTTATACCAGTCTGCAATATACAGGCATCCATCGGGCCCGAACTCCATATTGACAGGACGAAAATAAGTGTCTTTGGAAGTGAGCAGGTCGGGAAGATGTTCGGCGCTTACCGAACCATCGGGGTTGCGCACAATTTTCACTGTGTTGATTGTGCTGGTTATGGGATTGGCCAGGATAGCAACGTCTTTCCATTCCGGCGGGAAACTTCCTTCGGCATCATCTGCGAAGGCGAGTCCGGATATACCGGTGCCGCCTACCCGAAATTTATGAAGTTCGGGCATCAATGGCTGATAGTCGCGCAGCTGGTCGCCGCCCACTCCGGGAAAACCGGTTCCATCTTCCATGGGTATCACCGAATAACCCAGGTCATTTGCTTCCGTTCCGTACCATTGCCCATTATCGCGAAGCTGAAAGCCCCAGATATTATTTTGACCGGATGTGACGAGTTCCATCTTCTTTGCATCCAATGAAAAGCGAACGATCTTGCTGTAATTAACGGGCAGCTTGTTGCCACTGGTTAATGACGTCACCTCTCCCTTGTTAAGGCATCCCTGGCTGAAATAGATCCATCCACCTGGCGCCCTTACAAGTACATGCGGCATCGTATGGCTGTCGGTAAAACCAAAGCCGGTAATCAACGGAATGCGTTGGTCGGCCCTACCGCTTTTATCTTTATCATCGAGGAAAAAAAGTTCGGAACCCTGTGCCACATAAGCGCCATTTTTATATGGCAGGATGCTCATGGGTATGGTAAGGCTATCTGCCCACACGGTGGTTTTAGCAGGAGTATCGCCGTACAGATCCGAGATTACAAGAATTTTATCAGTGCCATGGGTTTTACCCTGGTACAGGTCGAGTATACGTTTAAAGTTGGGATGGTTCTTCTGCATTTCCTGGTTCTCCATCAGCGCCAGCAGATCTTCCCATTGGATATCTGAAATCGGGTCCAGCGGATACATGCGGGCGGTCTGCGTCCAAAGTCTTCCTGCATCGTCGAATGTCAGATCGATTGGATTGATTATTCCATCTTTTTCACTCGCAACGAGTTCTATGGTAAAGCCTTCTGGCAAAGTGAAGCCGGCAAGTTGTTCCTCCGGCGTCATTATCCTGGTTCCGTAACCAGGAATTTCTTTTTTAAATGGATTTGCAATAAAAAGAAATATGACAGCAGCAATGGCAAGAACGAGCAGAAGAATGATACTGGTTCGCATGTTTTGGTTGAATTAAAGTAACGTTTTTTACAATATCATTTAAAACATTCAGCGATTGTTTTGATGTGTTCAATGGCCTGAAGGGTATTGTCGCATACAAAATCAGCCTCGGCCAGGCCCGGGTGATGCAATGCATTTGTTACGGCCACCACGTACATGCCAGCTCTTTTTGCAGCAAGAATTCCTGAATGAGAATCTTCTACTGCAATACAGCGATCGGGCGCGACATTCAACTTCACTGTTGCCTTTAGATAGATATCCGGGTGAGGTTTGTTGTTCACTATTTCATCTCCTCCAACAATAACATCGAGCAGCGACCCGATATCTAACCGGCCACTCACCATCTCTGCGTCGGCTTTGCAACTCGCGGTAACAAGACCGATCTTGTAGTTATTCAACGACTTTAACGCGGCGGTCAATACGGGAATGGGGTGAATTCCTGATTCCAGGAAATCTTTGTATTTCGCCTGCTTAATACCTATCAGTTCTTCAGGCTGTTTTGCCAGGCCGTACCTCGACACGAATTCCAATGCAATTTCTTTATCGGGAACGCCGATGAACCGAAGAAACGAACTTTCATCGATGTCAATATCGTGATCTTTCAATACCTCGCACCATTTCGCATTGTGAACCGGCTCGGAATCGATGAGCACACCATCCATATCAAATAGAATTGCGTCGAACTGCATCATCTGTTCAGGTTTGAAAAATCAGTCGGGAACGGCTGCCAACTAAATATCTTAAAACCCCGAAGAAATTTAATAAAACTTAAAATATGAAAAAATTCCAATGACCTCTCAGGGCGCTATTGGCGCGGCTAAATTATTAAAAGTAATGAGCGGCGACCGCATTCATACCCAAGTTGACTACTACTACGCAACTACAAATGCAAACAATACCGGCGCGAGTGGCATCACAAGTTTGATAGCAAATGTAGCATCGGCTATTGCTGCTAACACGTCGGTAAGCGGAGCTTTGAAAGACGGCGCAAGCGTTATTAGTAACGACCTGTCCGCCAATTCTGGACTTGCTAACTGGCTTAACACGCCGAACAATACAAGCGGTGCGAATAGCGCACCTAAAGCTTACCTAAATGTTTTGTTTTTCGATGAACAATTCAGACCCGATAATTCGGCCACGATCGTGATTCCTGTTGGGTACAATCCAGGTGTAAAGGGTACGATAAACAAAACACTGGTTGATGCTGTTACAGCAAAACAAAACGGATACGTTTATGTTTATTTTAGCAATGAAAGCGACGAGATGGTATACTTTGATAACTTTGTTGTAACCCACGAACTGAGTTCTTTGAGAGAAGAGACGCACTATTATCCATTCGGATTGACGATGGCAGCAATCAGTGCCCGGGCAATAGGCAAATTGAATAATAAATTCGAATTTGGTGGAAAAGAAAAACAGGAGAAAGAGATTTCAACCGGTGAGGGTCTTGAGTGGTATGACTTTGGCGCGAGAATGTTTGACCCGCAAATAGGCAGGTGGAATCACATTGATCCGTTAACTGAGAAAATGCGAAGGTTTACTCCGTATAACTACGCCTACTCCAACCCTATCAGATTTGTCGATCCGGATGGAATGTTCAGCATTGAAAGCGTCACCGGCTACTCACCGAAAGGTGGTAGCGAAGATGATGATAGACTTAGTGAAGAAATGAAAAGTCTCTTTAATAGTGAAAGAGCCAATGATACAAATTCTGAACTTCAAAAAATCTTCGAGCAATCCGAAAAAGACGGAAAATCGTTCACGGGCATAAAATCAGACAATGGTGGCGGCGGAGGAGGGAAAGACAAAGGCAAGGAAAAAAAAGATCAGCAGCCATCGCAAAATGCACAAAATTGCCCGGATTGTGTTGATCCTAAGACCGTGAATAAAAATTTGATCGGATCCTATGTTGGCGGCGACAATCCCAGAACATTTAGTGGTGATTATACATATGAAGTGATGCCTACTAACTTTGTCGAATTTCCAGCTATTGGACATGATAGACGATATGACAATTTGGGTGTGAGTGGCGCGAGTGGTCTCTTCCTTGATAGTCGTGCTAGCGGAGCAGATGTAAAATTTGTCCAAGAACAGGTTGAGATTGCGACTGTCCGAAGTAGAACCGAAACGTTGTGATTAGTTGATAAGGTAGACATTTTCCGAATCGCTACTATCCTACCACCCTTTTTTGATTTATGCTTCTACTTTTTTGTCATATCATCCTACGCAGATAAGTTACGGGTTGGAAATAATTAGTAGAGACTGCGTTCAAAGTAAGCCTACTGCGAGCATATAATAGCGCCCATCAGCGGATACTCCCTCCGCGACGCCAACCGTGATAAGGTCGACAATGAGATATGGTGACAATAATGGGATCCTTTAATAGGACAAGAAGGCTATTTTGTTGGCTCGCGAAGATTTTACATTTCAAGATTCTTAATCATCGTATACAAAATCCTTGAAATCTCATCAAACGCCGAATAGAGTTCATTCTTTAGGGCTTCAGGTACTTCGCCCTCATCATACAAGAAGTTGACCAGTGACGCGCACTCAAATACAGAACCTCGTGCTGTTATAAGAAAATTTCTTCTGTCCCTGGAACTAAATTTTGCACTGCCCTCCGCAATGTTTAGCATGATACTAAGACTTGCCCTCCCCAACTGGTTTTTAACATAGGTTGCCATCGATTTGTTTCCTTTGAGGAAATCGTAAACTTTCCTGTTAACCCGGCTGGCCTTTTTATATACCTCAAGTTGCTCGTAAGGGAACACTGATTAAAAGTAGGTGTAGATCTAAAAGCGAGCAAGAGTAAAACACCATGAAAAGATGGGAAAAAACGGAGTTCGTGAAGAGAAAGAGAAACAGAGCGGAGAAAGAGTGACTATTGCAATGCAAACACTCTTTCTCTTTCCCCGCTTTCTTTCTCCGTAGTGCCCGGAACAGGAATCGAACCTGCACATTGTTGCCAATACCAGATTTTGAGTCTGACGCGTCTACCAGTTCCGCCATCCGGGCTGAAAAGGGACGCAAATCTACAAATAAATCTTTCTTATTGTTTCTTATTGTCCAATGCACGGCTGAGATTTCTCTCTAAATCCTGAATCTCGGCATTCGTAAACGAGGAAGGTGACATGATCCCCAGCGCAATGTTCCTTAGTTTCACAATCTGCGCCTCCGTGAGCACAGCCAGGTATTTGTACAGATCGAGATGAGTGTTTGGGTGAGTGTTATTCATACCAGACATAACAAACATTTGAGATCCCGAAATAAAAGATTATACCAATACGCCCATATTAACTTTTCGATGATTTTTCCACAATTAATGAACTTTATTCACCGAAGCGGTCACGATTTCCACATTTTTCAGTTCAAATACGCGAAAAAGTCCATGCCCGAATAACGGCACCCTACCAGGCTCCAATTAACGGCCATCAAAAAAATCTTTTCCCTCATTCAGAAAAACATTCCCAATCTGGAACTATTCAAAAAGTATCATTTCGATGAAATGCAGTCTGGACGCGGGTTTTAGCATCTGGCACCAGTATTGAAATCAAAGGAATAGGTTTTTCATAGGATATTGGATTTAAAACACGGCCCTGGATTTCTATCCGGGGCCCTTTTATTTCAGAGCGGAGAAAGAGAGCGGAGAAAGAGAGCGGAGAAAGAGAGCGGAGCGTGTATTGTTCACCGCGCCTCAGCCTCCATCGCCGCCAATAAATAAATAAGAGAAGCTGTACCATCCATAGTAGGCTCGTTCGTACTGTAATCGCCAACATCATCATGATACACCGCAAGCTCACTCTGAAACTCCGCATACTCATCTTCGTGAGCAAGCTGCAACCCCAACTGCTTCCTGTAAGTCGCTGTATAAAGCGGACCATCTACCAGCCCTCCGTCGATAGGATAATTCGCCACATGCGTAAATGAAGAATGCGGATCAACAGGCGTATCACCCCACGCAGGAAAACCATAAACCATGCTCGTACCCCACGGATTACAACCAAAAATCCAGTCGAAACATGCACGTTCAAGCTCAACATAACTATTATCTCCCGTCAGCTTCCTGTACCAGTAACATTGAATAGCGAAGCTTACCGTAAGGTTATTACTGCACCATATAAAAGGAACACCGCGGTAAAAAGCATTATTCTTAGCTTTCGACCAAACCTTTTCTATCCCTTCTTTATAATAACCTATTACAGTATTTTTTCTTTCGCCGGTAAGCGCCTTCGCCAGTTCATAATGGCCCACATTAATAAACGGGTACCACTGATAATGAAACGCTGTATCCGCACCGAGCCATGGAGTAACCGGCTCATCCGATGCAAAGATAAATGAAGAATCCAGGTCACTCTTCGATTTACTTATCCTGTACACCGCCGCATACCCCAGTTCCATATCATCCTTCCAATTATCTTCTGCATAAATGTATGGTCCCTTCACGGAAGCAGTCTGCGCCACACCCGGCATATCCTTGCCTATCTGCAACGCAGTTCCGCTTTTGTTGCGTAGCGCCTGCGCATAGTTGTTATCAATTTTGCTGAACATCTCACTTCCCAGTGCGAATGCCGCCGCGAATTTTCCCGCGGTAGATGCAGCGCCCGTTGTATTGTTCATAAACTTTCCGCGCATCTGCGGCTTGCCATTGCAGAAGTAAACCGGCCGTTCATAACCTCTGCCATAGGCTGAGTCGAGTTTTGGAAGTCTCATACCACTGTGATCGCGGTCGTCGGCAAGCTGGTTGAAAATCCATCCTTCCTTCGGATGCATTTTCATCAACCAGTTAAGCCCCCATCTTGCCTCATCCATCACATCCGCTATTTTGTTACTACCGTCGAGTCCCGATGCATCTTTTTTATCGGTAAATACTTTCGGGAAGTCGCGGTAAGCCGCAAGCAGGTGAAAAGTAGCATTGGCGCTGGTAGTAGAATACTGGAGATAATCAGTCGCATCGTGCCAGCCACCTACAACGTCGATATGCGTACTGTCGGGAACCGGTGCAAATAGCGTATATCCATCATAGGTATGACATGAATCTTTCAGGTACGGGTTAAAGCCGCTGCGTTGCTGACGCATATATTTAAGACAGAAGTCTGCAGCGCCATCATATACATCTTTACCAATCCTGAACACAGGAGATGCAGTTTCTCCCACCCTGAGAATGTATTTTCCAGGTCTTTTAAAGGCGCTGAAGTCGAGCCGGTAGGTATCTTTGAATGGACCATACTCTCCGAAAGAACGGCCGGCAGCACCTGAAAACACCACCTTATTTGATGATGAATCAACAATTTCGAATTTGTTGATTGTTATCAACGCCTTCGAACCAAGTATCGCCACCTTGCTTCCATTAGTAGCATATCCTAACTGGTTAATTCGTATCCAACTCTCTGATGTTTGACACTTTAGAGATCCACTTTGAAAAAGAAACACAACAAAAATTAGTGATGATAGTTTCATGCGAAAAATTGACGATTGTCAGATAATTGATCTTTTACAAGCGCAATGAATAAGTAAAAGCACTTATAAGGGTGAAAAAACACATTTAAAAATATTTCAAGCGTGTGCGACATATACGCAGATTAGTGTTATCACGTTTATTAAAAACCGATTAAAATACGAAATCCGAATCGTTTCCAATATCCAAACTAACATGAAAAGACTGTTACCTCTTTTGCTGCTGTGTATTGCCTCAGCATCAATGTCGCAGGTTAAAATCGGCGACAATCCCAACACCATCAACTCGAATTCGCTGCTCGAACTGGAAAGTACGACAAAAGGTTTTCTTCCCCCGCGAATTGCACTGAACGATAAAAGTTCAATTGCTCCGTTAACCGGCACCGTTACAGCGGGCATGCTTGTGTACAGCTCAGGCGGTACGCTCGCGGATGGTTACTATTACTGGAATGGAACTGCATGGAGGCTCGTGGAAACACAGGGCCTGAATACCGTTGCAAAAACTGCGAACGCAACATTGCTGAAAACTGAAACCATGGTGCTCGCAAGCAACGACATCACGCTGACACTGCCAGCGGTTACAGCATCAGATAATGGCCTCGAGATGACAGTGAAAAATGTGGGTTCGCATGAACATCTTATTACTGTTGTAGCAAACGGCTCAGCGACAATTGATGAAAAAGCAAATTCAAAACTCACACGATACCAGGGTCGCACGTTTGTTGCATCCGGCGGAAACTGGGTGTTGAAAGATAAAACCCAACAAGTTGAAAACCTGTTGGATGTTAACAGCAACAGCAGCTGGACGACAATCGAGGAAGTGGTAGACTTCCTTAACGCTCATATGGCGGGCCCAACGGTTGTAAGATTAGGCGAGGAAACGTATGATATCGCTTCGACAATTAATATCAACCTGCCGTACTCGCTCACATTCCAGGGACTTTCTTACGGAACATCAACAATCGCGGCTACATCAGGCATCGCAGGATCGCCATTATTCAATTGTACGTCCGATTGCTTTTTTAAAATGCTTCAATTCGACGCAACAACCGCCGGAACATATGGAACTGCTAGCGGCGAAGACGCCATCAGGTTTGTTGGCAATGGTACCTATAATGAAGTTAAAGACTGCACGTTCGACAGATTTTATAATACAATCAACGTTACATCCAATGCCGAGTTGTGGATATTTGAAACAGACATTTCGAATGCACAGAATAACGGCATCCTGTTAAACAGTACCTCTGCAGGTGTTATCCTGAAAGTGGCTGAAACCGACTTCATTGATTGTACACGTGGAGTAAATCTGAGTAAAGGTTCCGGGGCAACAATACAGCTCGCATCCGGTGGTTACTATAATGGCTCAGGCGACATCGGTATCTCCTACGATCCCGCAAACTTCCTTTCATTTAGTAATATTTCGATAACAGGTAATTCGTGGAACAACGTGGGAAGTTTTATTTCGGGATTTGATTTTACCCGTTCAGACGGCCGCGACGCAAATGCCACGATTGAAAATAACGCCGGTCTCGCCGACCAGCAACCCAACTGCACATTTGGTGTTACAAACAATTCAACGACTACTACTCTTTCGCTGTCTTCTACATGGTACAAATTGAACTGGACAAACAACAACTCTACAACAACAAAGTGGACAATCAACAATAACAGGATAACCTATCAGCCGACAAACAGGCGAAACGCGTATATCATTATCTCCGGCAACATACAGGTAAATTCATCGAGTACGACAATCAATGTGGGGCTCGTAAAAAAGCCGAGCACCACTTCGTCATCGTCAATTACCCGGTATGGTGAAACGACGTTGAGACCAAACACTGCGAACCAGCCGTTCCAGTTCTCGATCGTGGTTAACCTGGCCGACATCGCACCTGGAGATTACTTTGAACTGTGGGCAAACGCTTCTGCAGACTCAAGAACGGTGATCATCCAGGATATTCAGTGGCTCGTGAACACCCAATAAAAAGCAGTTTTATGCAACGTATATCCGTAACCGTCATACTGCTGCTTGCCTGTGTTGCCGGGTTTTCCCAGGCTGCGCTTCAAAACAATGGCAACCTGCGAATTCATACCGGCGCCAACATGGCCACGTTCGGAGCATTTACAAATGCTTCCACCGCAGCGCTGGTAAACAATGGAACTTTGTACCTGAGGGGAAATGTGACCAACAACCAGGCTTCGATGTCTGCGGGCTCCGGCGCTACACACTTTAACGGCACTTCCGCGCAGAGTGTAAATGGCACACAGGCATTCAGGGTAAACAATCTCACTACCAACAATAGCTCGGGCATCACGCTTAATAACAATTTAAACGTGGTGGCTGTTCATACATTTACAGCGGGCCGCATCGCGAGTTCCGCTACACCCAACTATCTCGTTTACGAAGCGGGCTCGTCGTACACCGGCAGTTCAGATGCGGAGCATGTGAGTGGATGGGTTAAAAAGATCGGCTCAACAAATTTTATTTTCCCGGTAGGAAGCGCGTCGGTACTTCGTCCTATTGCTGTCAGCACATTATCAGCTTCGTCTGAGTTCAACGCCCAGTATGCAGGCGCTACTTCAAATACATCTAATGTACTGCCCAACCTCGTGACCGTGGATCCATATGAATACTGGAACCTTAACCAGGTGAGCGGCGGTACAGCGGTTGTTGATATTAACTGGGATAACAGTAAAGTGCAGTTTCCCAATTACCTGCTCGCGAGTATACGCGTGGCTAACTATTCAGCCGGCATGTGGACGAATAGAGGTGGTACTGCAACAGGAAATGTCACCACCACAGGTAGTATCAGTTCTCCCGCGCAGAGTTCGTTCGGGGCTTTTGTTGTGGGTAGTCTTAACTTTTCTCTTCCATTAAGCTTTATGGGTGTAACTGCAAAAAGAAAAAATTCTTTTTCGCTCGTTGAGTGGAACACTGCAGAAGAATACAACGTTAACCATTTTGAAGTTGAACGTAAAGACAATAACAACAATTCATTTACAAAGATCACTGAAGTACCTGCGCACAATAGTTTCTCAAACCACTACGAAATAGAGGATCACCTTCCTCTTGAAGGCACTGCATATTACAGGATAAAAAGTGTTGACAGGGACGGCAAATATCAGTACTCGAAAATTGTAGCGGTGAGCGATAAATCATCGGGTTCGATGGCTGTGATCAACAACCCGGCGCGCAATGATATTTATATTTCTGTTGGCAGCGCACCGAAGGGAAACTATGTTTATCAACTTACTGATGGCTCAGGAAAAATTGTGCAGGCGGGGCAGGTGCTCCTCGATGGCCAGTCGGTATTGGATATACCCGTATCAATAAAAGCTGCTAAAGGATACTATTTTATCAAAGTGAGCAACAGCCAGTTTGAATTCAGGGATAAAGTATTTGTTCAGTAGCAAAGTGTAAACGTGTTAAGATGTCCGACGCATACTCGAAAACCGTAAACATCTATCTGACGGTAGATCAAACTACCATCCAGGGATTCTTTAATGAAAACGATCCCGCCCCGTTGTACAAACGACAATTGAGCCATAAGCTCGAACACTACATTGCGATGACAGTAGTGCCCGTGAAAAGATATTCGCCGGTATTCTACAAACTGCAGTGCAAAAATGAGATAGACAAGCAATACACCGAGCCGCTCATTTATGCGATACGCCGCCATTTCGACACGAAGAAAACGCTGCGCGAAAAAGAATTTAAACGTTTTAAAAAGCGAACGTGGCTATTGCTGCTTTTCAGTATCCTGATAGTAATTATTTGCCAGGGATTCGTAATGGTGCTGTTCGACGAAAATCACAATTTTCAATATGGGGTGAGCAATATCCTGGATGTATTCAGCTGGGTTTTGCTCTGGCAGCCGATAGATAAGCTGTTGTTTCAGTGGAACCCGCACCTCAAGGATATTTCATTGCTGAAGAAACTCGCAACCGCAGAGGTTATTATCATTTAAATGAAATGCCTCCTTACCATATCGACACTTGTTTATTTTCTGCAGGTTAATGCGCAATCAGCAGGAGTTGAACACTATTATTTCACCCGAACACCAGGATCTGCAGGAATGGTAACGCCTATGGCGAATTTCACATCGGCTAATAACTGGTATGGCGAGGCGCGGTACAACTTCGACGAGCTGAATACTTTTTCGCTGTATGCGGGAAAAAAATTCGAGGGAGGCAGCAATTTATCGTGGGAAGCGACTCCGCTCATTGGCGGGCTAATGGGACAAATGACCGGAGGTTCGCTCGGAATGAATTTCGGAATGGGTTATAAAAGATTATTCTTTCTGTCGCAGTCGCAATACAGTTTTTCACTACAGCACAGCGACGATAAATATTTCTATAACTGGTCGGAAATGGGAGTTGAAGCAACAAATTGGTTTTATGCAGGGCTGGCGCTGCAGCAAACGAATATTTATCGTACAGAAGGAAAAATGGAACCCGGTTGCATGATTGGTTTTTCCGTAAAAAACTGGACGATTCCACTTTATGCATTTAACACAACTGAACAGGAAAGATATTTTGTGCTGGGATTGATGTGGCAATGGGAAAAAAAACAAAAAAAAGATTAACATGATCGAGAATGCGATGCTTTTAGCAAACTTATGGCTCAACGTATGGTTCCAGGTTGCTGTAATATGCTGTGCAGCAATAGCGGCGCTGATTATGTACAAGAGAAAAGTAAACAGTTTAACCGACACTATCCGCGATCTCGACAGGCGGCTCGTTGAAAGGGCGGTTCTGCTCCAGTATGCAAAAGAAAATGAAAAGAAAGCAAAAGACGAAGCGCTAATTAAGCAGAGCGAATACACAACGCTGCTTACCCAGTTAAGTCATGATATGCGTACCCCGATGAACAGTGTTCTCGGCCTGACAACGTTGATGAAATCTACTCCTCTCACCAACGAGCAGCAGGATTACCTGCAATCAATAAAGAAGAGTAGTGAGGATCTTATCGACGCACTCGACGAAACCCTGAGAACTGCCGGTATAACCCATGCTGAAGAAAAGCAGCAGGCGCCAAAAAAGCAGCAGGTTACTTATACAGGTAAGCTATCGCCTGAATTCGCGGAACACTTTCCACTTAAGATTCTCATCGCTGAAGATGACGATATGAACAGCCAGTTGGCATTGATGTTATTGAAACGTCTCGGCTATGAGGCCGACTATGCCGGCAATGGTAAAGAAGTGCTGGAAATTGTAAGCGAAAAAAAATACGACCTTATATTGATGGACGTACAGATGCCGGAAATGGACGGCCTTGAAGCCACCCGCATGATACGCTTATGCCTGAACGAACAACCGGTTATTATTGCTATGACCGCAAACGCGATGGACGGCGACCGTGACGCGTGTTTAAAAGCTGGCATGGACGACTACCTTAGCAAGCCGGTAAACGTTGAAGAATTGATGCAGGCGCTGGAAACCTGGTCGCGACGCTCTCTTACATCATAGCCAGGATAGCCAGCGCTATTACTTTTGCACACTACATAAAAAAACCGGGCCAAAAGACCCGGTAATTTCAACTAACCCTAACAAATAGAAAGATTTATTGATTCAGCTCCGGTCCGGTGATCCGGTTTCCGATGCTGAGTTTCATTTTTGATGCTGCTGTACGAACCGTAGGATTCTTGAGGTCGTTATAGCAACCTGCAAGAGCAAATGCCGTGATGCTGAGAAGCAACAGAAACAATACCGTTGTAAGGAACGAATTGCTCAGGTGCTCTGAATGTACTCTGCGAACTTGTTTTGGATAGGCTTTTTTCATACTACATTTTTTTGATGGTACAGACGCGAATATTCGCCGGCCCACAGGAAAACAGGATTTTCACAGTATTTCAAAAAGACCTTGGATGATTAAACCAGGAAATTGGAAGATTAAAATGGGTTCTTACAGGAGTATCAGTGATGCGTTGTAAAGATGGAAAGAGAAGGCTGAAGATGCAATAGGAATTGTATGTACTTATTGTAGGATTTATACGTAGTAGCCACCCTATTGTTTTCAGTGTGTTTGTAAGTCGGTTATTTTCAATACCTTTCTATTAACCATCACCCCCCTAAATCTGCTGTTATGAGAAAAGCTCTCAAAATTCTGGGCATTCTTGTAGCCCTAATTCTCATTTTTATTACCGGCGCCGCTGTTTATATTAAAGGATTTCTCCCCGATGTAGGCCCCGCTCCCGATTTAAAAGTTGAAGCCACACCGGAAAAAGTTGAAAGAGGCCGGTATCTCGCACATCATGTAATGATCTGCGTGGATTGCCACAGCATCCGCGACTTTAATTATTTCGCCGGTCCTGTAGATATGAACACACTTGGAAGAGGAGGAGATATATTTGATGAGAAAGCAGGGTTTCCTGGTAAAATAGTCGCCGCAAACATTACTCCGACCGGTATTGGCGATTGGACCGACGGCGAACTGTTCAGAGCCATTACTACAGGCGTACGGAAGAATGGCAAACCGATATTTCCTGTGATGCCTTATCATAATTATGGCAAAGCCGACCCGGAAGATGTGGAAGCCGTTATCGCATATATAAGAACGTTACCTCCGCTGGGCGAAAAAACAGCCGAGAGCTCCTACGACTTTCCGATGAATTTTATTGTAAACACCATTCCTGAAAAAGCCACACCGGGCAAGCGCCCCTCTCCTTCCGACAGGCTCGCTTATGGTAAATACCTTTTGACCACAGCTTCATGTGGTGATTGCCATACACCGTTCAATGAAGGAACCTATGATACCAGTAAATGGCTTGCAGGTGGACGTGAATTTTTGATGCCGGGAGGTAAACTTACCTCCGCGAATATTACACCCGACAAAGAGACAGGCATAGGTAATTTAACGGTAGATGATTTTCTGGAAAGATTCAGGGCATATCGCGATTCCTCATACGCGCATCGCAAAATTGATTTTATGAAAGATTTCGCAACGGTTATGCCCTGGTCGAACTATGCAGGGATGACGGATGAAGATCTTAGCGCTATTTATGAATATTTGAGAACGGTTCCGGCGGTTAAGCACCAGATAAACAAGTTTGAGCCGAGAAAATAAATGAATTATCCGTCGATCCCTCACATCGCTTCGCTCGTTCGGGATGACAGTCTAAGTCATCCCGAGCCCATTCGGATTACGCCTCAGGGTAAACTCCGCGAGGGGTCAGCGGAGCCAGAAATTATAATTCTTTAATCAAAAAATTTCTAAACCTAATCTCTGCCCCCGGCCTCCACGACTCCGACATATCAAACGCCTTCGAAGCTTCCGAATACGTGGCCGACCAATGCGTTTGCAATCCAATCATCCCTTCGGTTGCACCGGCAGTAAAATCATTTTGCGGCTGGGCAACGTCCCACATCAATTCACCATTGATCCATAAAGCTATCCTTGGAACCTCACCGGTCATCCGTATGCGAAAATGATTCCAACCGCCCGGTTTCCATACAGCAGACTTTTTTTCTGCCTTCGCAGGGGTACTGATACGCATCATCTCGCCAAAAAGACTTCCAGTTCCACCCGGCTCAGCTAATTCCACCTGGTAAGCCTGGCCGCTTTCAGAAGAACGAAGAAAAATGCCGCTGTTGCAAAAGGAATCAAGCTTCACTTCGATCGACAATTCAAAATCGCGGTATTTTTTATTTGTGAGCAAAACGCCACCCTGCCCAAATGGATGTTGCTTCATCACGATTTCTCCGTTGTTAATAGTTACCTCGGGCGTCGTTCCCTGGTGAGTAGTACGGCTGATATGCCATCCATTTATAGAATCAGAAAGAGGGCGCAGAGTGATTGTTGACTCTTTCTCCGCTCTGTTTCTCTTTCTGGCTCTAATAACTCTGAATCCCACATCCCATCCATTGCCCGGACCCGCCGCGTGAGTCATGTAGGTCGCATTTTTTACGTCGCCAACAAAAGATGAGCCTTTCAACACATGCTCACTTCCAGCAATAGCGGGCGTTTGATCGGCAAATATTTTTTCGTTATAAATATCGCTTGTCCATTCCCACACATTGCCAAGCATATCGTACAGGCCCCACGCGTTTGGTTTTTTGGATCCTACTGTATCGGGTTTGTCGGCGCTGATATGCGCCTGCCCGCGAATTTCATCCCACGAAATATCATCGGCCGCTCCTGCTCTCGCCGCATATTCCCACTCAAACTCCGTGGGCAAACGATAAGTATGTGAGGGATCCATCGCGTTCAGCTTCGAGATAAATTCCTGCGCACCGTTCCATGAAATATTCTGGACAGGTAAACTATCTCCTTTGAAATAAGAGGGATTGGTATTCATTACTTTTTTCCATTGAGCCTGCGTTACCTCATATTTCCCAATAGAAAAAGATTCGGGGATAGTAACGGTGAACCCCGGCATCGCATCGGTTTTCGCCATTCGTGCAGCGACCGTATCCGATTTGGGATAGGTAGGCTGGAATTTTCCGTACACGAATGAGCCGGGCTCTATTTTCACGAATTCGATATCAACTGGAATTTTTACGGGCTCTTGCGCGCATCCAATTAAAAAAATAAAAAAGTAGAATATTTTTTTACCAAGCAATTCCATCTAAATTTTATAAAGATCCTTCGCTGCGCTCAGGATGATGCCCCCTGGGAAATATATCATTTTTTATCCCAGTTCGTCCTTTCGGCTCTTCCTAATTTAAAAATCTCAAGCATTTGCAACGTCATCCCCTCCGGAATTTTTGGTGTGTTTGCGCGAGTACCGGTCACTTCTTTAGTCGTAACCACCGACGATTTGTTATTCATCTCAGCGCTATTACGAATATAACTGAGCACCGACGCAATCCATTCATCCGACTGTGCCCACATCGAAGGCATTTTATCGGTGTACGTTTTTCCATCAACCGGACCTGTTAATCCGTTCAGCAATAACTGCGTTAAAGCAATTTTGTCGCCTTTTACACGCGGCGAACCAACGAGTGGCGGCGCAGGCATCGGTTTACCCGGCACGCTGATTCCTTTACCGTCAGCGCCATGACACGTTGCGCAAAGCTGTTTATAAATCACGGCCCCCTCCGTGATAAGTTTTCGTTCGGCCGGCCCCAGGTTCTTCGTTCGTTGTAACTCTGCCTCGCGCATCTTTTGCGCCTCCACGAATGTGGCATACGAAAACTGCATCATCGCATTGTTCTTATTCGAATCAAGCAGGAATTTTACTATGTTCCGTGCTTCCGGGAGCCTGGATGTGCGCAACGATAACGTCAACTGTACCTTCACATCTGCACTCGTATCACTTTTCATTTCTCCGAGTTTCGAAATAACTTGTTTGTCGTTTTGTTCAATAAATATTTCACTTATCCACACAGCCGTTTTCCGCACCCTTGCATCTTTATCTGCAAATGCTGTATACAGCGTTTCCTTATCCATGGATTCAAGACCCTCGAGTGTCCACAGTGCATGTATACGGGCGAGATGATCAGGAGAAGAAACCGCAACTTTCTTAAGTTCGGGAACCACCGAGCGATCGTTCCTTACTATAAGCGTTTGCTGCGCCATATCGCGCCACCATCCGTTAGGATGACTGAGATAATTAACGAGTTGCGACGAAGGTGCATCGATCATGCGCGGCACTGTTTTGTCGCGTTCAAAATCTTTATGCACTACCCTGTAAATTCTTCCCATACCCCTGTTCCTGTAAATTTCTTTTTCCGCAATAATTTTCCCGAGGTAAGAGTCGGGTGTTGTCCACTCACTTTCCTGGATAATGCCGTGATACATGTCAACGATATAAAAACATCCGTCGGGCCCCGTATATGTGTTAAGCGGACGGAAGTTCATATCCGCTGAGGCCAGCCAATCCTGCTCCCTGTATGCATCTTCAATAAATATTTTTCCCTGGCGGTTAAAAACCTTACCGCGCTTAATAATACGACCCACCGGTTCGGGAATAAAATAATCACCTATCATATCTTCCGGCATCCTGTCGCCCCGAAAAACAGACTGACCGCAGCCTGATGTAAATTCTTTCAGCGTGTTGTCTTCGGGCCGAAGGGCGCTTCTTCCACCCTGTGCATCTATGGTACCTGCAATGGGCCAGGGTTTTGTAAACTCGGCTGTATACTGGTCGTTAAAATTTAACGCGCCATAAGCCGGGCCCTGCTGAATCTGAACCGCGGGAAGTCCCGGACCGGCTTCGGAATAAAACAATCTTCCATAATTATCGGATGTCATGCCCCATTGCCCGATCATATTGTCTGGCAACGTATCGGCGATAAGTGATCCGTTTTTGTATTTGTAGCGCAGGTTATCACGACTCGGATAAATCCAGTTATCGAGGTTCCAGAGGAGTCCTCCATTCTGATGTTCCAGGTTTCTCACATCCAGGTCATCGTTTCTAAATACCAACCGGTGCCTGTCGGCCCTGCCATCACCATCCGTGTCTTTATAGCTCCAGATACTGCGGTTATTCGTAATCGTTACCAGCAGTTCGTCGCCCACGGGCAGCACCACCCGGGGTAACACCAGGCTGTCTATGAAAACCGTGGCTTTATCCATTTTGCCGTCGTTATCGGTATCTTCCAGCAGCTTTATCCTGCTCAACGGCTCAAATTCGCCTGTGGCAGCGGCGTCTTTCATATAGGTATTCATTTCCACCACGTATAACCTGCCATTCGCATCCCATGCCATTCCGACCGGTTCCTGCACCATAGGTTCGCTGGCTACCAGCTCTATTTTGAAGCCGGGAGGCAACTGAACCAGTTTCATGCTTTCCCGGGGAGATAGTGGCTTAAAAGAAGGGTTGGTATCGAGAACTATCCTTGTAAAATCGCCTGGGGCATTTTGGGGCTCATCGGAGCAGGAAAGGGTGAGAATGGCTGCAACTCCACCGGCCAGCAGCGACCTGGCACCAAATCTGAAAATCATAAAGTAAAATAAACGAATTTCGCGAAGTTTTTAATTTAAACAGGCACATGACAGAACGACGATCCCGCATTGCGGTGGATATGGACGATGTGATCGCTCATACCATTGACAGGTTTGCGGAAATTTACAGGAAGAATCATCAAATTGAACTAAACGAAAAAATACTTTATGGAAAAGAGATCCGTGAAGTGCTTCCCCCGGAATTAAAACATACGGTTTCCACGTATGTGAACGAGCCGGGGTTTTTCAGGCACATCACGGTAATGCCAGGAAGCCAGAAAGTGCTGCGCGAACTCACCGGCCGTTATGATGTATACATCGTATCGGCTGCAATGGAGTTCAAAAATTCGCTTATCGACAAGTTTGAATGGCTTCAAGAACATTTTCCTTTCATTCCCTGGACGAATATTATCTTCTGCGGTCATAAGATTGTGGATGTTGATATTATTATAGATGACAGGATCAGGAACTTTGTCGGCTTCGGCGGACGGAAACTACTTTACTCATCATCACACAACATGCTTGTAGAGGGCTATGAAAGGGTGAATAACTGGCAGGAGATTGCCGACAGGCTGTTATAGCATAGTCTAGAATCTGGAGAATTGTTCCCGGATTGAAACTGAATCAAAAAACATTTTTCGTTGAAACCCGCGTCCAGCGCGGGTTTCAGCATTTGGCACCAGTATTGAAACCATGGGAATAGGTTTTTCATAGGATATTGGATTTAAAACACGGCCCTGGATTTCTATCCGGGGCCCATTTTTTTCAGAGCGGAGAAAGAGTGCGGAGAAAGAAAGTAAAGTCGCTCCCCGCTCTCTTTCTCTTTCTAATAAAAAAAGGCCTGTAGAAACAGGCCTCGTACGGGGTATGAAATACTGATGAATAAAAGCCACTGTACATGAGAAACAGTTAGCTTTCGTATAACAAAACGAACACTGGATGTAAAGATGGCCTCTACTGCATATCAAAACATCAAACTTTAAATTTTCAGAAAATAAACCTGTTTCAGCACTTTTCTTCCAACAATACTTCTGTTTAATTCCTTCATTCCCTTTATTTTTAGAAAAATTTACCTCTCATGCTTACCTCTTTAGATCGCGATGATCTGCAGATACTGCAGTTATTGCAACACGACGCCCGTTTAACCACCAAGGAAATCGCCGATAAAATCGGCAAATCGGTCAGCCCCGTTTACGAACGAATACGACGGTTACAGAGCGACGGCGTAATTCAACAGTATGTTGCCGTGCTCGACAAAAGAAAAATCGGCAAATCGCTCACTGCTTACACGCACGTTCAACTCAAAGAACACGCCGACCACATGATGAAAACCTTCGAACAGGAAGTAATTAAAATCCCTGAAGTGATGGAATGCTATCATATGACCGGGCAATACGACTATCTCCTGAAAGTGGCGATGGGTGATATGGACGAGTACTATGGATTTATCATCGACAAAATTGCAAGGTTGCCCAACGTGGGAACGGTTCAGAGTTTTTTTGTTTTGTTCGAAGCAAAAAAAGAAACAGCCTACAGAATTAATATACCGGAAGAAAACGGAAGAAGAAAATCAGAAAAGTCGAAACTTACGATGAATTTATGAGTTCATTTTTTGTGTAGTGTGTAATTATTTTCTACCTTTCGTGCTTTCATAGGATAAGGTTTAATGAGCAAAGCTCATTTACAATCCCCGGTTTCTACCGGGGATTCAGTTTTATAACACTTATTAGTGGAGTTTTCATATGAAAAAGGATAATCACCGCTTCTGACTCAATATTTTTACTGCATTCGAGTTGTAAATCTTCTTAAGCGTGGCATCTGTAAGATGAAGTCCGTAAAGCGGCCAGTGATAACCAAACAGGTCGTGCTCATAAAAATGTTCGTCGGCCGATTCAAGTATTCTGAATGTTGTCAGGTACATCGGTTTGTGCGGCGACATATCAGTTCCATACACAATCCTGTCCGCATATTTTTCCATAAACGCATGAACATATCTCGGAATCGGCGCTATTTCTCCATATCTCGCTGAAACATCAGCATACAGGTTGGGATATTTATCGAAGAGTTTTGCAAGCTGGCTGAGATCAGAGCACGTATTCGCGAGATGCGAAGCGATAAAGGTTGTTCCCGGATTTTCGCGAACAGCGTTTTCAAGTGTTTGTATTAACTCATCGTGGTTGAGTTTGCCGGGAACACTCATATCCACTTTCCACTTCGCCGAATTCATAAGTCCGTCGTTTGTTGAATCAGCAGGCAGGTACATCCACTCATCTTCCGACACGTGAATATTAATCGGAATTTTAAGCTCACCGCATCTTTTAATTAACGGTTTCATTCGTGGATCGTCAATATGTATTCCTCGCCCTGGCGTAGGCTTCGAGTACAATTCACCCAAACCTTTATCTCCCAGCTCTCCTACTCCACGCGCCCCGGCTTTAACACATCTTTCCAGTTCCTTTATCGCCTTATCCGACCAACCAGGCTGATCCGCGCCCGTGTAATCGAAACCACAGAAAATTATAAAGCGGTCTTTGTGCTTCGAATACTTGTCGACGATAGAATCGAACTCTTTCCCAGTTGTATAGGTATTGATCATCGATTTGGCGATGTTCATTTCATCCATCGTTTTCACCCACTCGTCTACCCCCCTGGCGTCGTCAACATAGTCATGCGTGTGCATATCGTATGCGGGATATTTGGCTTTGGCGATATTCGCCTGTGGAGTTTTGTAGATAGATACCGGCCGGTAATCTTTCAGCTTAAGATCGTTCACATCCTGTGCTGTTACCCCGAGGCTAAACAAAAGCGTAACGGGAAGCAGTAATTGTTTCAATGGAGCAAGTTTTTGGTGCACACCTAATGTAGAAAATGGTTTGATGCCACAAACGAACAAACGTTTGCGCATTATAACTAGCCGTTAACAAACCCACCAGGTACAAAACCGTCAAATACATTGAACTAACACTCGAACCCAGTATGAAACCGAGCATAACCAAATTCAGCTTACTTAGCGATGTACCGCGAGGTTACATCCGACCATTAAAAAAACATTTTTACCGGATGAACAAGATTTACATTTTTACCGTTCTTATAATTGTGCTTTTTACGTCGTGTACAAAAAGAGATTACGTACCCGTAGAAGTTGATCCTTACCAGTGGATGCGCACGCACGACGAAGGCATTGTTTCATACGTAGATTATTATACCGGAAACTATATTATTGAAACTTACGAAGGCTATACTGTCGTTGAATCATGGGGCAGTTACACTCCACGCGAATACGACCGCGAATATGCTTATTTCAACAGCAGGGGTGTTCAAACGATTTATAACCGTTCAGGCGACTATTTTACAAAAGGAAGGATTGTAGAGTCGTGGTTATCCCTGTCGGATGCATTTTATGTGTTGGATCAGCTTGCGGCGTATGGGAGATGACGGCAAACGTGAAACGTCAATCGTGAATCGTCAATTATCGCTTCACGCCTCACGCCTCACGACTTTGCCGAGCAGAGTTTCTCCATTTTTGTTTAATTTGTAACGCTATGTATAACGTAAACATCAACAGGAGAAAATTTTTGACAGGCGCCGCTGCCACGCTCGCATTCTCTACACTCGGCGCCCGGGGTATCGACATTATTAACCCGGCCCGGCCTGTACGGGTTGGCCTCATCGGAACAGGCTGGTACGGCAAAAGCGACCTGTTCAGATTAATGCAGGTTGTACCATGTGACGTTGTAGCCCTGTGCGATGTTGATAAAAACATGTTAAATGGCGCCATAAAACTGGTAAGCGAAAGAAGTAAGTCTGGAAAATCTCCCAAAGGCTATGGCGACTACCGGAAGATGCTCGCCGAAAACCAGTTCGACATTATTCTCATTGGCACACCCGACCACTGGCACGCCCTTCAGATGATTGATGCCGTGAAAGCCGGCGCGCATGTGTATGTACAAAAGCCAATCAGCGTGGATGTGATGGAAGGCGAGGCCATGATAGCCGCCGCAAGAAAATACAAACGCGTGGTGCAGGTGGGCACACAAAGAAAAAGTACCCCTCACCTGATCGACGTAAAGAAAAACATCATAGAAACCGGCATGCTTGGAAAAGTGTCGCAGGTGGACATATGCTGCTACTACCACATGCGTGCAAACGGAAACCCGCCGGTACAACAGGTGCCCGACTTTTTCGATTATGAAATGTGGACCGGCCCTGCCCCGCTGCGGCCTTACGATGGGCTACCACACACACGCTGGTGGAGAACATTTATGGAATACGGCAACGGTATAATGGGCGATATGTGCATTCACATGCTTGATACTGTCAGGTGGATGCTGAAACTTGGCTGGCCGAAAAAGGTCAGTTCGCGCGGTGGCATTTTTGTTGACAAAGACGGAAAATCCAACATTGCCGATACACAAACCGCCATCTTCGAATTTGATGACCTTAACGTAGTATGGGAGCATCGCAGCTGGGGCACTCCCGCAGATCCGGAATATCCATGGGCGTTTACATTATATGGAGATAAAGGAACACTCAAGGGCAGTACCATGCAGGCGGACTTTATCCCGGTAGACGAAAAAGGAAAAAAAATTCACAAAGATGTGGTGTATGAGAAGGAGAAGTATCCTGAAGATTTAAAAGAAAAAGATATTGAATTGAACGCGGCTCCGGCTACTCGCCTGCATATGCTCGATTTTTTGAGGGCGATAGATGACAGCAAGCTGCCTGTAGCGGATATCGCCGATGCCCATATTTCTACAGCGAGTTGCATCCTGGCGAATATTTCCATGAAACTCGGACGCCCGATGGTTTATGACCAGCAAAAGATGGAAGTAGTAAACGATCCCGAAGCGACGGCATTGTTGAAGAGGCAGTACAGGAGTCCATGGATGCATCCCGAAGTTTAGGGCTCGGCCTTTGCACTATAACCCTCAAACGACTATCTCATGGAGGAACTTATCCATAAATTTTTCGGCGTTGGCGAAAATCTTACATCCGTACAGATGGCGTTGCGCGCCTTTGTAATGTTTTTCATCGCTCTCATCCTGATACGCGTTTCGGGAATGCGATCGTTCGGATCAAAATCCGCGTTCGACAATATTATCGTGATTATGCTCGGCGCAATTCTCAGCCGTGCCGTAGTTGGCGCCTCCGCGTTCGTGCCGACTGTTGTCGCGGGCATCAGCCTTTGCCTGACACATAGAATTTTGGCGATGCTGTCGGCACGGTTTCATTCTATCTCTAATCTTCTCAAAGGAAAAGATCGCCTGTTGTACAAAGATGGTGTGGTGTATAAGAAAAACCTTCTGAAAGCCGACATCTCCAACGGCGACCTCGAAGAGGGCACACGCCTGGCAGGCAACGTTTCATCGCTGGAAAAAGTAAAAGAAATAAGAATGGAACGAAGCGGTCAGATCAGCGTTGTAAAGGAATAACTACACCCTCGTAAACTTATACGGATAAACTTTATCTGATGCCCATTGCGCCACATAAAGGTTTCCATCGTCATCTACACAAACGTCGTGCGGATGTGCGAATATCTTCTCAGCCTGCGCCATTGGTTTAAGCTGACCGTTTTCATACACGGGCTCGGTACCGCCAATATTTGAAACCACTTTATTGTTTTTATCCAGGATGGTAACAAACCCGGTTTTTTCGGCATTGAGGTCGGGTGACCGTAATACTGCTGCGTAAAGATGATCGCCATTGATAACGGGTCTGCAAACACATGCGCCGGGAAGGCTGATAGTTTCAATATAATCGCCGTTGAATGAAAATCTCTTGAAACAATTTCTTGTTCTGTCCGTAACAATCAGATCGGGTTGAGCTTTGCGCGTGTCGATAGTAATGCCATGCGCGTTGTCGAGGTTCCTGGGTTCTTCACCTCTTCCTCCAAAATATCCCAATAACTTTCCCTGCTCGTCGTAATGCATTACATATTGCAGGCCATATCCGTCGGCAATATAAAATTCGCCGTTCTCGAGTACTGTTGTTTCTGTCGGCACAAATTCTTCGGGCTTGGTATATGCGGGCACTTCCTTCGGGTAAGGTATGGTAAGAAGAATCTTACCATCGAGCGTGGTTTTGTATACTTCGTGCCGGTCGTTATCGGTGATGAACAGGTATTCTTTTCCCCCGGTTTTATGCAACGTCAATCCATGCGCACCGGGAAACTCATGCCCCCACGAACTGAGCAGTTTGCCTGATTTGTCAAAAATCAGCACGTTATTCTTTGTTTCGTTGGTGAGAAGGATGATTCGCTTTTTGCTATCCTGCACCATTTCATGACAATCTTTCACGGGGAATTTCGACGGATCGAGCTTGCTCCACTTATTGTCCATTTTAAATGTTAGCCCATTATGCCCATATACCGGGTTGTTGTTGCGGGCAAAAAGATCGCGGGTAATGATGAGGCCGCCTGTGGCTATCGTAGCTGTTTTGAGAAAACTTTTTCGGTTCATTTTGTGTGGCTTGAAAGTGAAAAGGTAAACAAAAAAGAAAAACTTTTTTCATAAGAGTGATTTATACAATTTGAGATTAGAATTCAGTGTGATGACCTATAACGAAAAAATCGCTTCTGAGGTAATTGCGTGGAAACGCCAGATGCTGCGACGACCGGGCGTGTTAAACAAAATGTCGAAGAAGGTGCAGGACAAAATCAACAGCTTCATCCCGGAAAAAGTGCATAAGGGAATTACTGTTACGATCAAACAAATGATTCGCGGAGTGTTATTTGGCGCGCACTGGACCACGAAAAGAAACCGCGATTTTGTTGACCTGCTCGCAAAGGATCTTGCCGCCGATGAGAAGATTAAATTCTACCAGGGCACCGCGGCCACGGAAGGGGCCGTTACGGGTGCTGGGGGATTGCTTTTAGGGCTGGCAGACTTTCCGATTTTTCTTGCAATAAAGTTTAAGTTATTATTTGAATTGGCGTCCATATATGGTTATAACACAGATAAATACCAGGAGCGCGTTTACATTCTCCATATATTTCAACTCGCATTTTCCAGTGCTAAACATCGCAAGGAAGTTTTTTTAGAAATGAGTGACTGGGATAAAAAGTCTACTGAGTTACCGGAGGATATCAATCAGTTTAACTGGAGAAGCTTTCAGCAGGAATACCGCGATTATATCGATCTCGCAAAGATGGCGCAGCTCGTACCGGTGATCGGGGCACCTGTTGGCGCCGTAGCGAATTATCAATTGGTTAAGAAGTTAGGGAGATATGCGAAAAATGCGTACAGGATGAGGCTGCTGCCTTTGGAATTAGAAAAATAGCCGGAGGCATAATTATTTTAGCCATTTTTCTAAAAACCAGGAACATATTCATGTGCCCACATTAGGAGAATTAGGCGATACCACCATATCTTCGGACGACGAAGAAGGTGTTGGCGGCGACAACGAACAGGAGCAGGAAGGATCAGGAGGATAAGGACAGAAAGAGAAACAGCGCCATTGGAATTTATTTTGATAACAGTAAAAAATAATCATGGGTATCAGCGACAAATTGCATGAAATGAGGAACCAGCAATCAGAACAAAATTTAAAAGCCGGCCAACAGTTCCTGGAAGAAAATGGCAAGAAACCGGGAGTGGTGGTACTGGCCAGTGGGCTTCAATATGAAATTCTTACCGAGGGCACAGGACCTAAACCTACTGCCCAGGATAATGTAACCTGCCACTATCACGGCACTTTGATCGACGGCACCGTGTTCGATAGCTCGGTGCGAAGAGGCGAACCCGCGACGTTTCCGTTAAACATGGTGATTAGCGGATGGACAGAAGGAGTGCAACTGATGAGCCAGGGAAGTAAATGGAGGTTTTTTATTCCGCCACACCTTGCGTACGGCGACAGGCAGGTGAGCCGCGAAATAGGACCTAACAGTACGTTGATTTTTGAAGTGGAGTTGCTGGATATTTCGTAAGAACATTCCTGGCTGATCCCTCACGCGAGGCTTCGCCTCGGTTCGGGATGACATCGGTTCTACTTCGGGATGACAACCGTTCTACTTTCGCGATGACATCGGTTCTACTTCGGGATGACAACCGTTCTACTTTCGGGATGACAGCCGTTCTACTTCGGGATGACAGCCGGTTCTACTTTCGGGATGACAACCGTTCTACTTTCGCGATGACAGCCGTTCTACTTTCGCGATGACAGCCGTTCTACTTTCGCGATGACATCCGGTTCTACTTTCGGGATGACAGCCGTTCTACAACGTCATCCCGAGCGAATGCGAGGGATCTGCGGATGAACAATCACTTCAATTCAATTTCTGCGAGTACAGGAAAATGATCCGAAGGAAATTTTCCATGGTAACTATCAGA
>JAEUVS010000121.1 GCA_016786745.1 Chitinophagaceae bacterium | reverse complement strand
GAGCTAATGATAATTCATCTTCTTCTGAATTTCTTTAACCGCTTCATGGCTCGCCCATTTTTCACACAGGTATAAACCAAGGTCGAGCGATGCTGCTACGGCACCGGCGGTTATTATATTTCCATCTTCCACGATTCTTTCTCTTACAACTTCACCGCAGAAGGGTTTCAGTGTTTCATATTCAAGGTAGTTGGTAGTGGCGCGTTTCGATTTCAGAAATCCTGCTGCGCCTAAAATAAGGCTGCCGGTGCAGATCGAAATTTTATATTCAACATTTTCGGCGGTCCTTATCCAGTTCAGAAAATTTTCATCCTGGATCAGTTTTCGTGTGCCATGGCCACCCGGCACTATAATCGCGTTATAGTTGTTGAGAGTATTCGCTTTCTTCCACGGAACCATTTCCAGTCCGTATAAATCTTTTACAGGAGTAGAAAAACAACAAAACTCCCACTCGATGTCCGGAATATATTTTCCTGATTTCAATCTTGTAATCGCGTCATAAACGCCGAACATGTCGAGCCAGGTAATGCCATCAAATACGATGTATGCAATTTTCATCCTTTAAAATTATAGCAGATTTGGTTAGCCCTCCAATAAAACCCACAGTTATGAGAAGGCATCTTTGCGTTTCAATTGCAGGCGTTTCATTCTGATTCATTCGCGAAAAACGCACGAAGCATCTTCAACTACGCAGAGACCGGAATTCCATTGGACATGCCTTTACCTGCAGGGACATGGAAACTTTGCTGGGTTCAAAAAACAGTTATTCCGCATCAAATTAACACTGGCAGAGTGTTAATTCCACGTTTGTCGGTTCCGGCATACGAGCGTTCGCATAGCTAACAATCGTTCGCGGTCTTAATTTTAATTTGACTGCAATCAACTATTTCGGAGGATTTATTGATTAAGATTCTCGTTAAATTTATTCTAGTCCAATTAGTATGAAATATAAAATCCCTTTATGCCTAACACTACTAACTACCTGAAGCAATTCGTAGCCTTCTCTGTCGAAAAACTACAGCAAGATCTTTCACTCGAAGCTTTTAAGGAGAACCTGGTTAACGAGGCGCGAGCTATTATTAACAATGCATCTACTCAAAGTGTAACGATAGAGTTGCAAAGACTC
Organism: Chitinophagaceae bacterium; assembly: GCA_016786745.1. Taxonomy (GTDB): domain Bacteria; phylum Bacteroidota; class Bacteroidia; order Chitinophagales; family Chitinophagaceae; genus Flavitalea. The sequence goes on along the minus strand of JAEUVS010000121.1, from coordinate 40,502 downwards.
GAGAAATTTTTGCAATCGGAAATAAAGTATCAACTTCTGCAGTACCGGAAAAAGTACGCAGCTGTTTAACCGGCTGTTTTAATTTTCTATTGAAGCCATTGTACGGAGAATATTCGCACCCCAGCTGTATACATTGTGTTTCATGATTACCCTTCGCATCAGTTTCATTTTTTGCGCCTGGATTTCTTTTGGCATTTCAAGAGCATACGCGATTGCGTCGGACGACTCTTCGATATCGTAGGGGTTGATGATGATTGAACCATACAACTCCTGCGAGGCGCCGGCAAACTGGCTTAGAATCAAAACGCCATCATTATTTTTTCTGGCAGCAACATATTCCTTAGCTACGAGGTTCATTCCGTCATGGAGTGAGGTCACCATGCAGAAATCTGCGGATTGATAGTACGGTTCAATTTCCTGGTGGCTATGGTGTCCCTTAAGAAAAAGTATTGGCTGCCATCCCTTCACTTTAAATTTCCAGTTGATGCGGTTCGCTTCCTGTTCCACTGAACTGATCGTATCGGAATATGTTTTAAGTAGCGACCGGCTTGGCGCACCAATTTGTACAAAAGTGAATTTGCCGACGTAGTCGGGACTTTTTTCGAGAAACCGTTCAATCGAAAGAAATTTCTCAATCAGCCCTTTTGTATAGTCAATACGGTCAACACCGATACCCATATATTGTGCGGTGATGCCGTGATGCTTCAGCAGGTCGCTTGGTTTTACGCGATCTTCTCTATTTTCCGTACCGTTCGCATCGAGATCTTTAGAGGTAAATGCAATGCTGATAGGAAACGGTTTTACGAGCGTAAAGTGATTCCCGATTTTTACAGAAAAGTTTTCCCATATCACCCGCGACTCCAGTGTTTGGTTTACTGTTTCAAGAAAATTGTTACAGTGATATTGTGTATGGAAACCAACCAGGTCGGCACCGAGCATGCCTGTGAGAATTTCTTTTTTCCACGGACAAATACCGAACGATTCGGGGTTCGGCCAGGGAATGTGCCAGAACAAAGCAACGCGCGCATCGGGCCGTGCTTCTTTTATCAGTTTCGGAAGGAGAGCGAAGTGATAATCCTGCACCAGCACAAACGGTTCTTCTTTGTTCTTGATTTCTTTAATCACTGCCTTTGCATACAATTCGTTTACTTCTTTGTAGTAGTCCCAATCTGTTTTTCTGAAAACGGGACGCGTATGCGCGATATGACAAAGCGGCCACAGGCCTTCGTTCGAAAATCCATAGTAGTAATGGTGTTCCTGCTCCTTCGTCAGCCAGATACGACGTAATGTGTACGCCTTTTCATAAGGAGGAACCATCACCTTATCATTTTCATCAACAGTTTCCCTGTCGGCGTCACCGCTGCCTGAAGCTATCCAGAGTCCGCCGCAGGCTTTAACAATTGGTTCCATGGCTGTTACCATTCCACTTGCCGGAACGATACATTGTATTTCATTGCCGCTTTTCACGTGCATGTACGGCTCGCGGTTCGAAACAATTACCATCGTCTTATTTTCAAGTATCTGCTTCATCTCTTCGCCTAAACGTTCAGGCGTCCACACTGATTCTGCAGATGTTCGCAACCTCGCTTCCTCCTGCGCAATTGCTTTAGCCTCCTGTATAGCCTGTGCAATACCGGAAATTTCTTTGTATAGAGGCTGTAGAAATTCGGACGGTGGTTTCGATTTTATTTTGTCGATATTTCCAAAGCGTGCGGCTTTTACCCATTCTACTACTTTGTTTATTGGGCTCAGGATGCTTCTCCTGATAATGAGAAGTGTAATGGCTGATATAAGCATCGCCTGGAGGAACCAGCGCACGAAGCTTCTTGCCCATATTTCATTTACAATATTGTTGATGTATTCAGCATCGGAATAGAAGATAATCGCTGCATCCATGCCCCTTTCGCTATGCGCCGGCACAATATACTGGTAGATAGAATTTCTGTTCTGTTTGAAATAATTGCCCAACGATGAATCGGATACGATGGCCTGTTGTACATAGTCGTTGCTGTGCTCAAGGTATGGCTGAAGCGAGGGTGACGTTTTGAAAATGCTGTCGCTGCTTGTATATATTGCGATTCCGTTGAAGCCATATGAGCGGGCGAGCGAATCGGTGATCCTGTCCGTTTCCGGAACACTATCGTGGATGATGAAGTCGGCCGTAAATTCTTCTATCGCCCTGATGGTTTTTGCTTCGAGCTCACCTTTTAATTTATCGCGTTCGGCGGAAATCTGGAACGCGGTAAAAATGAAAGCGACTCCGCCCACGGCGAGAAGAATGGCGATTATTAATGAAATATTAATTTTCACGGTTTCACTTTTCAACATGACTAAAAGATGCCAAAGGTATCGCAATACCATCGGGCGACCGACGAGTATTATTAAAGGTATATTAAAACTTATAGAGAGACTGGAAAAACTCCTGCAGTTGGGGTTGAATGTTTTCTATGAAATGCTGATTGGGAGGATATGGATAGTGGAAGCGAACATTGTTGTTGCTTTCTATAACAAAAAAAGATTTTTCCGGTAAACTTTTTCCCCAAAATGTGATGCGGTTTCCTTCCTTTTGATAGAGTATTTTCTGATTATTTACACTTATCTCGGGCATTGTGGACAAAGTTGCAATGTATTTCAACAATCCATATGCCGGAAATTACCGGTGATCATCCTGTTCACCAATTTTGCGATAAAGCGTGGCTATCCCTATATTCAGCAACCGCGCCGCTTCCGCTTTGTTGTTATTGGTGTATTGGAGTACCCGCCTGATATGCGCCTGCTCGATGCTTGCGAGGTCAAAATTTGCTGATGGTTCGTTTATTGATGTGTTGAAGAAATCCTGCGGAAGATGCTGAACGAGCAGGGGGCCGTTTCCTGCCAGTATTACGGCGCGCTCAATAATATTTTTGAGTTCTCTTATGTTGCCTTTCCATGGATGACTTTTCAATGCATCCACAAATCCGGGCGTCACCTCATTTTTCTTTGAATGACTTTTTTTCGAATACACTTCAATGAAATGGGATGCAAGCAACGGAATATCTTTTTGTCTTTCACGCAATGATGGTAAAATGATGGTGAACACATTAAGCCGGTAAAACAAGTCTTCACGAAAACGGGCCGCACCGACTTCTTTCTGCAGATCTCTGTTTGTTGCTGCGATTATTCTTACATCTGCTTTTGACACTTTGGTATCGCCGAGCTTAATAAATTCGCACGATTCGAGCACTCGCAGGAGCTTACTTTGAAGATCGTGAGGCATTTCACCTATTTCGTCGAGGAATAATGTGCCGCCATCGGCTTCTTCGATTAAGCCTTTCTTGTCGCGCTGCGCATTTGTGAAGGCGCCTGCTTTATAACCAAACAGTTCACTTTCGAGTAGCTCCCGGCTGAACGAACTGCAATTGAGCGCAAGAAATGGTTTGTTTTTTCTCGGACTCGCGTTATGAATAGCATTTGCAAATACCTCCTTTCCCGTACCTGTTTCACCTAATAATAAAACGGTTGTATCAGTGTGCGCTACTTTTTCCGCAAGCTCTTTTGCCTGTAAAATGGAAGGAGATGTTCCTATAATGCTTTCAAATCCGCGCTCTGACTGCTTTTCAAGCTGAGCTATGCGTGTTTTCATTCTGAGCTGTTCCACGGCCCTGGCCAGTAGCGGAATAAGCCGGATGTTGTCATTTCCCTTTACAATATAATCGAAGGCGCCATTCTTCATCGCCTGCACGCTGTCTGCCACATCTCCGTAGGCAGTTAACAATATTACTTCAACTGAGGTGTTCTGTCGGCGCAGCTCGGCCGTAAATTCAACACCATTGCCGTCGGGCAACCGAACATCGCAAAGAACAATATCCACATGCTCTTTTGCGAGCTTTTTACGCGCTTCCTTTAACGTTCCGGCTTCTGTAATGTTATAGCCCTCAAGCGCGATGATACGCGACAGCATTCGCCGCAATCCTTCTTCGTCGTCTATAATTAGAACAGTGTTCATATTGGATGCACCTCTGCAAATATACAATGAGTGAATGTTCATACATTTGATGTGGTTTAATGGCTAATCTGGATTCAAATCAAAAGGCATCACCCGGCGGGCTATTAATAGCTCTTGGGATCACTTACGGTGTCATAGGCACTTCGCCGTTGTATGTGCTCAATGCCATTACAAGTGGTAAAGTGATCAGCGATGACCTTGTATTAGGCTCGCTTTCATTAATTATATGGACGCTCACTCTTCAATCCACCATCAAATATGTTACGCTGACATTAGAGGCTGACAACCGGGGTGAAGGCGGAATTTTTTCACTTTATGCGCTTGTTCGCCGTAGGAGAAAGTGGCTGGTGGTGCCGGCAATGATCGGGGGAGCGGCTTTGCTTGCAGATGGAATGCTTACGCCCCCAATTTCCGTAACCTCAGCGATAGAAGGGCTCAAACAGGTTCCGCTGCTGCAAAACATCAGGCAATCGACGATAGTAATTATCGTGCTTTGCATTATCACGGTATTGTTTATGATCCAGCAATTTGGTACCGCATTTATCGGGAAGATTTTCGGTCCTGTAATGTTGATATGGTTCCTTATGCTCGCGGTATTGGGAATTGTTCATGTGCCCGACTACTTTGCAGTGTTACGGGCCTTCAATCCTTACTACGGCATCAAATTACTTGTAGCTTATCCGGGCGGTTTTTATATACTGGGAGCAGTGTTTCTATGTACCACGGGTGCCGAGGCCCTGTATTCCGATCTTGGCCATTGCGGAAAATGGAACATCCGGTATTCCTGGATTTTTGTAAAAACCTGTTTGCTGCTAAGTTACTTTGGGCAGGGCGCATGGCTGCTGAGTAACTATAATGGTCAACCGATAACTTCCGATATGATAAGCGGAGGGTTTAATCCCTTTTATGGAGTGATGCCCGAATGGTTCCTTTATTTGGGTATTGCCATCGCGACAAGCGCCGCTATCATCGCCAGCCAGGCTTTAATTTCAGGCTCGTTCACGCTTATCAGCGAGGCGATACGACTCAACTTGTGGCCCAGGTTCAAATTAACGTATCCTACTGAGGCAAAAGGGCAGATATACATCAGGGCGATCAATTTTCTCTTACTGGGAGGATGCATCGGCATTGTTCTGTATTTTCAGAAAGCTGCAAACATGGAGGCGGCGTATGGACTGTCGATTACAATTTGCATGATCGCCACTTCTATTCTGCTTGCAAATTATCTTGTTATTCGGCGAACAAGACCTGTATTTATTTACATCTACCTTGCTGTGTTTCTTACTATTGAGATCAGCTTTCTTGCGGCCAATTTTGAGAAGTTCCATAACGGAGGTTTCGTGGCGGTAATTGTGGGAGGATTACTTTTTCTTGTGATGTTCGATTGGTACCGCGCTCGCAGAATCAAAAACCGTTATGTTGAATTTGTGCGGCTGCAGGACTATATATCGAAATTACAGGAGTTGTCTGCAGATCGCTCCGTGGCTAAATATGCGACTCATCTAGTATACCTTACGAGTTCTGATAACCATCGTGAGATAGAACACAAGATCATTCACTCGATTCTTCACAGGAAACCCAAACGTGCGGATATCTATTGGTTTGTACATGTCGACACTCTCGACGATCCCTATTCTTCGGAATATATTGTTGAGCATATCGTTCCCAATGATATTATACGAATTGAGTTCAAACTCGGTTTCCGCGTGCAGCCGCGTATCAATCTTATGTTCCGCAAAGTAGTCCAGGAACTCGTTGCCAACAAAGAAGTGAATGTAACCAGCCGGTATGAAAGTCTTGAGCGTAATAATGTGGTGGGCGATTTCCAGTTTGTTGTTCTAGAGAAATATTTGAGTGAAGAAAATGAGTTGCCGCTTGGCGAGAAGATGATTATGAAATTGCATTTCTGGCTCAAAGAAGTGAGCCTTTCTGAAGAACGCGGGTTCGGTCTCGACCCGAGTAACGTTACAGTTGAAAAGTTCCCGCTTATTGTTTCAACATTAACCCTTCCAAAACTCGAGAGGGTAGGAGACTAAGGCGCAGATAGATATTTTACCAACGAAATGATTGGGCTAACCTGAAGTTGTTCTATCAAAATGATATTGTTTTTATCATTTTGAAGAGGCGCATCACACCTCCTGTCTTAATAGCATCACCCTGAAATGCAGACTGGATGCTGGTTTCAGTCATTGCTCGCACCGGCGGCACCCGGTTTGTCAAAGTTAGAGAAACATTTTTCCATGCTTATAGCTTTATTAATGGCTGCGGGCCTTATATGCTTCTGGCTGTTCTTTAAATCAATTGATTTCTTCGACAAAATCTAATAATTATGATAACCACACTATTTGTTCTTTCGATACTGGTGTTTATCTACCTGTGTTATGTATTGATAAACCCCGAAAAATTCTAATTATATGGGTAGTGAAATAACAGGCATAGTTGTCGCATTTCTGATAGCGCTGCTTATCGGATTTCCACTTGGAATATACATTTCAAATGTTTTTTCAGGAAAGAAAACACTTACTGACTTTCTTAACCCGGTGGAGCGTTTCATCTTTCGGTTCTCCGGGGTGGATCCAAAGAGGGAGATGAATTGGAAGGAAAATCTTAAAGCGCTTCTTTCAATTAACCTGGTCTGGTTCGTTTATGCGTTCGTAATGCTGATCACCCAGGGTTCCCTTTTTCTTAATCCCGACGGCAACCCTTCGCAATCACCGGACCTCGCTTTCAATACTGCAATATCGTTTATGGTGAACTGCGACCTGCAACACTATAGTGGTGAAAGTGGCCTCAGCTACCTGACCCAGGTAGGCGTCATTTCATTCCTAATGTTTGTATCAGCCGCAACAGGGATTGCATCGGCAGTTATTTTCTTCCGTGCTCTTGGCGAAAAAACAACCCAGGTTCTCGGCAACTTCTATGTATTCTTTGTAAAATCAATCACGAGAATTTTATTACCGCTATCTATTGTAGTTGCCACAATTCTTGCTTTAAATGGAACACCGACCTCTTTCGATGGTAGAGATTCACTGGTAACCTTGCAGGGCGATACCGTACATGTGAGCCGTGGTCCGGCAGCTGCGATGGTTGCTATTAAACATCTGGGTACGAATGGTGGCGGATGGTTTGGTGCAAACTCGGCGCATCCTCTTGAAAATCCTAACTATTTCACTAATTCGGTCGAGCTCATTGCGCAACTGATTATTCCATTTGCAATGGTATTTGCATTTGGGTTCTTTATTAACCGAAAAAAGCTCGCGTATGTCATATTCGGAGTTATGACGGTGGGCTTTCTCGCACTTGCAATTCCCACAATTATCAACGAAATAAACGGCAATCCCGCTATTGCAGCACTGGGCGCTCAGCAACCGAACGGCGCCATGGAAGGGAAGGAAGTGAGATTTGGTCCGGCCTTTTCAGGTTTCTGGAGTATAGTTACGACCGTCATTTCAACCGGTTCGGTGAATTCGATGCATGACAGTTCAATGGCTCTTTCGGGTATGATGCAAATGTTAGCAATGATGATCAATTCATTTTATGGGGGCTGCGGTGTTGGCTTACTGAACTATTTCATCTATATAATTATTGCGGTATTTATTTCCGGGTTAATGGTGGGACGAACGCCGGAGTTCATGGGGCATAAGTTAGAGGGGCGTGAGATAAAAATTGCGGCGTTGATTACCTTATTATCTCCCTTTCTCATAATGACAGCAACGTCGCTTGCCGCGTATTTTAATGCCAACCATCCACAGATGGCGTGGGCAGTGCAACCGGGCAGTTGGTTGAACAACCCTTCATATCACGGGTTCAGTGAAATGTTATATGAGAATACGTCGGCAAACGCCAACAATGGCAGTGGTTTCGAGGGCCTCGGAGATAATAACATCTTCTGGAACGTAATGACTGGCTTTGTACTAATTCTCGGAAGATTTTTACCTATCATCGGACCCGTTGCCATCGCCGGGTTGCTTGCGGGAAAGAAACACATTCCCCATTCAGCCGGAACGCTCAGAACTGATTCGCTCACATTCGGCGCAATGACACTTGCCGTAATTGTTATCATAAACGCATTATCTTATTTCCCGGCTCTTGCCCTGGGACCCATTGCCGAATATTTTTCGATGTAACTAAATCCTAAACAAGATGTCCAAACATACACGCAGATCGGTAAAACTTTTTGAAGGTGCACTTGTAAGAGCTGCAACCGGGCAATCGTTTACTAAACTTAAGCCATCGTTAATGATCAAAAACCCGGTAATGTTTACCGTGGAGATAGGCACCGCGGTTATGCTTGCCGTTGTGTTGTACACGATGATCACAGGCGACACGACCGAGGGTTCGCTGGCCTATAATTTAGCCATCTTCATAATACTTCTCCTGACCGTACTCTTTGCAAATTTCGCAGAGGCAATAGCTGAGGCGAGAGGCAAGGCCCAGGCGGAAAGTTTAAGAAAAACACGCCAGGATACACCTGCCAAAAAAGTCAGCCTCGTTGGAGAAATATATATGAACGAGGTGAAAGTTGTTCCATCGTCGCAACTTCACCTTGGCGACAGGTTTATTTGTGAAGCTGGCGATGTTATTCCAATGGATGGAGAAATTGTGGAGGGAATAGCGACCATAGACGAAAGCGCGATCACCGGCGAATCGGCACCGGTGATCAGGGAAGCAGGCGGTGACAGGTCTTCTGTAACGGGCGGTACGAAAGTATTGTCTGACCGCATTGTGGTGGAAGTAACCACACAACCCGGAGAAACATTCCTCGATAAAATGATCGCGCTTGTTGAGGGCGCAAACAGGCAGAAAACGCCAAATGAGATTGCGTTAACCATTTTACTTGCATCGTTCACGATCGTGTTCATTATAGTTTGTGTAACACTCAAACCTTTTGCAGACTACTCAGGAACGCATATTACTATCGCTGCTTTTATATCATTGTTTGTATGCCTGATCCCTACAACCATAGGCGGCCTGTTGTCAGCTATTGGTATCGCGGGTATGGACCGCGCATTGCGCGCGAATATTATCGCAAAAAGCGGGAAAGCTGTAGAAACTGCCGGCGACGTAGATACACTTCTACTGGATAAAACCGGTACCATAACAATAGGTAACAGGAAAGCGACAAATTTCTACCCCGCAGATGGCTTGTCGGACAAAGAATTTATCGAACTCGCAGCATTGAGCTCACTTGCCGATGATACGCCGGAAGGAAAATCGATTGTTGAGCTTGCAGCACAAAAAGGAGTAACGAAAAAACCCGATAAAGAAATCGAGTTTGTGGCATTCAGCGCTGAAACAAGAAGCAGTGGCGTTAACCTGCCCAACGGCGTAAAAATTCGCAAAGGTGCGCAGGATGTAATCAGAAACAGGGTGCTGAAGGCGGGCCATCCGTTTCCCGATAGCGTTGATAAAAAAGTTAAATCGATCGCTGAGAATGGAGGAACTCCGCTCATTGTAGGATTGAACGATGAAGTAAAGGGAGTGATCGAATTGCAGGATATTATTAAGCCTGGTATTTTCGAACGGTTTAACCGCCTCCGGAGAATGGGTGTGAAAACAGTGATGGTCACTGGCGATAATCCACTTACGGCAAAATATATCGCTAACAAAGCAGGCGTTGATGATTTTATTGCAGAAGCCAGGCCCGAGGATAAGATGAATTATATACGAAACGAACAGGCCACCGGTAAACTTGTTGCGATGATGGGCGATGGCACAAATGACGCACCTGCGTTGGCGCAGGCGGATGTTGGCGTGGCGATGAACAGCGGAACACAGGCAGCAAAGGAAGCCGGTAATATGGTTGACCTTGATAATGACCCGACCAAGTTGATTGAAGTGGTGGAAATAGGAAAACAGTTGCTGATAACAAGAGGAACCCTCACTACATTTTCAATTGCAAACGATGTTGCAAAATACTTTGCGATAGTGCCGGCTTTGTTCATTGCATCAATTCCTGCATTGCAGGGATTGAATATCATGAACCTGAAAAGCCCCGAATCGGCAATACTTTCCGCGGTAATATTCAATGCGATTATAATTCCGTTGCTGATACCCCTGGCCCTGCGTGGCGTGGAGTATAAACCAATTGGAGCTTCGGCTTTGCTAAGGAGAAATTTATTGATTTATGGAATCGGTGGGATTGCTGCTCCTTTCCTAGGAATTAAAGCTATTGACCTGTTGCTGGGATTGATTATGTAATTAAAAAAATAAGAAGAGCAATAAAAAAATAATAGAAATGAAAACATATTTTTTTACTTCAGTGAGAATGACGGTTGTCATGATCGCGCTCTGCTGTATAGTTTATTTCTCCATAGTAGGAGCAATTGGAAAAATAACTCCTGGTAACGGTGGAGGAAAAAAGGTAATGGTTGATGGTAAAGTTGTAGGATACGAACTAATCGGGCAAAAATTTACCGACGACAAATATTTCTGGGGCCGCCCTTCAGCGGTTGACTATAACGCCGCGGGCTCCGGTGGAAGCAACAAAGGTCCATCGAACCCCGATTATTTAAAAATAGTGCAGGAAAGGATCGATTCGTTCCTGGTTCATAACCCGGGCGTTACCAAAAACCAGGTTCCAGCAGAAATGGTCACTGCTTCAGGCAGTGGTCTCGATCCTCACATCTCACCTCAATCGGCGCTCGTACAGGTGAAAAGAATTGCCTCAGGAAGAAAAGTTGATGAACAAAAAATAGTCGAGCTTATCAATCAACACACAACAGAACCGCTTTTTGGTCCTGCGGTTGTTAATGTTCTGAAATTGAATATTGCTCTTGATGAGTTAAAATAAGAAAACGCCCAAAGATGAAAATTTGTTTGTTTTTATTTATGAGTTTATATGCTGTAACTGTTATCGCACAGCAACCTGAAAAAAAATTAACAGTAAGCGCTTATGCCGAAGCATACTATACGTACGACTTCGATCGCCCCGAAAACAATAGCCGTGCTTCATACCTCTACAATTATTCACGACACAATGAATTCAACCTTAACCTGGGATATGTGAAGGTAAACTACTCAGCAGAAAGAGTAAGGGGCAACGTTGCCCTGGCCGTGGGTACCTATATGAATGCAAATTATGCGGCCGAGCCGGGTGTACTGAAAAATGTTTTCGAAGCAAACGCAGGGTACAAATTAAGCGCGAAGAAAAATCTGTGGCTCGACATAGGCATAATACCGTCGCATATCGGGTTTGAAAGTGCGGTTGGAAAAGACAACTGGACCCTCACACGAAGTTTTGTTGCTGAAAATTCACCTTACTTTGAAAGCGGCGCGAAACTGAGTTTTACCACCGACAACAACAAACTTACAGTTGCAGCGCTGGCCCTGAATGGATGGCAACGCATCACCCGTGTGGATGGCAATTCCCTGATGAGCTGGGGTACGCAAATTTTTTATAAGCCAACAGAGGAAGTTTCGCTTAATTACAGTACGTTCATTGGAAGTGATAAACCCGACATCGCGCGGTTGTGGCGTTATTATCATGATTTATATGCGGTTTGGCAGGCAAATGAAAAAATCGGTATTACTGCGGGACTTGATATGGGATGGGAGCAGAAAGTGAAGGGCTCGGAGGATTTGAATAACTGGATCGCTCCCCTTTGCATCGTGCGTTATAAGCTTTCCGAAAAATGGGCGGTCGCTTATCGTTTCGAATATTTCAAAGACAAAAACGGAGTGATTATACCTTCTGAAAACCCGAATGGTTTCGATATTGCGGGCAACTCGATCAATATAGATTATATTCCTGCCGATAACATAGTGATGCGTATCGAAGCGAGGCATCTTGAAAGCGCTGCCCTTACATTTTCAACCGCCATCAATTTTTAAATGGTTAAAAAAGGCAAACTGAAAATTTATATCGGTATGAGTGCCGGCGTTGGAAAAACGTACCGCATGCTGTTGGAAGCGCACCAGTTATTACGGGATGGTGTAAACGTAAAAATCGCTTACGTTGAAACGCATGGCAGGCAGGAAACACAGGCGCTCATTGAAGGGCTCCCTGAAATTCCACGAAGGCAGGCATTCTACAAAGGAAAACGGCTGGATGAGCTTGATACGCAGGCGATATTTCTGATTCACCCTGAAGTTGTTGTTATTGATGAACTTGCTCATACCAACATCCCCGGTAGTAAAAACGAAAAACGCTGGCAGGATGTAATGGACGTGATCGATGCAGGTATCGATGTCATCACCGCTATTAACATCCAGCATATTGAAAGTATCAACGATGAAGTGAAGCAGATAACAGGAGTGGAAGTAAAAGAACGTGTGCCCGACAGAATATTGCAGGTGGCCGACGAGGTTGTAAACATCGATCTGCCTGCCGATGAGCTGATCCGGCGTTTACGCGAAGGAAAAATATATGACTCTACAAAAATTCAACAGGCACTAACCAACTTCTTCCAACCTGAAAAAATACTCCAGCTTAGGGAGCTTGCCCTGAAGGAGGTAGCGGGGCAGGTAGAGCGTAAAGTCGATTACCAGATCACAGCCCGTACGAACCCGTTCCGGCACGAACATTTTCTGGCCTGTATATCATCGAACCACGAAATAGCGCAGCGCCTTATCCGCAAAACTGCGCGACTGGCATCGTACTATAATAGCCAGTGGTTTGTATTATATGTGCAAACACCCAAAGAATCGTCAAATAAAATTTCCCTGGCAGCACAGCGCCACCTGATTAACAATTTTAAAAATGCGACCGAATTAGGAGGAGAAGTGATACAGAAAAAGGAGAGGGATATCGCCAGGGCGATAATCGACGTAATTGAAGAAAAAAAAATAACAACGGTTTGCATCGGGAAGCCTCATCTGCAACTGTGGCAAATTATTCTGAAAACTGGCGTTTTTAACCAACTATTGAGAACTTTGTCTAAGAATGACGTTGACCTTGTAATTCTATCATGACATGCCGCTAACGGTAAAACAGAAAATACGTTGGGGAACGTTGTTCCTGTACCTGTTGCTGATGGCTCTTGGAGGCGTGTCTATTTTTCATATCGTGAGGTTAAAGAACGACTCGCAGATTATTCTGAAGGATAACTATGAATCCCTCGACTATTGTCATGCTATGCAGCGTGCGCTGGATAGCTTTTATATAAACCCGGCGAAATACAGCAAACAGTTCGATAGTGCTTTATCGTTGCAGGAGGAAAACATCACGGAAAAAGATGAGGGCGGGTTTACCCGCAATATTAGAACAGCTTACAAAGAATTCCGTTCAGGTAAAACTTCGCCGGATGTGTTGCACAGGATTCAAGGTAACATTCAGCATGTGCTCGAACTCAATATGAACGCAATCGAAGTTAAAAATAATACAGCCAATGGCACCGCGGATCGTGCGCTTACTTTCATTACGTTGATTGTCGCCGTTATTTTTCTCGTAGGATTAACGTTCGCGTATAACTTTCCTTCAGTGATAACCAATCCCATCAACGCTATTACGGAAGGTATCGGTGCAATCAGCGCAAAAAAATATAAACACCGCATTCACTTGGACCGTAAAGATGAATTTGGACAGATGGCTGCTGCTTTTAACGATATGGCGGAGCGTCTTGAATACTTCGAAAGCAGCAATCTAAATAAAATCATATTCGAAAAAACACGCGCTGAAGCAGTGATCAACAGCTTGAAAGACGCGAGTATCGGTATTGATAAAAACGGAATAATTCTTTTTGCCAATCAGCAGGCACTGCAGTTGGTGGGCATGCAGTCTGCCCAGGTAGTGGGCCTGGCCGCAAAGGAAATATCGAAGAAAAATGACCTGCTGAGCTTTTTAATAGAAGACAAAGGCAACATGCCGTTCAAGGTTGTCGTGGACAACAAAGAGAATTATTTTACAAGAGAGCAGGTGGATATTTCAGAGGATGGTGCAAAGGTGATTGTGATAAAAAATATTACTTCTTTTAAAGAACTCGATGTGGCAAAGACAAATTTTCTTGCTACCATTTCCCATGAGCTGAAAACGCCCCTGGCGTCATCAGACTTCAGCATTAAGCTGCTGGAAGATGAAAGAACGGGAACGTTGAGCAAAGAACAGAAAGAATATGTAACGAGCCTGCGGCAGGATAATCAGAGAATGCTCAAAATTTTGAGCGAGCTGCTGAATATGGCGCAGATAGAAACCGGCAAAATGCAACTAAACATTGGCGCGATATCACCTTATAGCATAGCCGACAGCGCGCTTCATTCTGTTTCAAGTGCGGCGAAAGAGAAGAATATAGCGCTTAATAAACAGTTCGATAATGGCCTCGCAAATGTTCGCGCCGATGCAGATAAGACTGTTTGGGTGATTAATAACTTTCTTACCAATGCCATTAAATATTCTACTGCCGGTTCTGCGGTATCGGTCAATCTTCGTAATGCCGATAAGGTGGTAGAATTTTCGGTGGCTGATGAAGGAGCCGGTATTGCTCCTGAGCATCTGCCTCATATTTTTGACCGCTTCTTCAAAGTGCCGGGTACAAAAGCTGCTGGCAATGGACTTGGGCTTGCTATTTCCAAAGAGTTTATTGAGGCACAGAACGGGAAGATTTGGGTGAAGAGTGAATTGGGGAAGGGAAGTGTGTTTGGGTTCAGCCTGCCTAAAATTCTTTCAACATCCGGTGCATAACGTTTTCGTAACATCCCCATCAAATGATTTTACTTTATCCTGGTTTTGGTTGCAACGCGTATCAATCCGCGACGCATTAAAAGGGAACCCGGTGTGAATCCGGGACTATCCCCGTAGCTGTAAGCTCCCGAATCAATTGTTCAACTCCGGTCACTGTCATCAGATGGGAAGGCCTGAACAATGGAGTAAGTCAGAAGACCTGCCAACATCAGCTTGTATTTTACTTTCGGAGGAAAAGTACGTTACTGATAAATCTTCAACTTTTTTTGAAGCTTTTTCGGCTCCGCATCTTCTGCTCCGCCATTCAATAACATTAAAAAAGTTTCTTCTCATGAACACGAATGAAATCCTCCTGAAGGAAAACAAGGACCGTTTTGTCATCCTCCCCATTAACTACCCCCGCATCTGGGAAATGTATAAGAAACATGAGGCAAGCTTCTGGACAGCAGAAGAGATAGACCTCAGCAGCGACCTGCAGCACTGGTCGTCCCTGAACGACGGCGAACGTCATTTCATTTCCCATGTGCTCGCCTTCTTTGCCGCAAGCGATGGCATCGTCAACGAAAACCTTGCGGTTAATTTCATGAGCGAAGTGCAATTACCCGAGGCCAGGTGTTTTTATGGCTTCCAGATAATGATGGAAAATATCCACTCCGAAACATACGCATTACTAATAGATACGTATGTGAAGGATCCCACAGAGAAACACCGCCTGTTTCATGCCATCGATACCGTTCCCGCTGTAAAGAAAAAAGCAGAGTGGGCACTGAGATGGATAGAAAACGGAACATTCGCCGAACGGCTCGTAGCATTTGCAGCTGTGGAAGGAATTTTCTTTAGCGGTAGCTTTTGTTCAATATTCTGGCTCAAGAAAAGAGGATTGATGCCGGGCCTCACATTCAGCAACGAACTCATCAGCCGCGACGAAGGATTGCATTGCGAATTCGCGTGCCTTCTTTACGGCATGCTCTCAAATAAGCTAACCCAGGAGAAAGTTTACGAAATAATCGGCGATGCTGTAAGAATAGAAAAGGAGTTTATCACCGAGGCGCTGCCGGTTGACCTTATAGGCATGAACGCCCGGCTCATGCAACAGTATATAGAATTTGTGGCCGACAGGTGGCTGGCAGAATTGGGCTATCCAAAAATGTTCAATGCAACAAATCCTTTTGATTTTATGGAACTGATTTCACTCCAGGGTAAAACAAACTTTTTTGAAAAACGTGTTGGCGATTACCAGAAAGCCGGAGTGATGAGTGGAATGAAAGCGCCGCAGGCATTTAGTCTCGATGAAGATTTCTAAAAAATCATTTTAAAATATTAATCCATGCAATACGTAATAAAAAGAAACGGCAGAAAAGAATCCATAAAATTCGACAAGGTAACTGCCAGGCTTGAGAAACTTTCATATAGCCTGAGCCCACTGGTAAACGTGCTCGAAGTTTCAAAAAAAGTTATTGAAGGAATTTATAATGGTGTGCATACCACCGAACTCGACAACCTCGCCGCTGAAACGGCAGCGTCACTCGCTATAAAACATCCTGACTATGCCCTGCTTGCTTCGCGCATCGCGGTAAGCAACCTTCATAAAAATACATTGAAATCGTTTTCTGCGACCATGCAGGCGCTGTACGATTACACAGATAAAGTAACCGGAAGAAAAATACCGATGATTGCCGACGATGTAATGCAGATCATAGAAGAGAATGCCGAACTGCTCGACAGCACTATCATCTACGACCGCGATTTTGGGTTTGACTATTTCGGCTTTAAAACGCTGGAGAAATCATACCTCCTCAGGATTGACGGCAAAATTGCGGAACGACCACAGCATATGTACATGCGTGTGGCCGTAGGGATTCATAAGAACGACATCGCATCCGTTATCAAGACCTATCACCTGATGAGCGGCAGATGGTTTACTCATGCAACACCTACTTTGTTTAATGCTGGTACACCAAAGCCACAAATGAGCAGCTGTTTCCTCCTCACTATGAAAGACGATAGTATCGACGGCATTTACGATACGTTAAAGCAGACGGCAAAAATTTCACAAAGCGCCGGTGGAATTGGTTTATCCATTCACAACATACGGGCAACAGGCTCGTATATTGGCGGCACCAATGGCACCAGCAATGGTATTATCCCCATGCTGCGGGTATTCAACGACACCGCACGGTATGTTGACCAGGGTGGCGGGAAGCGCAAAGGCGCATTTGCCATTTATCTTGAACCGTGGCACGCGGATGTTTTCGAGTTCCTCGATCTGAGAAAAAATCATGGCAAAGAAGAGTTACGGGCAAGGGATCTTTTCTATGCACTATGGATACCCGATCTTTTTATGAAGCGTGTTGAAGCAAACGGAAAATGGAGTTTGTTTTGTCCTAACGAGGCCCCAGGTCTCGCCGATTGCTGGGGTGAAGAATTTGAAACACTCTATGAAAAATATGAAGCAGAGGGACGTGCGCGTAAATCTATTAATGCACAGGAACTTTGGTTCGCAATAATGGAGGCGCAGATTGAAACAGGAACGCCATATCTTTTATACAAGGATGCTGCCAATAGCAAAAGCAACCAGCAAAACGTAGGTACAATAAAGAGCAGCAACCTGTGCACCGAAATTATTGAATACACTTCGCCCGATGAAGTTGCTGTATGTAACCTTGCATCGCTGGCGTTGCCCAGGTTCGTAATGAACGGCACTTTTGATCACGACAAATTGTATGAAGTAACTTATGAGATTACGCGCAACCTCAACAAGATTATTGACAATAATTTTTATCCTGTCCCTGAGGCGCGAAATTCGAATCTCAGGCATCGCCCGGTGGGACTTGGTGTGCAGGGTCTTGCCGATGTATTTATTCTTCTGCGACTTCCGTTTGAAAGCGATCTCGCGAGGATGCTGAACACAAATATTTTTGAAACAATATACTTTGCTGCAATGACGGCAAGCATGGACCTGGCGAAGGAAGAAGGGCCGTATGAAACATTCGGGGGATCGCCATTGTCGGAAGGGAAATTTCAGTTTGATCTGTGGGGTGTTACTCCATCGGATAGGTGGAACTGGGATGAGCTGCGAAAAAATGTGATGAAACATGGCGTAAGAAATTCATTACTTGTTGCGCCGATGCCTACTGCGTCAACTTCACAGATATTGGGTAATAATGAATGTATTGAACCTTATACTTCCAATATTTATTCGCGTCGCGTGCTTAGCGGCGAATTTATCATTGTAAACAAACATTTGCTCAAGGATCTTGTGCAGCTTGGACTGTGGAACAATGAAATGAAAAACCGCATCATAGCCAGCAACGGTTCTATTCAGAATATCATGGAAATTCCGGCTGACATCCGCGAGTTATACAAAACAGTTTGGGAGATCAGGCAACGCACAATTATCGATATGGCGGCGGACCGCGGAGCTTTTATTTGCCAATCGCAGTCACTGAACCTTTTTGTTGACACGCCATCTGCATCCAGGCTAAGTTCAATGCATTTCTACGCGTGGAAAAAGGGTTTAAAAACAGGAATGTATTACCTGCGCACACAAGCTGCCACGCAGGCCGTTCAGTTCACAGTTGAAAGGGAAACTGCACCGGAAGGCGCAGTTTGTACTATGCAGGACGGTTGCGTATCGTGCGGTTCTTAATGATTTATTGCTCAGAAAGCTTCGGATCGCGAACGAATCTTTCATCATCGAGCGTCTTCAAAAATGCTATAATCTTTATCTTCTCTTCATCGCTGAGTGGAATGCCGATTGTATTATTTTGCCTGAACTGCTCATCGAGAGTGGCTAAATCTTCCATTCCATTGCTGTAATGATTCAGTACAGCTTCAAGAGTTCGAAATCTGCCATCGTGCATATAAGGCGCGGAATACGTAAGATTTCTAAGCGATGGAGTTTTAAAAAGATATTCGTCAGCCGGGTTCAAAGTAATTGTCGCGCGTCCCTTATCATTTACCACCGATGGCGGGAGACCGTTGTTGTGAAAACGATCGTCGGTAAATAAATCGGTGCTATGACATGGACTGCATTTCTGCCGCACAATCGACAAACCTTCCTGCTCCTCAGCGCTGAGTTGTTCGCCTTCGTTGCGGACAAATTTATCGTATCTCGAGTTCGCGCTCACGCACTGCAGCATAAATTGCGACAGCGCCTTCACCAGGTTGGCCGAAGAGATTGTGGTGCTGCCAAATACTTTTCCGAACATAGCGGGGTATTCGCTATCGGCGTTTAGTTTTTCTATTATCACAGGCAATTCGGCTCCCATCTCAACCGGATTTTGTATAGGCGCAAGAGGTTGTAAATCGAGGTTGAAAACGCCTCCATCCCAAAAAAACGAAGAGCTCCACGCAAGGTTGACGACCGCCTGCGAATTTCGAGTGCCTAAAAGGTCATCAATTCCATGGCTTACTATATGGCCGTGTTGCGTAAACGCACTTGTCTGAATATGGCAACTGCCACAGCTGATGGAATTGTCGCGGGAAAGTTTGCCATCGTAAAAAAGTTTTCTGCCGAGTTCGAATCCTTGTTTTGTGATAGGGTTGCTTGCGGTATCATAAACTATGTCAGGAAAATTCGAGGGCCGTTGCAGTGGCATTGCAACTAACTCTTCATCAGGTGCAGCTTCCTGGCCCCCGTTTACTTCTTTCTGACAGGAAGCGCTCACTGCTGCAATCAATACCAGGAAAACACCTCGTAGGGAAATCAGCCTAGTCATTGTGAATATGATCTATGCTGAACATATTCGCGTAGTTGTTGGCAATATCGGCCGAGACATCAGAAAAGTGAACCATTGAATTTTCAGCTATGCTGATGTGTGTCGTGCCATCGAGCACTTTGCCGGCATCCGCGAAAACGTGTACCTGCGGATGTGTTTCTGCCCCTTTTCTCACTTTAGCTGACGATTCGAAAGGTGCATTGATCGTCACGGTTTTAATATTGTTTAAAGTAGGAGAGTCGTATCCGCCAAAACCGCCGACATGGTAAAAAATCTTTTTATCAGTGGTTGTCGAAACAGGTGATGTTCCTTCCATTTTTAAGAATATATAGCCGGAGTTCCAGGTCCAGTACATGCCTGCAGCGTCACCGGCAGGATCGAGTACGCCCGTTCTTTCAGAAACAGGAGAGGCGCTTTTCAAACTGTCGACGCCTACTGTAAACGTAAACGAAACATAATCGCCTGCCGGAACATTTTCCAGCTCGATTTCGTGAGTTGCTTCGTCTTCTTCTTTTATTAAGAAATAGCTTTCATCCTTAGGTACAACATATTCGGTACCGCCCGATGTTTTTAGTTTTAAATTACTGATGAAATAGTCAAATGTGCTGATTGTGAATTGTTCTCCGGAGCCATTGGTGTAATTGCCGGTGTTTAGCTCAAGGTCGTTCGGGCCAACAACGTTGTCGAATTCTATTGTGATCGAACCTGTATCACCGGGTTGAAAATCTGATCCGGAATCCTTATCGCATGAGCTGAATATGAGGATGGCAGCAAATGCTGCAATGAAAGATAATTTCATGAAGTTGATTTTTTTGTTAAGAGAAGTAATAGAAAAAAGAAAGAGAGCGGGGAAAGAGTGTTAAGCGATGGGAGGACGGAAAATCATCGACGAGTGATCAATTGAAGAGCCGGTGTTTTTCAATTGAGGGTAGATTATGAAGTTGCTGCTTAGTGTTAAGCATTCAAAACCATTGCGCGATAAAATATATACTTCGCTTTTATTTTCGAGCTTCAGCTCGGGGTTCTTTTGTTCTTTGCGTTGCTCTGCCTGGATTTTTTTCATCAGCACACACTGACCGTGACAATTCAATTGAGGTAACGCTTTGTTTATGCAGTTTTTTGCGAAAGCTGCATTATTGGCGTAATAGGTAACAACAAGGAACACTGTATTAAACGACTGTACAGTAAAAGCTATAAGCAGTAATATGGCTACCAGGTTCCTGAGCATGCGCGTGCAAAGATATTCAATGTATGAATACGTTGAGCGTCTTTCGAGGGTTGTGTAGCTTACCTGCGCTGATACAGGTCTGTTACAACGGGCTTGACCTTATTTACAAAATAAGTGTACTCCGGGTATTTTATATGTATGCCATCCGGTTGAAACTTGCTTGCGTCGTACCACCTTGTTGGCGCGTAAAACTGGTAATAAGGTTTGATGTCAACAAAGCGGGTGGTAACCCTTGTGGCAGCGTTGTCTTTTGCGAGCTTGTTTTTGTATATTTTATTGAGATTGTCTATATCATAGATATAGGTAAAACCGGATTTGTACACATCATACCCGCGTTTAAAAAGCTCCGGGCAGGCAACCATTGAAACGATAATGATTTTCGCTTTCGGGTTTCTCGCTCTTAACTTATCGTAGAACTTGATAAAGTTCGGTTCTATTGTTTTTGAAATTTGCTTGTTGGTGGTAACAGGAGCGCGGAGATATTCGTTCTCGCCCTGGTAAAGAACAATAACTTTCGGACGGTAGTCAGTAAATAAATCATCGATGTACGGAATCTGCTCGGCCCATGTGGTGCCGCCAATGGCCCGGTTGATAACCGGTAACCCTTTCCATGTGGCGTCCCAGTTATTATAGAGCAAGCGTTCCATCTGCGAATTTCCGCCAAAAACGATTCCTCCACCGGTTCGCGCCGCCGCGAGATTTTCATCACTGTATTTCCCGACGTGTTTGAGCGTCCAGACACGTTCGGCAACGGTTGCGTCGGAGCTTACAACCTGGCCATAGATAGAACCGGAATCGGTTTCGGGGGAAATGTTTTTACGACAGGAAACGGCCATCACCATGAAAAGGCTAACGGCCAGTAAAGACCTTAACTTCATTCGTAGAATTGGTTTAGAGTATGAAAAAAAGCGGAACATTTAAAATTGCAGAAACACCACCATAAAATGTGCCGGTCTGCACTTTTTGTGGAAAAATAGAATTAAAGTTTGCGTTCGATTATTTTCTGCCTAAAGCATTTTTGAAATACCGGCCCTGCCTGGTGGGAGTGAAGTCCCAATTTTCGATGAGCATCGGCGCCCACTGGGGATCGAACACCCATAATACATATGAAATTCCGTTTTCCGCAGTGTATTTTGTAATTGCGTCGCCATATGATTCATCACTGATCACGGGAACGTGCGCGCCTCTTTCACCTTCTCCGCAAAAACCTATCTCCGTGAGAATAAGCGGATATTTTTTTGCTACAAAGCCCCAGTCGGCCGTCCATTGCGGCTCCCACGGTTTCTGTCTTTTCATTGGATAAGGGTGACTTACATATCCGATTCCTTCAGCATTAACCGGATCGTTTGCAACGGGGGTAAGATCATACGCCCAGTTGAAACCGGCTACCAGCGGCACGGTTTGCGCTCCATTGTTCCTGATCAACCGGATCATTTCTTCATTCATCTTCTTCCATTCCGTCCACGAAATATCTCCGAGCTTTCCTCCGTAGGTTGTCGGCTCATTGAACAGCTCGAAAAATGCAACGGTCGTATTGTCTTTATATCGTTTTGAAATGATTTCCCAGAACTGTTTTGTTTCCTTCCAGGTTGTTTCATACATCCCGTTCTGATACTTCTCCGTTTTCAGATTGCCGATGCTGTGCCAGTCGATGATTACGTACAGGCCGGCGTCACCGGCGAACTTGACACCCTGGTCGAGAAGCGCGAGATATTTTTCCTGTCCCTGCCTCCGCCATGCGGCAGGATGCACAGGGAACCTCACGAGGTTTGCACCCCAGCTTTTCATTTCTTCAAATACTCTTTTATTCCATTGCTGATCGCGTTCAAGCTTGTCGGGATCCGCAACGCTCATCCCATGAAATATCACAGGCGCATTGTTAGCAATAAACTGGTTGCCTTTTACCGACACCCTTGCCAACTGCGCCTGTGCAAAACAAAAAACGTGAATAGCCGCAAAAAGAAATAGCAGACGATATTTCATACCCTGGACATTATCCAGTTAATATACAGAATAAAGTCACTACTTTCTTAACTGCTCCGCGTTACGGCCGATAGAGTAATATCCTTTCGTAACAACCGGCACGAGATAACCGCGTGATTCGCCCCTTACCTTGCGCCATGGAATTGCACGACGTTTCGCTTCCGTTGAGTAATAACCTTTCGGCGATTGTGAATAAGGATCCGGCACATACCTCTCCCTGATTAAATTGGCTCTGTCCATGTCAACCAATACCCGGTTTTTGTTTCCGATCGAGTAGTATCCTTTGCTTACAGCAGGTCTGTTGTCTGATTGCGACAGGGCGTTAAGCGAAATCATTACCAAACACCCTGCAAATAATATTATTCGCATAGTTTATTTCCTTTTAGTTAAGCAGCATGGGCTGCAATAAGAGTTGCTTGTTAAAAGGAAAAGACTAAATCTGCAGGATGCGATTTTTTATATAAAGTGAAACAGAAGAATAGCCAGGCTTCTCGAATGATCGTGGTGAAGTGTTGAAAGCTACCTGCCCTGGTGAAAGCATAGTGCTGAAAAACTCAGAAGAAATATTTGGCCTGGTTAATTTTATTTTACCATTGAAAGGAAGGTGTTTCTGTACCTTCTTTACGTTTGCGGGTTGCGATATAAAGTAGGAAAGGCCGTCGTCTGTCGAAGAAATGTATTTACCCTTGAATTCGCTGCTGTGATAAATGAAATCGGCGTCTTCAGTTGCCGTAAACAGTGTACCTGCAACGAAAGAACAGTAAACCGCGAATAAGAAAAAGGATATAATTTTCTTCATCTGAAACGAAGTTACTCTATCTGATTTTCAGATTTCTATTTTTTGCCGTTTCAGAAAGCAAAAAAGAAAAAAATTAACTTTTTTTCCAATTAAACTGGATCGTGGCATACCAGTTACGTATATCCGCAGGTAATATTCCAGGCCCGGGATAGCCATCCGCGCGACGCGTAAAGTACTTCGTATTTGTAAGGTTGTTTACTCCTGTGTAAAAAGTAAATTTCTTCCAGGCATAGCTCAAACTTAGATCCATTACGCTAAATGCAGGAATGGCTCCGTCAACTGCTGTTGGAGTCGTTTCAGCATTCGTAGCATCGGAGTATTGTTTTGATTGAAAAGCATATTGCCACGTAAAATTGAATTGCTTGTTTCCAAACGAAATTCCGGTTCTGAACATCACCGGCGGAACGTTTTCTACCAGGTTTCCGTCAATTGCGGTGTTCTTTGACCCTAAATATTTGGCATCAATGAGGGAAAGACTCGTATATAAATTTATTTTATATTTTGACTGGCCCGCGGTTAACGCCCGCAGTAAATCACCTTCCAGCAACATTTCCATTCCATAGTTCCTGCTGTCTGAAACATTGGTCCGCAACCTGTACGTCATAAAGCTGGTATCGCGGGTGAATATCGAGCCGATACGGTCGTTGTATTTCAGGTAAAAAACGCTCACATCAAGGTATAACCAGTCTTTGAAGTTACCCCTGAAGCCGGCGTCAACGTTATACCCGGTTTCATCGTGAAGATCCGGGTCAACACGGGCGTTGGCGTTCAGAATTCTAAGATCGTTGAAGTTGATGGACCGGTAGTTTTGGGAGATGTTCGCGTACAACTCGGTTCCGTTATCGAATTTCCAGGCTGTACCAATTCCGAGGAGCGTGAAGGAGCGTGGATTGGATTTCTGTTCAGCGATCTTCTCGCTGGGAATAAAGATGTTCAGCTTATAATAATATCCCTCCGACTTAGTATTGATATGTTCGTAACGGATGCCTGGTGTAATGCTCCAGTGGCGGTTTACCTGGAATATATTTTCCGCGAACAGCGCCACATTTGTCCCCGGGAATCTGAACCACGATTTATCGGGCTCGGTACCTATGAAAGTAAAGTTTGCATCGTTTCCATCATCTGCGTCGCCCTGTTTTCGTGTGGTTAATCCCCGGTAGGCGCGAACACCTCCAAGAAAGGTGCTTTTGGTATTCCCTGATAGCGCATAGCGCTGAATAAATCTCAGCTCCGATCCGAAATTGTTATACCGGTCGGTTTGCAGGTCACGGAGGCCACCGTTGTCGGGCCTGTTGATATATGATAGTATGCCGAGCGCTTTTCTTCCACCCTGCAGGGTATACGTGCGCCAGTTGAGCCGCGAATTTTCTGAGAAAAGGTAGTCTGCCTTCAGCGCTATGAGGTTCCAGTCGACCGAAAACCAGTTTCGTGCTCTTACAGATACAGACGCATCTTCATTAAACTGTTCATCAGTCAAACCTCCGGGCTGTTGTGCGAGGTAACTCATCAATGTATATTCACCGGTTAATTTCAACTTCGATGATACATCGTATGAGATGTGCGCATATGCGTTGTGCTGGTCGAAGTGACTGTTCGGCCGCCAGTTGTCGCCGCGTTTGTACTGGTAAAAAGTGTAGTAGTTGAGTCTATTGTTCGCAACGGTGCCACCAATGCTGTTGAAAGAATTGAACAATCCAAAGCTGCCGCCTGTTTGCCGAGTTGTCAGTTCAAACTTTGTATCCTCCGGTCCTTCCTTCATTACAAAATTTACCAGGCCACCAAACTGCGGACCGTACTGCAATCCCGCGGCGCCGCGTACAATTTCTATTCTTTCCAATCCTTCTGACGAGGGAGTATAATAACTTTCAGGATATCCCAAAGCATCGGCGCTGATATCGTATCCATTCTGCCTGATGTTGAAATTCGACGACCGGTTAGGGCTCAAACCCCTACCCCCGATACCTAACTGCAATCCGCCACGATCGTATTCCCATATGTTAAGTCCCGGTATACGCGCATAAATTTGTCGTGTGTTGTTCGTGGCAAGGTTGGCGTTTACATTGGCCATCTGGATGAGTTCGGTCTTCTTGCCCGCATAAACCGATGTGCCCTCGATATCTCTTAATTTTCCTGATACGGTGAGTGTTTTCGGAGAAACGACCTGCACCTCTTTTAATGTATCATAGTCCTGCGCGTGTGCGGCCACAGCTGTCAAAACACTCAATAAAACACAAACGCGAACCTTCATTTCAGTCAAATTATTTTTTATAGGGCAGCACCCATTGATAGTTTTGCCATCCAACTTTTTGGGAAGCAAGGTTTACAGTGGAATCGATAAACAACCTTGAACGTTCGCCGTTTAGGGTAACATAAATTTCACCGGTCACTTCAGGATTGATTACTCCCCTTTTTGCAAATATTTCCGCAAGATAGCGCGCATATTTCACAATCATGTCGGGTTGTGTACTCATCATTTTTTCCTGTAAAGGCGTCAGGAATTCCGAATTATTCACTTCGAACCTGCGGCCCGTTTCCTTCTCTTTAACAGTAAAATACGCTGCCCCTGCCTTTTCCATCAACATTACGCGCCACGAAAACCTGTAGCCCTGTTCATGCCAGAACAAATGACCCGGATAAGCCAAAAACCTGATCGGTACCAATAGCTGTATGGTCACATATACGGCAAGAGCTGTGAAGATGCGTTTGCGTACAACAAAATTTTCTACAGGCGCAGAAGGTAAACCGAATTGCTTACGGCCGGGAAAGAAAATAAGCGTACATGCGATCATCACATATGGAAACATTCCGATGGCGGGGAACAGTATCGCGGTCGCTCCGTGAAATATAATCACGAACACATAGGCAACGACGCGCGTTTTTTTATTGAGAAGAAAAAAGACAATAAACAAATCGTAGATCGCTCCGAACCAGGAAAAGAAATATGCGATCCATGTTTTATAGAGAAGTCCGCCGATCACCGGAAGGTGAGATTTCGCCGGCAGCCATATCCTCATCGGCTGTGCCTCAATCAACCAATCGTAATTCAGCTTTGCAAGTCCTGCGAAAATGTACACCACAGCCATTTGAAAGCGGATAATACCGATTGTCCATGAAGGCACAAATTCCGCAGGCTTAGCAATTTTCAGCATTACATCGAGGCTGCGCTTGCGGTTTGCCGGCACCCAAATTAACAGGAACGAAACAAGACTGATGAAATAATAGTGATTAAGATATGTGGTGGCATCAATCAGCTCGGCATAGGTAAAGCCGAGAAAAAAAGTGACCGTGGCAACACGGTAAAATAATCCGAGCATTATGAACAACGCCGCCACGATGATTGCAGCATATAGAATGTACATGCCATTGCCTTCAAGCGGCTTAACCCATTCAAACCCTAAATAAGTGAAATGAAAAGACGGTTTGAGGTACAGTTCTCCTATCCATCCCCTCCACCAGAACCTTATCAAGCTTGCGAACATCAGCAGTCCGAAAGCGATCCGAAAAGTTACCAGCGGAGAAATCGGTACCGGTTTAAATAAATTGATCCTATTTAAAATGCTTATCAACCAGGGATTTGTTGTTAATCACCATCGTTGTCCATAAAAGTTATCTGGACACCGGTTGCTGAAGGTACATCCGTTTTCAGCAGTGTAAGCAGTTTTTGAATTTCCTTGTAAGCGTCTTCTATTTTATTTCCTTCTGTAAGAAAAGATTCAGCAAGCGGATCAGGAATGGCATCAAGCTTTGCAGCTACTACATCGAATTGTGCGAGCACGTCGTTATTAAGCGATTCTTTGCCGAGCGATATGAGATAGCCGGCTACGCTCTTTTTGTTTCCGCTGCCCGTGTAGGCATTTTTTAAACTGTTAATATTTGCCTGTGCAAGCTGGGAGCCTATGCCCGCGTAATATCCTTCTGATTTTGTTTCGAACACGATACCATTCGATTGTTTACCAAACGGCCATCCTATTCTCGGTCCCTTCAACATATCCATCTGGTATGCGAACTGGTTTACCAGGTTGCCGATCGGGCTCCCTACATCAGTTTTGGTGTTGCCTATAAACGTCGCGCGATAACTTCCCCAGTCGTTAACCACTTTATCTACAAGAAATTTTAATCTTCCTGCTACGTCTTTTACATATTGTACCCTGTTGGCCGTGTTAACGCTGAATTTTTCTATCGCGCCGGGTGAAATCATTAAGTAACTGAGGGCAGGAAATCCCTGCGCATAAAAACTGCTCCTCGAATATTCAGTGAGGTCGTATGCGCCGGAGGCAATATTATTTTCTATGGTAACCGAATCAACCGAGAAGCCTGTTAACTCGCCATCCTGTGTGAAACTATAGTCGAGGCCGCCGGAAAAGTTCGTGTAGAGGTCGAGGAAGGCCGCACCCGCGGGTCCGAAGTTATACACCTCAATTTTCTCATACTGAAGATGCGCTTTTGTGTATGCGACTTTTGCCGCATCCTGCGTCGCCTCCGAGGGAGCGTCTGCAAACGCATTTACTGCCTGCTGCAGACCACCCAAATCTTCCTGCATCTGTTGGTATGCAGGAATAATGATATTGTCGGCGTAGTGCGTAAGCATCGCCGTTTTGTCGAACTCGCCGGGTTCGGGCGGTTTTGGGCCGCTGCCCGAATCTTTGCTGCACGAAAGAAACAGGATGAACAATCCTGACAACAACGCACTTATTCCTTTAATTCGTTTGTTCATCCCCGTTATTATACTTTAGTTTTCCTGCAATTGTCCGTATGCTGTGTTCAAAATAGCTTTTGCGGCGTTAAGTTGTGTAAAGGAGGGATCAGACAACAAATCGTAAAAGTTGGTGCCGGGCCCCAGTATCTCTATCAGCTGGTTATATTGGGATGCTGTCAACGGGCTGGTTGAAGGCCTGTATTTGAGCGCCGAGATAAATCCGAATCCTTCAGAAAGCGCGTGAAGCTGTGAGGAGAGGTTGCCCGACTGGCTTTGCGGAATGGTAACATACGCCCATGCTGCGGCCGCTGCTACTTTTTCCCAGTATTCTTTTATGATGCCTACCTGGCTGTTCACTGTGCTCATGTCTTTTGCTTCAATCGCTGCACGGCCTGTGCGGAAAGCTTTCCATATTACATCGGCTGCGTTTATGTAGCCACCTCTTTCACGGATGTAGTTACCCCAGAACAACAGTTTTGAACGGTTGTTGGTGGCGAATTCAGTTGTTGTATCGTAATTGGTGGGAATAGAAAAGTATCCGTAAGCCAGGTCGAAGTTGTGAGCCATTTCAGTTCCCTCGCCGGGAACAACAGTATTGTTGTCGGATGCTAAAACTTCATCGAGTAATGCAATGCCTTCTTTAAACAGCGCGGCACCCATTGTACCTTTTTGTACTGCCTGTACATATTCGAGTCCTTCGCCGCTTACAAGAATTTTTCCTGCGTTTCGTGCGATGTATCCTGCGGTGCCGTCGGCTGCGGGTGTAAGATCCTGTGCGCTAAGAGCGGCAAGTGCGTCGATGTAGCCTTTGAAAGTGGCAGCATCGGCGGTTATTTCGGCAAGGCTTACGCCGGTTGTGTTCAACCACGCGGTGTCGAATGCGTTTCCTGAGTTAACCCACATGTTGTCGAGCTTGGTCTGGTCGAGTGTAACCTTGTCCATGTTCGCCTGTGCGGTACTGAGGTATTTATTGATATTATCGAGCATTTTAACGCGGGCTGTTGCGTCCTCAAAGTTTACATTGTCAAATGAATAAGAGTCGGGTATAGTGTATTGCGGAATGTTGGGCCCATCATCGTCTTTATCACATGAAATAAGAGAAAATAAAGCCACGAAAAGGAAAGTTCCTTTAAAAGTTAGTTTCATTTATTATCGTTTGAACGTTAAAGTACGGTTGGAGAATTGGCATGAGTTTGCGAGATAGGGAATTCGCATTGTCGAATTTGGTAAAAAGATGCGTGGCCAACGTTATTTTTGTGATGTAAACGGCTGAAAATGTATAGTTTTCTGCAATTGAAGCCTGTTTATCCCAATTAACGACCTATGAGCAGGAAATACGTGCTGATGCTGGAGAACGATGCCGACGACAGGTACATCACCCAAACCACACTGGCCGAACTTGGATACGATATCCCGGTGCGGTATGAATATTACTCGCACGCGCTGCCTGAACTGATAAAGCATGATGTGCCTGGCATTATACTGCTTGCCTACAACACATCGCCGGAAAACGGCCTCGAGGTAGTGAAGCATTTCAGGAGCTACCCGCAGTTTTCACACGTGCCTATCGTGATCTTAATTGAAGAACTGCCCGCTCGGTATATTAAACAATATTATTCGGCCGGAGCAAATACGGTTATCAAAAAACCCTCGTCGGTTGAGCTGACAAGAAAAAAAGTAAAGGCATTTTTTGAGTACTGGTTCAACGTCGCGGAGCTTTAGGCTCAGGCCTGGTGCACAGAATATTGTTCTTTCCGCTCCGCCTTCTTTTCATCGCGTTTTATTTTATCCGCTGCCACAATGTACCGGGAAGCTTCTCCTAAATCTTTCGCAAAATATTCGGGTAGCCTGTGAGCCCCGGGCATCCATGCCGTTTCATTTCCATTGTTGATCAGGATCGATTTGCAGCCTGCACGGTTTCCTGCCTCGATATCATTTAAAATAGCCCTTCACGACTTCCGGCCGAAAACAGCTTTGTACTTCATTGCCAACGATTTTCAAACTGGTGAATATTTTATCCTCCAACATTCGAGCCGATTACGGGGAGCCTTCAGTACATATTCCCTATTATTTTCGATCGGTTGGCCTTAGTAGAAGTTATTCCTCAAAAGGGAAAAAATAAATAATATTTAAAATAATCTAACGCTCCAGGTTCTTTCAAATGCCTGTGACGGGGTGAGCAAATTAATTCCTTCTTTGTTGATAAGTTCCTGTTTGCTTGTGGTGCTGTCAGCAATTCCACACCAGGGTTCGATACAAACAA
Organism: Chitinophagaceae bacterium; assembly: GCA_016786745.1. Taxonomy (GTDB): domain Bacteria; phylum Bacteroidota; class Bacteroidia; order Chitinophagales; family Chitinophagaceae; genus Flavitalea. The sequence continues at coordinate 10,209 of JAEUVS010000121.1, read as the reverse complement.
AATCAGCACCCGGCGCGGCCCACAACCCGATAAAAGGAAACCCCGGGTAACTTACCTCAACTCCATATTTCGACTTATTACTTTTCAACGTGACCTTTCCCGAATTGAGGTATTTAAAAACAACCGCGTCGTTCCTGAACAACTCCCTGGTGATTGGAAGTTTGTTGGTGTTGATCAGAAAAGGAATAGTGTTGGGTTCGATGAGGCCCTCGCTTGATACCTGCCACCGGTAACCATCTTCTATCTGTTCAAACTCGAAGTAATAATCGTCGTACTGGCGCTTTTTATCGAGCGGTACCCGAAAAGCGGGATGCGCGCCGATTGAAAAAAACATATTATTTTCTCCTTTGTTTGCAACCCTGTACTTCACATGCACTGTATCTGCATCAAGTGAGTAGGTGACATCCAGTATAAATGGAAAAGGGAAATTGCGGAGAGTATTTTCGTCGTCCGTTAAAGTAAAGGTCGCCGACTGGTCGGATTGTGCGGTGATAGTGAATTCCATGTCGCGCGCAAACCCGTGCCGCGTAAGTATGTATGCTTTGTTCTTGTAGAAGTAGGTGTTTTGTTTTAGTTGTCCGACGATTGGAAAAAGGATAGGTGATTTCTTGTTCCAGAATTTAGCGTCGCCGCTCCAGAGGTATTCGAGGTTTGTACCTTTCGAAAAAAGACTATCAAGCTCAGCGCCTTTTGTTTTTACTGCAATTTTTATATTCTCGTTTTCAAGCGTGATCATACCGGGCTATTAAGATGATAAGGAAAGGTACAACCGATGGAATATGATTTGCACTTAAAAGCCTAAAATTCATATCATGGCGAAAGGCGCGAAAAAGCAGATAAGGCAGCCGCAGGAGCAAAAAAGACCTGGAATTGAATCGAAAATGAAGCCGCAACCTGTTTACGAACCGGAGCATCCTGGCAGTGGTAAGCTTGAAGGGAAAGTTGCGCTTGTAACGGGCGGCGACAGTGGTATCGGCCGTGCGGTAGCCGTTTTATTTGCGAAGGAAGGCGCGGATGTGGCGATAGGATACCTGAGTGAACACAGCGATGCCAAAGAAACAAAAGCTAATGTCGAAAAGTTTGGGCGCTCATGTTTGTTGATTCCGGCGGATATTTCTAAAGAGAATAACTGCAATAAGGTTGTTCAGAAAACGGTAAAACAGTTTGGCAGGATTGATGTGCTGGTGAACAATGCGGCCCTTCACTGGGAAGCTGAGAAGCTCGAAGACATCTCCACCAAACAGTTGCTCAGAACATTTTCGACAAACATTTTTTCCTTCTTCTGGATCACGAAGGCGGCATTGCCATATATGAAGGAAGGAGGCTCGATAATCAATTCATCATCCGTAACTGCGTACAGGGGTAGTCCATCGCTGATAGACTACGCTTCGACGAAAGGCGCGATCGTCGCTTTTACGAGAAGTTTGTCTACCAACCTGGCTTCGCGGGGTATTAGAGTAAATGGCGTAGCGCCGGGACCGATCTGGACGCCGTTGATTCCTGCGAGCTTCGATAAGAAAAGAGTCGCGAAACATGGGAGTGATGTGCCGTTAAAAAGAGCCGGGGAACCGGCGGAAGTGGCGCCGAGTTATCTTTTTCTTGCCTGCGATGATTCGTCGTATATGACGGGGCAATTCTTACATCCGAACGGTGGAGAGGTTATTAATGGATGATTTTATGCCGAAGAAGCTTCTGCGCTGATCCCTCACGCGGGGCGGTGGCCCCTGGTTCGGGATGACAGCAAGGACCCCATGTCATCCCGAGCCCATTCGGCTTCCGCCTCAGGGTAAACTCCGCGAGGGATCGGCCGGGAAGGAAAGCCGCGATTCCCAAAAACTTTAGTAAATTCGCCGTCCTTTATGTCAAAAACTGACGAACCAGCAACAGAAGTCCAGGACTATATTGAAGTTTTCGGAGCACGGGAGCACAATCTCAAAAATATCGACATCCGCATCCCCAAAAACAAACTTGTAGTGTTTACCGGGGTTAGCGGCAGCGGCAAATCATCTCTCGCATTCGATACGATATATAATGAAGGCCAGCGCCGCTATATGGAAAGTTTCTCGGCGTATGCGCGCCAGTTTATTGGTGACATGGAACGCCCGGATGTTGACAAGATCACGGGCCTGTCGCCAGTAATTTCTATTGAACAAAAAACAACCAATCGCAATCCGCGATCAACCGTAGGAACCATCACTGAAGTGTACGACTTCATGCGGTTGCTGTTTGCACGCACAGCGGATGCATACAGTTACAACACCGGGAAGTTGATGGTGAAGTTCAGCGAAGAGGAAATCGTGCAGAATATATTTCAGAAGTTCCAGGGAAAGAAGATTACCGTGCTGGCGCCACTGGTGCGCGGAAGGAAAGGTCATTACCGCGAACTGTTCGAAGACATCCGCAAGAAAGGCTACCTGAAAGTAAGGATCGATGGCGAGGTGAAAGACCTCACTCCTAAAATGCAGGTTGACCGTTATAAGATACACGACATCGAAGTGGTGATAGACCGGCTCGCGGTGCAGGCCGATATGAAAGTAAGGCTCGCGCAAAGTGTGCAGAAAGCGCTTCAGACGGGGAAAGATCTGATGTTTATTTTATTGAACGATCTTGATAAGACTGTTCAATACAGCAAGACGCTGATGTGCGAAGACACCGGCATCAGTTACGAAGAACCATCGCCGAATGCGTTTTCATTTAACTCCCCCTATGGTTATTGCCCGGTTTGCAAGGGGCTTGGTGATATTTACCAGGTAAACATTGATGCTATTCTTCCTGATAAAGGATACAGCATCAATGAAGGGGCGTTTGTCCCTTTGGGAGAAGCAAGGGAAGCGCATGTTTTTAAACAGGTGCAACAGCTCGCGCGGCGACATAAAATTGATCTCAACAAACCGGTGAAAGAACTGTCTCAAAAAGCGATCAATCTTATTTTGTATGGCAATGAATTGGGGGATGGTTCTGTTGAAATAGATTATAACGATTCGAATTCGCTCGGAAATATTTATCTCGAAGAATACGAGGGTATTGTGCCTCAGCTGAAGCGATGGTTCAATGGAGGAACAACTGAATCGCTCAGGGAATGGGTAGAACAATTTATGGAATTGAAGACCTGTCCCGAATGTAAAGGCGCCCGGTTGAAGAAAGAAAGCCTGTGGTTTAAAGTGGACGGTAAAAACATTGCGGAGTTGAGTGATATGAATCTCAACAAGCTGATGTTGTGGTTCGATAACTTAGAAGAACGTTTGAGCGAAAAGCAACGCACTATTGGAAAAGATGTATTGAAGGAAATACGCGAACGCCTTCAGTTTTTACTCGATGTTGGTCTAAACTATCTCACATTAAACCGCGCCGCGCGAACGTTAAGCGGGGGCGAGTCGCAGCGCATTCGACTGGCTACGCAGATCGGGTCGCAATTGCAGGGCATTACTTACATTCTTGATGAACCGAGCATTGGTCTTCATTCGCGCGATAATCAACGCCTGATCGACGCGCTTCGAAATTTGCGCAACCTCGGTAACAGTGTATTGGTCGTAGAGCACGATAAAGATATTATGATGTCTGCCGATCACCTGGTGGATATTGGTCCGAGGGCCGGGAAATATGGCGGTAAGATCGTCGCTTCAGGTGATCCGAAAAAATTATACGATCCGGGTTCGGAAACCTCACGATTTTTATTTGGCGAGAAAACGATTCCTGTTCCGGAAACGCGAAGAAAAGGTAGTGGTAAAGCGATTGAGCTGAAAGGAGCGAAGGGTAATAACCTGAAATCGCTGAATGTAAAATTTCCTCTCGGAAAATTGATCGTTGTAACGGGTGTGAGCGGAAGCGGAAAGTCGACACTCATCAATGAAACTTTATACCCGATACTTCATGAACATGCTTATAATTTCAAGGCTACCGCGATGCCGTACCAGTCGGTGAAGGGACTTGAAGCGATTGACAAAGTGATTGAAATGGATCAGTCGCCGATTGGCCGTACGCCGCGGAGCAACCCTGCAACCTATTGTGGCTTTTTTACGGATATCAGGACTTTGTTTGCTTCTGTTCCTGAAGCGAAAATCCGTGGATATACACCTGGCCGTTTTTCATTTAATGTGAAGAGTGGCAGATGCGATGTTTGTGAGGGTGGGGGTATGCGAGTGATTGAAATGAATTTTCTTCCGGACGTGTACGTGCATTGCGAAAAATGCAACGGCCGCCGGTATAACCGCGAAACGCTTGAAATTCGTTATAAAGGGAAATCAATCAGCGATGTGTTGAATATGACAGTCGACGAGGCTGTCGATTTTTTCGCTGCTGTACCTTATATATACAGGAAAATAAAAGTGCTGCAGGAAGTGGGGTTGGGGTATATTACTCTCGGTCAATCGGCTGTAACGTTGAGTGGAGGAGAGGCGCAGCGTGTAAAGCTTTCAACGGAGCTTGGGAAAAAAGATACGGGCAAAACGTTTTATATTCTTGATGAACCGACTACTGGTTTGCATTTCCAGGATATACAGCATTTGCTGAATGTGCTGAATAAACTGGTGGATCGTGGTAATACGGTGCTGGTGATTGAGCATAACCTGGATGTGATTAAAGTTGCTGATCATATTATTGATTTAGGGCCTGAAGGTGGAGATGCAGGCGGAAGGATTTTGTTTGAGGGGACGCCTGAGGAGTTGGTGAAAGTGAAGGAGAGCCATACGGCGAGGTTTTTGAAACCGGAATTAAAGTAAATTTTTTTATCCGCCAAGCGACGGCTCGCCGCAGACGATAGATAATTTTCTTTCTCTTTTTCTTTTTTAAAAAAGTAATCTAAAAACTCCGCGTAACGATGTGCGACGCAGCCATAAATAACTTTTCTCTTTTTATAAAAAAGAAACAGTAAGCTAAAAACTCCGCCAAGCGACCCGCCCGCCGCAGACGATAGATAATTTTCTTTCTCTTTTTCTTTTTTAAAAAAGTAATCTAAAAACTCCGTGTAGCAGGCACCAAAATGCGAAAGCCGGCAACTGTTCATCGCCGGCCTCCGAGGATACTGGAAGAAACCAGAAACTTCAAATGCATTCAGTAAGCAGGTGCAGGGAGTGATTAAAAAAATCTTGGTTATCAGGGTACATGGTATCTATAGGGAACGGACCAGGTTTTGACTCAACCGGATATTAGATTTATAAAATTTCCCCGCAGCTTACTGTTTTAGCATTTTAGTTATTTCAATTTTTTTACCGGACGGCTATCTTGCCATTACCGATGTGTACATCATCGCTGAGCACCTCAAAATGATATACGCCTTTATTAATATTTTTAATTACGATCGTTTCTTTATTTCTTGTTTCCGCCTGCCTCACCAGCTTTCCTTCAATATCGAAAACATACAGCTGGTAAACTTTTCCCTCTGAGCCCCGTACAGAAAAGAATACTACTTTCTGGTTAGCGTCAGGATAAAGACTGATGCGGTAAGATCTCTTCACGTTGCTTTTCTCTATGCTGATAGTGTCGGCCGCGGGCGTACCGTTTGCGAGTGTAGTAGTAGCCACGCACACGCACAGCATCAGAAACAGCGTAGTTTTTACTACGCCAATATTTCGTGATTGTAAATTCATCAGAACCGAATTGGGCAATTTGTTGAGTTACCGTAGCGGCTGTTATCACCCAGGCGTATCCCGAGTTTGAAGCCGGCTGAATAGTATGCGTCGTTATTTGTTGGAGTTCCGCGTTTATCACCCGGATCATATATACCTCCTGTTTTATTTGCCATGCGCTGCGCCAGTGCTGCAACGTTACCCGGCAGGTAAGTATAGAATAAAGCAGGATCTATATAGTTGGTACTAACGTCATCTATGTAGTCGGTAAATGTTTTTCTGTGAATGATTTCAAAGCTCAGGTTCACGTTGTCGCTCAGGAAATATTTTACACCAATACCGAGAGGAACGTTCATCTGTGTGAGTTTGTAAGGCTTTCTCTCAGGAAATTCAGCGAATCCCTGTCCTTCTGTGCTCAGCGCCTTTAATCCTACCCATTGATTCGAAACGGGATCAAAGCCCTGTGGGTTGAAATGAAATGCGCCGATACCGCCTGTGACATACGGTCTGAACTTTTTATAATTATCGTTAGGATCTTCTTCAAGAAATATTGTTGGATATACTTCAACTAGAAAAAGTGCTTCCTGGAATTTTGAACGGAAGTTTGAATTGCGTGTTTTTCTTGCTTCTTCAAGTCCGCCTTTGGGTTTTATGATAGCGTCATCACCTTCGAGCGAACCGAAGTTGAGTGCAAGTCTGAATGCGAGAAGTTCATTTGGATGATAGGAAACAAATCCGCCCCATGTAAGTTTGGTCATGGGGAAATTATTATCCTTAAGGAAAGGCGTACCTCTACCCATGTTGCCTCCGAGATCTCCAAGAAAGTTTGATGGACCGGCAGTGATACCTATCTCGATGTGAGATGTTGATTCAGTGTACTGGCCAAATGAGACGAATGAAACGAGGGTAAGAAAAGAAAGTGAACAATACTTCCAAACAGAACGGAGTAAATTCTGCTTCATGGGCATTAGATTTTAGGTTTCGGTGTCTCCCCTGAAACCGATTATTTTCAGCCGGTTGGTCAGGGGCACTCTACTAAAACGAAAAATCTGTGTGTTTTGTGTGCTACTCCGAAAATTATTCTATATAAAAAAATCCTTCCCGTTACGGGAAGGATTTCAGGAGAATGAGATATAAAAGAATTAATTAATAATCTCTGTTGTATCCGCCGCCTCCGCCACGATTGAACCCACCTTTCTTGTATCCGCCGCCTCCGCCGCTGTTACCGCCTCCGAAGCTTTTCTTCTTAAAGCCTCCTCCACCGCCGCCCTGGGGCTTCGGCTGAGCTTCGTTAACGATGATCTTGCGACCGAGAACCTCGGAATCATACAGGCTGCTCAGTGCGTTCTGTGCTTCAGCTTCGTCAGGCATTTCTACGAATCCGAAGCCTTTGCTGCGGCCGCTTACTTTGTCTTTCACGATTTTGGCTGATGTAACTGAACCATACTGTTCAAAAAGGGTCCTAAGATCCTCATCTGTCATTTGCCAGGAAAGGTTCCCTACATAAATGTTCATTGTAACTAATTTTTTAAGTTCTGAATGCCGATTATGTTAATAGTTACTACAATGAACTGAGGAAACCGGATTCAGGTAAGACTCTACAGAACAAGAGAACTAACTACAGTAATCAGTTATGAAGGTAAGAAAAATTTAATTGGAAACTAAATTATCCTGCCCCATATTAAATTCATTCGCCAACCACTTCAAATTCAATTTCGGTGCTGTTTCCGTTACCAAAGTCGATATTGGCTTTATGGGTGCCTAATTCCTTTACCTCGTCAATCAGGTGGATCTTTTTACGATCGATCTCATAACCTTTCTGCTCGCGTATCGCCCTGCTGAGTTGCAGGGGAGTAACGCTTCCGAAAATTTTGCCGCTCGTACCTGTTTTGGCGCCTATTTTAAGAGGGCCATCTTTCAACTTGCTGATCACCTGGTTGATCTCGGCGAGCATTTGTTCCTCTTTCTTACGCACCTGCTTCATCCTCTCTTCGAGCATTCTCATGTTCGAAGGGTTGGCCTCAAGCGCTATCTTCTGGGGAATCAGGTAGTTGCGCGCATAACCATTACGTACTTTAACCACTTCGTTGGCAGCACCAAGGTTATCTACATCCTGTATCAGTATTACTTCCATGGTGTTTTACTTTAAAAGATCGGTTACATACGGCAATAGCGCCATCTGGCGGGCTTTCTTTACTGCCTGTGATACCTTACGCTGGAATTTCAGCGAGTTTCCGGTAATACGGCGAGGTAAAAGCTTACCCTGCTCATTTAAAAATTTCTTCAGGAACTCGGCATCCTTGTAGTCGATGTACTTGATGCCCATCTTTTTAAAGCGGCAGTATTTCTTCCGGGGCTTCTCAGCCTTGATCGCCGTCAAATATTTAATCTCGTTAGCTTTTGCCATGACTTACGCTTCTGCTTTTTCAGTTCCTGATGGTACGCCACTTCTCTTTCTCTCATTGTACTCGACGGCGTATTTATCGAGCGCAGTGAACATGTGACGCATTACATTGTCGTCACGCAGAAGCTGAATCTTCAGCTTCTCATTGAAGTCGGATGGCGCATTGTATTCCAACACCCAATAAAGACCCGTAGTCTTCTTGTTAATCGGATACGCCAGTGATTTTAATCCCCACGGCTTCTCATTCACCACTTTTCCTCCTGATTCGCTAACCAGGGTGGTGTATTTTTTCTGAGCGGCTTTGTAGTCGTCGTCAGACAGAACCGGGGTAAAAATCACCATCAATTCGTAATTCTGCATTACCCTTTTGTTTTGTTTATAAATAATTTTTTAAAACGGGCAGCAAAGGTAGGGTATTGGGCTGACATTTTTGCTTAATTCGCTCGAAATTAGGGCTGTGGCATTTTGTTTGAACAACCCATAAAAAAATTCAACGACACCATGCAGAAAGGAGCAATACGTGTTCACACCGAGAACATCTTTCCCATCATCAAAAAATTCCTCTACAGTGATCACGACATTTTTCTCAGAGAGCTGATTAGCAATGCTGTAGATGCAACCCGCAAATTGAAGACCCTTTCCTCTATCGGCGACGCCAAAGGCGAACTCGGCGAACTTAAAATTACCGTCGCCCTTGATAAAGAAAAGAAAACAATCACCATCTCCGATAAAGGAATCGGTATGACAGCCGAAGAGGTGGATAAATACATCAACCAGGTAGCCTTTTCAAGCGCAGAAGAGTTTGTAAATAAGTACAAGGGCCAGGCCGACGCCAATATCATCGGGCATTTCGGGCTCGGCTTTTATTCCGCCTTCATGGTAAGCTCAAAGGTTGAAATCATCACCAAAAGCTACCGCGACGATGCGAAGGCAGTACGCTGGGAATGCGACGGAAGCCCGGAATACACCATCGAGGAAACAGAAAAATCCGACAGGGGCACCGATATCATACTTCACATCAACGAGGAAAGCCAGGAATTTTTAGATGAATCACGCATCAGGACCATCCTCGAAAAATTCTGCCGGTTCCTGCCTGTACCTATATTTTTTGAAGAAAAACAAATCAACATTACTGATCCGGCATGGACAAAAAAGCCATCGGAACTTACCAACGAAGACTACCAGGATTTTTATAAACAGTTATATCCATACGGTGAGCCGCCGCTGTTCTGGATTCATCTTAATGTTGATTACCCGTTCAATTTAACAGGGATCCTGTATTTCCCGAAAATTAAACAGTCGTACGAAATACAGAAAGACAGGATACAGCTTTTCAGCAACCAGGTGTTTGTAACTGATGAAGTGAAAGATATTGTTCCTGAATTTTTGATGCTGCTGCATGGAGTGATAGACAGCCCTGATATACCACTTAACGTTAGCCGAAGCTATTTGCAGGGTGATCCGAATGTGAAAAAGATCAACACCTACATCACGAAGAAAGTTGCCGACAAACTCGATGAAATATTCAACAAAGACAGGAAAGGGTTTGAAGAAAAATGGGAAAGTCTTGGCTTGTTTGTGAAGTATGGAATGATTACCGACGACAAGTTTCTCGACAAGGCCACGAAGTTTCATATCATGGAAGACGCGACGGAAGCCGGTAAATATTACACTCTTGAGGAATATCGTAACGCTGCCGAAACACTGCAGAAAAACAAAGACGGTAAGCTCGTCATCATCTATTCGACAAATCCTGTACAGCAGGATGCATTTTTGAAATCTGCCGCCAGCAAGGCGTTTAAAGTTGTTAAGTTAGATACGCTGGTAGACGCGGCTTTCATCAACAATATGGAAATGAAATGGGAGAACGTTCATTTCACAAGAGTTGATGCCGACATCGCCGACAACCTTATTGACAAAGCCGAAAATGTTGAAAGTCTTCTGAGTAAAGATGAAGAAGCAAAACTGAAAGATCTTTTCACTTTCGAAATGCCGGCAGTAAATATTTCTGTTGAAGTAAAAGGATTAAGCACCGAAGCGCCGCCCGTAGTGGCTACGCGCCCGGAGTTTATGCGGAGGATGAAGGATATGAGTGCACTCGGTGGACCCATGACCGGCTTTTATGCGAACATGCCCGACGAGGTTACACTGACCGTAAATGGCAATCATCGGATATACCAGCATATCCTGAAGGAAGAAGATGCCGCCAAACAGGAAAAACTTGTGAGAAATCTCGCGGAC
>JAEUVS010000097.1 GCA_016786745.1 Chitinophagaceae bacterium | reverse complement strand
CCGCAACACCTTATCCAATCATGCAGATGAAGGACGGATAAGGCTGGACAACGAAGTAAATGTCGTTGATGTCTCCAACGGGGAAGTAATTCATATTCCCCCGGATGTGGGTTCATTGCCCGTATTGCTGCCACAGCTTTTTGATTTTTTCAATGACGATGCAGGCGGGATATTTATTCATCCCGTAGTGAAGGCGTGCATCATTCACTTTATGATCGGTTACATTCACCCGTTTGTGGATGGGAACGGCAGAACCGCCAGGGCATTGTTTTACTGGTTCCTGATTAAAAAAGGTTACTGGCTTACTGAGTTTTTATCTATATCGAAAATCATCCTGCGTTCAAAAGGGCAATATGCGAGGGCTTTTCAATATACCGAGATAGACCAGAATGACATGACTTATTTTATTGCATACAACCTGCATGCAATGAAACTCTCCTTTATCGAACTGAGGCGCTACATAGAAAGAAAGAATGAGCAAAAAAAACGAATTACGAGGTTCTTCGGAGAAGATGATCTGAGTTACCGTCAAAGCATCATACTTGACTGGTTTATCAACGAGCCGGCGCTTGTACTTACTGTGAAAGAGGCGGAGAACAGGTTAGGTGTTTCCAATCTGAGCGCCAGATTGGACATTAATAACCTGCTTGATAAAGGTTACCTTAAAAAGGTGAATTTAAATAAAGTGCTGACCGGGTTTGTGAAAGGCGAAAAATTACTATTGACGGAAAGAAAACACAGGGTCACTTCAACGCGCCTGGATGCTAATCAGGCTGAACTTTTTTAGCCGCATTGCGCATGATCAGCGGGCGTGCACTTTTGCTACATGGCAATTTGTGGGGTGGAGAATTTGAGAACAGTATATCGGAGATCCTAACTATTGTCTACCAACATTGCTATTCATAAAAACAATTGAATACGCCAAAAAAAATATCTTCAAAAGCACATTCACAACTACCGATAAAAATGAAAGAACAATGAAATTTCAATGAGCTTGCCAAAATAATATTTGATTACAAAGTGTAATCGGCTGATTGATAAATAAAAAATGGACCGACAAAGCAGTCCACTTAAAATTTAGAGAGTTCAAACAAACTCCCGTATGTAGCGGAGATGGGAGTTGAACCCATGACCTCAGGGTTATGAATCCTGCGCTCTAACCGCCTGAGCTACCCCGCCAAAAGGGCAGCAAAAATAGTTAAAACCACCCTAATTCCGAAATGATTTCTATCTTGCCCGCGCTTACCACCAACCACAATGATTTTATACTCCAGCGAACTCACCACCGTCGAAACACAATACTATCTCCAGCACCTCATCGCCCCCAGGCCCATTGCGCTAGCCTCCACAACCAACGCCCAGGGTAACGTGAACCTCAGTCCATTTTCTTTTTTTAATATGTTCTCCAACCGGCCGCCTATTGTCATCTTTTCGCCGGTGCGCCGCATCCGCAACAACACCACCAAACATACCCTCGAGAATATTGTCGAAGTGCCCGAAGTAGCTATTCATATCGTTACGTACGACATCGTCCATCAAACGTCGCTCGCCAGCTGCGAATACCCTAAAGGCACCGACGAATTTATCAAGGCCGGTTTCACCAAAAAGCAGGCATCACTCATTAAACCTCCGCTCGTCGCGGAAGCTGCCGCTGCACTTGAATGTAAAGTCACCGAAATAAAACCGCTCGGCAACGAAGGCGGAGCCGGACAACTCGTTATCGCGGAAGTACTCTGCATGCATATCAACGATTCGCTTCTTTCGGCCGATAAAAAAGTGCATCAACAAAATTTGGGACATGTGGCCAGGCTCGGTGGAAACTGGTACGCGAAAATCAGCGCGTCAAATCTTTTCTCTGTAGAAAAACCCAATACGCAACTCGGCATCGGCTTCGATGCGTTACCAGAACACATAAGAAATAGCGAAGTGCTCACAGGAAATCATCTTGCACAGCTTGCCAACGTAAATGTCCTGCCGGAAAAAGATGGATCGTTTAACGAACAGATAGAAAATAAATACAACCTGCACAGCTTCGCTAAGAGTTTAATTGAAGAGGGAAATATTCACCGGGCCTGGCAGGTATTGCTATGCTCCGTCGATCCCTCGCGGAGTTTATCCTGACGAAGGAAGGGCTCGGGATGACACCTAAAACGGCATATCGATCTTGGCTATAACGTTAATATGTACACGCTGATTAAGTACCGTGTTGGAAGTACACATCAAAAAAATGTATTATCGTTTATACGACATTTCGAATGATAGCCGTTATATTTGGGCTCTTATCCGCTGAAAAGTAAAAAGCTTAAACTCTAAAACATTAATGACACACAACCACACACCCCTCTTGTTGTAGGGGCAACATCCCAATACTATTTCGAGATTAAAAAGCTGCAGGTTCCAACCTTTCAGGAAGGAACCATGCTTTTGGTTGCACAGGGTTTGTTTTTACTTACCCTGTTTTTTATTTCACCCTGTCGAAACGTGAATAAACAGTGGAGTTGTGCTTCCATGGAAGATAGATGATAATATGATCGTCCGTCATTTCGAGTAAACGGTAACGCAGCACTTCGTATTCAGGGCCAAGAAACCGGAGGTATGGACCATGCTCATCGGTACCAAGAAAATAGGTTTTGTGAAGAACTGCACTGTCATTGCCGGGTATCTTAATATCACCCTGGTGAACCAGTAACTCGTTAGTATCGTTGCTGAACTCATCAATATCATCTTTCAGGTATTCGTTTACATACGACCACAAATCCGTTTCACTTTTTACCACATCGTCGCTCTCAACGAAGTCGATAGGTATATCCGAATAAAATGCTGTAAGCTGGTATTTGCGACTTACCTCGACTGGCGGAGGTGGAGGTGGCGGAGGTACAACCGGCGGTTCCGGTGTTACGGGTTGCGCATTTTCAAGGCTAAGATCTTTTTGGCACGACACAAAAAGTAATGTTGCTGCGAGCAGGATTAAAGAGTACTTCATTCTTAAGAATTTTCCACATCAATTGCCACGTAACCATGTACGATCGCAACTGAAAAGAATTAAAAAAATCGGAAAATTGGAGATTGAAGATGTTTCAGAGGCCAATTGGAGTACGCAGCCAAAGTACAAACTATACCCTGTATTTGCAAGCGGGGAACAGAATCTCCTTCAAAATATTTTTTTGTGGAACACATGCAACATCACCCGGATGGTTAAAGTATTTTAACGGTTAAGTTATCACCTGTTTCTCAGCCTCTTACCGCTTAATAGCGGCTGTCAAATCAAAAATGGAACGGTATTTTACCTTTTTAGACGGCAATCTATTGTTAACAAAAGCAAACATTTATGAAAAAACTACTTATAGTTTTCGCAGTGGGTATTGGCCTGGCAGCTTGTGGAGATAGTTCACAATCAACACCGGGGGGAAGCATAGATTCAAATGTTATAGCGCCCGTTCCCGATAATACAACAAATCAGCCCGACACTATACCTTCAGATACTACCGGAAGAGACACTTCAAGTATAATGGATCTTAATAACAGGAGCCATGAAGGTAACCGCGACGGATCAGGTTCAGGTGAATCCGGATCAGGAGCGAGCACAAATTCTGATAACTCCGGCTCGGTAAACGACGACAATAAGGGAAATAAATAATGAAAAATGAGAGGTGAGAAGTGAGAGGGTTAACGCCCGATCACTTCTCATCCTTTTTAGCACGTTAGTTATAGTTAAAAGGATAGTCTCCAGATTCTGAAAGATCGGAGTTGTTGTCAATCGACTTCATCAGTTTTATCCACTGATTTTCCCGGCTATTCAGGTTAGCCATTACCACTTCAATAAAATGCTGTCTTGGCCGTGGCGCCATTGTTTTACGCATTCCTTCCCTTACAGAAAGCATTATGGTAAGATGATCAAGATGTGGGCGTGAAGCGAGTATCATCTCGATGAGGTAGTTCAGTTCCCACACTTCTTCAGGTGAAAAAAAGTTGGGATCCTGTCCATTGGCAATCTTGCGGTCGTTATATCCGTCCCAATTACCCTCAAGCATATTCGAAATTTTCATAAGGTCAGTAGTTGAATAGATGTAAAAGTAGTTCAGCCCCATATCTCGCGAAAGAGCACCTATACCCGATTTTAGATAGTATAAATACTGTGAGGAATTAAGTGGTAGTGCGTATCAAAAAATATGGAATCCGGCAGATGGCCCCTCAGGATTTTTTCTTCTTAAGCTTCTGTTCTACAGTAGTCTGTCTTTTTATCCACTTTGGCAATGGTGCGGGTAGGTAGATTTCGTTGCCTTTTTTGTCGGTTAGCCCTGTTGTTTTACTAAACAACCGGCTAAGCTCATGTACTTTACTTTTTTTCTTTTTTACCGACGCTTTTTGCAGATCGGCGAAATGTTTTTTAAAGGTGGAGATGCCTTTTTTGATCACTTTGAGCTCCGACTGAAAGTCTTTTTCTTTACGGTAATACACCATAAGCCGGTCGTACGGAAGCGCATCGATAACCCCTTTTTCCACCTGTTGTTTGTATTCTTCAATAGGCTCGTCTGCCATGAATCAGGACGTTTTCTTTTTGGCATTTTCTCCAAGAAAGAAGCCATTTTCATCGTTCCAGACGTGTGGGCCATTGCAATATTCACATGGGATAAGAATGTTGCGGTTAATATGTTCCTGGAGCTTTTTCAGGTCGGGCAGAATGTAGTTGGTCGCCACGAGGTTACCAGTTTCGGGACATTCAATATAAACCATTGGCATAGTTGGGTCAGGTTGACGGGATTTTATATTAAAAGCATTGGAATATACTGAAAAAAGCATGTTCGCTGGTCAGCAAACATGCTTTTTAATGAGATTTTGCTTTGGCGCAGAGGTTATTTGTCCAGGCGCTCGCGAAAATGAAAAACACCGACTGCGCAAACAGCTGCTACAACCAGGAAGGGCCAACCGTTTGCAAGGTGAGGGATTAATAGGGTATGCATAAAAACTAAATTTAGTATCGGGCATTGAATCGCAAATGGCAGTCCACTCTATATTATATTGAATTGCAGTAATGTGATGCAACCGGTTTTTCCTGACTTTGGAATTTTTTTTCTGACTATGGGAAAGTTTAAAGAGGTATCGCCTTCGCGTTTTTATCGTAGAAGGTCGCGTTTTTTACTGCGCAGGGTACGGGGTAAACCCGACGGGTTATCATCCTAAAATCACCGATATTAGAGTCACATAACCTGTTTACCTGACCCACGAACTTTATATACCGTCGTTTCCGTTAAACCAGTTTGTTCAAAGTTTTATCTACTACAGGGATTACAACCCCGAACACTCATTAGACAGATTTCTGCCCGATGGTAATATAAACCTGGTGATTGATCTGACCGACTATCCGAAATACATCTACGATAACCTGACGCTGAAAGAAATCCAGGCATGCAGAAACGTTTGGTTTTCGGGTATTCGAACAAAGTACATTACCATCCCTTCAGGACGGGATAGTGAAATGTTTATTATCAACTTTCATAAAGGGATGGCATACCCATTTGTTGATATGCCCATGCATGAATTGACGGACTATGTAGTAGATGGAGATGTGGTAATGTCGAATGAAATCCTGGATTTGCGCGACGCATTGCTGAATCTTAAAGTGACCAAAGAGAAATTTTTCTTTGCAGAGAAGCATTTACTTAAACGGTTTGCATCGCGATTGATCGTAAATCCCTTTGTGACCTACTCGGTGAAACTTATACATCAATTTCCTCACCGGCTTTCAATCAACCACCTTAGCAGCAAAGTGGGTTTTTCGCAAAAGCATTTTATAGATATTTTTAAGGATCACGTGGGACTTACACCAAAATCGTTTCTTAAAGTAATACGTTTTCAAAAAGCTGTTACAGAAATTGAGTTCGGAAAAAAAGTCAACTGGGCAAGTATCGCGCTCGATGCGGGTTACTACGACCAGGCGCATTTTATTAACGACTTCAGGGATTTCTCAGGTTTTACACCGAGGCAGTATCTCAATTCGAAAAGTGAATTTATCAACTACGTGGCCGTTAAATGAGGTAAAATTTTTCCAATCTTTTACGTTTCAGTCGGTTTTTCTTTGTTTGAAAAACATGGAACAATTTCACATCAATCATTGGGCGGTGCTGGTATGCGCCGTAGCCAATCTCGCTTTGGGTGCGCTATGGTATTCGCCGGTGTTGTTTTACAAGAGTTGGCTACACGCGAATAAATTCTCAGACGACGATCTGAAAAAGGCGAATCCAGCTAAAACATATAGCCTTACTTTTATACTTGCACTCATCATCAGTTATAATCTTGCGTTTTTTCTCGGAGACGCGAAAACTGACGCAACCTGGGGCGCCACTGCCGGCTTCCTGGCGGGCTTTGGTTTTTCAGCAATGATCTTCACCATAATTGCATTATTCGAACAACGCGCGGTGAAGTATATTCTAATTAACGGCGGCTTTATTACCGTGTACTTTACCTTAATCGGGTGGATTTTAGGAGCGTGGCGATAAGCACCCAGAACACATTTAAAACTGGTGGCGGCATAACGATAACCGATCTTGGAGAAGAAGATGGCTTTCTGAAAGGAACTATCGCCATTAAGGCGATCCCTTGGTTCATGACAGGCAGTTTAGCAATCGTTTCAGAAATCTACCAATGAACTACGGGTAATAGTATATGCGAAGGGTATTTTTTGTTATGAAACACCTTCTGAAACGCCCTGACTGCAGTTGAGCATGTAGCGGGAATAAGGCACGTATTTAAATTCCGGTCGAACATAGGGAAATTGCTGCTGGATATTTCGAGGCGGATTCTGTGTCCCTTCCGAAACACATTACTGATCGACCAGAGGTTAATATCATAGCGATAAACCTTTCCGGGTTTTATTGGCTTTAAAACCGTATCTGCTTCGCGCAGTGTGGACCTGATGATTCCTTCTCGCAGGTTAAATGCTCTCCCGTCGGGGTACACATCGAGTAATTTCGCAGTGAAGTCTGTAGTTACGGCACTGCTGGATGCATAGATAACTGCACTGAGCGGTCCGGTTACTTCGACATCTTTCTCCAATACGCCGGTAGAAAATACCAGTACGTCTTTACGTTTTTCTATGTGCGACTGGTCAACCGGTTGCAGGTTACCTGCGTTGGGAATTGGGTGCATAGGATCGTAGGTAAATGTGTCGGCTGCGTTCGCGTTCGATAGAGTAGTGTCTAATCTGCCATCTCCGGCTGATGAATTTGCCCCTTTGCTGCTCGATAAATAGAATTTGGTATATGCGGCTCTTTTTAATGGCCACTCTTTTTCGTAGCGCCATTTGTTTATACCCATCACGAAAAGTTTAACCGGGTATTCATCCGTGCTGTCGGCCCCTTTCTTACCTTTTAGTATTTCATCGAAAAACTTTTCTTCTTCGCTTCTATCATCAAATACAGCGAACTCACCAAAGTCGAGGTCGCCGGTTTTGCGGTCCTCATTGCCATGTATCCACGGACCTACTACTAAACGGTGCCTGACTTTTCCTTTTGAGGCATCAACGGCCCGCATGTAATTATCGAGAGTGCCCTGTATAAAGCTGTCGAACCAACCAGCAACATTAAACGTGGCTATCTGGGCTATTCGTGGGGAGTCATTCGAGGTTCCGGCCCAGTATTGATCTTTTGCGGGATGTTGCATCCATTTTTTCAGGAAAGGTACATTCAGGCCAACTCTTTCATCGGAATTAATCAAAGGGATGGATTTATATGCACTATCTGATCTGGCCTGTGGAATATTGCTCATCGAGTTTCGTTCACTCATCTGCCAACCCCAGGGTACAAAGCGCAAAATTCTGAAAGCGCCTCCATAGTACACTTCGTTATAAGGAACTGCAAAGGTTTTAGACGTGAACATTCCTTTCAGATATTTGCTGGGTTTTGCTGAAGGAAGCCATTGAGTTGCCCCTTCGTAAGAACTGCCGAAAGTAACAATGCTTCCATTGCACCATGGTTGCCTGCCGATCCATTCCTGTGTATCAAAACCATCATTGGCCTCGTTTTGAAACGGATCAAACTCTCCTTCCGATTCATATCTTCCACGGCAATCCTGTACCACAACCGCATAACCTTTGGCAACGAAATTATATTCGCCGTGCCTGCCTTTTTCACCTTTGTTGTAAGGCGTGCGAAGGAGTAAAACCGGAAATTTTTCACTGCCACCTGCCGGCCGAAAGATATTCGTTGAGAGGTTAATACCATCGCGCATCGGCACTTTAATGCCGAGTTGTTCATTCACCCGCGTTGAATCGAAAGCCGGATGTTTTCTAATCATCAAATGATAAACCGGGCCAGCAACACCTGCTTTATTAATAGCCCTGAAATAAAACTCGCAACGGCTTTTTGACAAGGAAATTTTGTTCGATTGTTTTGCCTCAACCCATTCTCCCGCAAAAGAATTCTTCATTTCGTATCTCAAAAAATTCGGCGTATTCGACTGCAATTTGATTGAAACGGTATCTCCATTGAACACACACATTGGTGAAACCGTATTGGGCGCCCACTCGATAGCATTCTTTGAATAAACTGTGTCGAAAAATGGTGTATGGTAAGCCCAGTGCGGTTTTCCGTTCCTCATCCATGTATGATTGAGAAAATAATCATCACCATAAACAATCAGTTTAGTATCACCTCCCGGCCAGGCTGTATAGTCGTCATTCGTTTGGCTCCAGCTGATCCAGGTGTAGATGCGGGCAAACTGCGTTGCCGTGCGTTTCATTTCCGGATAATAATCAACAGGCACACGATCCCTGCCGCGTACCATCGTAAGATCCCTGGCGCCGTTTTTAAGATATTCCTGGTGTATTTCAAGCGCCGATTGAGGAACACCCTTTTTTTCGAAATGGTAATTGTACTTGGTGTCCGACATGAACCATTTTCCAAACGAATTCAGCCAGATTTCATTAACAGCATGATGACCCTCGCCATTTTCGACGCCTCCGTCGTCAACGCGCACAAACCGTGTTACATAACCATAAGCATTCATTACGGCCTGCTGCACCAGTGAATAATGTGCGCAATGGAAACCGTGTCCCTTGATTGCCTCATCGAGTATGCTCTCAGCAGAACCATCTCCCGGAAAGGGGCCGATGTTATCTATTTTAATTTTACTCCTGATCCAATCTCTCAACAGCAAAATTCTTTTCAACTCATCACTTTCGTCTTTAACCACTGTATCCAACCGGTATTTTTTTATCAGCGCTGCAAATTTTGGATTGTCTAAGTTTTCATGTCCCGTGAATAATTTTCCATCATTCATTTCTCCATCTGTTGTTTCTTCGGCATAATAACGGCTCGCACCATAAACAGGAACAGGTTCCCTGTACTCATATGCACCAATATCGGGAGCGTTATCTTTAAAATTATTATTGATATTCGGGATAACCTGTCCTGCATCTATAGGCATACTGCCTTCTTTTAGTGTAAGATCAGGTGGAGCAAATTCCTTTTTGAACTCGAGGGGAAAAATTACATTATTGAATGTGGATTCAAATGGAACATTGGCAAGTCCATGTTTCTCGACTTCGGAAAATTTTTTCGAGCCAATTACTGCCTTATATGGTTGCTGATAAATTCCTACAGCATCGTAGTCGAGATCGGAATATTTTCCCGGTGATTTCATATCTGCTGCGAACGCACCACCGGTTCCATAGTGGCCCACCTTAAAATCTGCAGGTCCGCCAAAAGCAAGATTATTACGAAAATACGCATGGTCCATCGTGTCGTTACCTCCAAAGCCAACACCAACTTTCAATAATGTATTATGCAAAACAACGTCACCTCTGCTGCGGCGCTTTAACTTAAAGCCGCTGTGAATGATGTTGTACATCACATTGCGTATAAAATATGTTGGTCCACCAAGCGAGGGTTGCGAACTTAAACCAACAAAACAGTTGGTGATGCGATTTTTATAAATCCGGCAGTTACTGAAACAAAAATCAGCTTCAATGCCATCGTCAAGTCCGTTTGATATTTCGTTGTTGTATATGTCGATCGAGCTTTGGTTCGCTGCATGTTCATCTTCCATCAGAGAAATACAATCGCGGAAGCCGCTCACCGTGTTGTAGCAGATGATATTTCCCGAACCGGTCATTTGTATCCCTTCGCCATTTGTTGCACCGCCTGCACCCATTAATTCTTCACCCCACGGATACGGACCGGTAACCACATTGTTTGAGATGATGCAACTGTTTGCTCCGGGCAAATATGCAACGACACCGTAGGTAGATTTTATTTCGCAGTGTTGAATGACAATGTTCTCGGCACCGGTGAGATTAATACCGAAACCTGTAGAGTCGCTGTTATAAACAGCGAGTCCTTCAACAGTAACCCATTTCCGGTTTCGCAGATCGATGTGTTTAAATTGCGCGCGGCCATTGGGACTGCGGTACACAATTCGTTTGTTTTCTATTCCGTTTACTGTATGCAGCGTGTCATATTCTCCCGGTGTAATATTTACTATTGAGTCGCTTTTGCATACCAGCGGCAGCGCCCTTGTGCATGCAACAATTGTTTTTTCAACCGACCCACCATCAGGATCATTCAACCTTGCTTTTATTTCATAACACGCGCCAGGTTTTAAAAAGAATATACTCCCCGCGTGTTTGTTGATCCATCTGAATCCCCAGTATCCAGGAGGGGTTCTGCCGAGGTTGGTCGATAACTTATTGCTGTCGGCAGGCACTCTTCTTAACGGCATACCCTCCAACCATTCCGATGAACCCTTTTCCCGGTATTCAATTTTTACCGAGCCATTCAAATTGTCGTCGCCCGTAATGGGCCATTCGAGCGAAAGATTTTCGAGTGTAGGGTATGGACTGGTAAGTTCACCGGCAACCGTAGCCTTTTGAGCTTTAACGCATGTGCATGCCAGCAACAGACCAGTCCACAACAGATTTATCCATTTCATCCAATAAATAAAATTACCAGGGTGATGTGCGTGTTTCAACAGTATCGGGATGCTCGTGCGGTGATGCGGGATTCGCGTCCCACCAAACTTTATTCAGTACATCATCTTCACCGTCCATGCGGCCGATAGCTGCTGTAAAATTGGTTTTATTGATTAATTCTTCATTCTGCGGATAGTGAAACCTTCTCATCGCCACTCCCTGCAACAGGCTCGCGTCGTTTTTAGTAGTGAGCACCCTCGGGTAACCTGTTCTGCGCCACTCGGCCCATCCCTCCAAACCATCTGCAGGAAGCACTATTAGTTTCTGATTCATAATTTGCTCAAGCTTTTCCTCATCCGATCCGGATAATACCGTTGCAGCCGAGGCCAGGAAGTTATCGATATCCGCCTGCTTCATACTTTTATATTCGAGATAGTTGTTTACTTCGGCATCGCCCCATGTTGGATTGATCATTTTCAAAACGTCGGGCAATTGGGGCAACGCGTTATCATAAAAGTCCTGCGCTTCCCTTATTCCTGCTTCAATTCCCTTTTTAAAATACTCATCTGCATTTCCCGCGCGAATGTTAAACAGTGCAGCCTCGGCTAACGCAAAATAAACTTCGGAACTTTTCAGCACATCCATTTCAATTTCAGGAACAAACCACAATGCGCTCCTGTTGGAAACAGAACCATTGCCATATGCATACTTTTCCTGCACGGGCACATTGCCGCCTAACAACGGCGCGCCCCTGTAACCAAAACCACCTAACAACGCAGTATCGGCATAAATTCCGAGGCGCGGATCGTTGTTGTTTTTCAAAATATCGAGAAATGTTTTTCCTATATGATGGCTCGGATTTAATCTGCCCTGCTCAATCAGGTAATTGTAGCTCCCATTACGCTGCTCGGGAAACTGGTTGCTCGTGAACAGGTATGCATCATCATCCCTCGAAGTGATCAGATCGTCGTCCTGCAAATCGCTGATGTTTGCACTGGCAGCTGCGGCATCAACGTAGCGCAACCTTAGCGCGAGCCGAAGCTTCAGTGAGTTGGCAAATTTGCGCCATTTCTCCACATCTCCTTTATACATTACATCTGCATCGCCATAACTCGCTTTACCGGCGTCGAGCTCGGCAGCGGCCTCCTTCAATTCTTTAAAGAGATCGTTGTAGATAGATTCCTGCGTATCATATTGCGGTGCGCTTACTGCGTCATCAGGGCTGAGGTTTGATTCAAAGTAGGGTATGTCGCCATATGTATCTGTGGCCTGCGCAAATACCCACGCTTTCAATATCCGCGCGATAGCTTTCTTGTTCACAAGATCAGCATCTGCCTGCGTTTTCCTGATTATTGCCGAGAGATTATTGGCGAACGCCGTGTATGTTCTGTTCCAGATATCGTTGTAGTAAAGATCGTTGAAAGGAGCATTGTCGTCCTGTGTATTCATACCGCAATAGTCTGCTGCATGACCCGCATCTTTTCCTTCCACTATCGCATTTACTTCAACGGAGGTAAGTAAAAGTTCAGGTGTTACATGGTCCTCTGTAAGCAAATAGGGCGGTTTGTTCGTGTCTTCAAACCTCTTTGTACATGATAGTATCACCAGCGGAATCATGATGACCGTGAGATACTTTAAAATATGTTGAATGTTCATTTTGCAAGTTGTTGTTGGTTAAAAACTGATGTTCAGGTTGAAGCCATAATTTCTTGTAGTTGGCATGCTGAGTGTTTCCAGCCCTGTTGCCGCCGCCTGCGTGTTCAGATTTGTTTCAGGCGATATACCGGTGCCCTGCATGTGATCCCTGATAAAGAAAAGGTTCCTGCCCACAAGCGAAATTCTGAGTCCCTTGATCGGTGTATTTTTCAGCAACGAAGGTTGAAACGAATATCCAAGAATCACTTCGCGCAGCATCCAGTAACTGCCGTCCATTACGAACTCTTCGCCAATGTTGTCGTATGCTCTCCTTGCCCAGTAGTTCAAACCGCTGATGGTTTTAGTGTTCTCTTCATATTTGGTAACATTGCCGTTTCCGTCGGTAACTTCAACAACACCATCCAAGGGGCGTGAGTTCTCCCTTCCCTCTTCCGTAAATTTTGCAGTGCCTGTTTTGGTGAGCGCATATTTTGTAAAAGAGGTTATTTCATTTCCTTCAACAAAATCAATCAGTGCGCTTAGCGTAAAATTCTTAAACGAGAAAGTATTGTTGATACCGCCAACCCAGTCGGGCATTACATTACCCAGCACGCTTACATCGTTTTCTTTAAGATAGGAGCCATCCGAACCCACGATGCGACGACCATCGGGACTCCTTTTATATTTGTACCCGATAATGTTGCCATACTCGCTGCCGGAACGCGCCTCAATGCTATTGGGAAATCCTGAGTACAACAGCAACGCTTCTACATCGGGAGCAAGTTCAAGAACTCTCGACTTGTTTCTTGCAACGTTGAAGTTGATATCCCACCTGAAACCATTTTGCAAATCAACGGGAACTGCATTGAGCGATATTTCCACACCCTGGTTCTGGATATTACCCGCATTGATAATCTTCGACGTGTAGCCACTGCCAGTTGATATGTTGATCGGAACAATCTGGTTTTTGGTATTGCTCTTATACCATGTAATGTCAATTCCGGCGCGGTTGTTCGCAAATCTCAGGTCGGCACCGAACTCTATCGATTTCTTCAATTCGTTCTTAAGATCGAAGAGCGCAATTTTTGTATCCTGTGATGCATAGCTCTGACCGTTATAGGCTATTGAATTCAGAAAGTATCCCGATTCAGTCAGGAACGCTGCCGCGTCATTTCCAGCCTGTGCAAATGATGCACGAATTTTTCCGAACGATAACATGCGTGGATCAACGTTGAATGCTTCGGTGAAAACAAAACTGCCGGATACCGATGGATAAAAGAATGAGTAGTTGTCTCTGCCCAGGGTAGACGACCAATCGTTACGACCGGTAACATCGATAAATGCATAGTTTCTGAAACCGATTTGTCCGAATCCATATACCGATTGCATTTCTTTAGGAATGTGAGAGTAGGAGGGTACAATATTCTGTGCATTGCTCACATCATAGATACCTGGTACTTTGAATGTGTTTGCATCCCAACCCTGAACCCTCGTGTTTCTCTTCAGCAACGCGCCGCCAGCTGAAAGAGAGAAAGTGAAATCTTTGCCCAGGTTTGAGTTCGCAGTGAGCAGAACATCGCTGTTGCTTTCGAACACCGAATAAGTTTCGTCGATAATTCTTCCGCCTGAGCTCTGTGCAGTCTGCGCGCCTACGGGCCACGTTTGCCGCCTGCGCTCCGAGTAATTATCAATGCCCGTTCTTGCGAGCATCGAGAGCCAGTTATTGAACTGGTATTTTACAGATGCGAGCCCGATCACCCTATCGCGTACGGCTTTATTTTTCAGCTCATTTATGATGTAATAGGGATTGTAACGAACCCCGGGAAAACGAACCCTTGTTCCTCCACTTTCGTGGTATGCTTTTAGAAAATCGAGCGGAACATAGCGGTTGAGTTCTGTAAGCGCCCACAAAACATTTTCAAAGCCGGCGCCGATATTCGGCGTGTTGTTAATGATGCGATGGATATAGTTAACCTTCGCATCAAACGAAAGCCTGTCGTTTACTTTGGTGCCTACGCGAAGGTTTACGTTTTGCTGCGTTCCTGTGTGATTAGGTGTGATCCCTTTTGTTGTGGTGTTGTTTACCGATAAACGTGCAGAAGATTTTTCGGTACCACCATAAAATGCAAGAGAGTTACTGGTAAACAAAC
Source organism: Chitinophagaceae bacterium (assembly GCA_016786745.1). Taxonomy (GTDB): domain Bacteria; phylum Bacteroidota; class Bacteroidia; order Chitinophagales; family Chitinophagaceae; genus Flavitalea. Next base: position 9,841 of record JAEUVS010000097.1, on the reverse strand, counting down.
CTGTTTCCCAGAAGTCTTTGATATTGTTTTCGGGCTGAGGTAATAGCTTGAATGTAACAGGTGGCGCGGTTTCGTCGATAACATAAGGATTGATCACTTCCTGGCCAACCATACGCTGGCCAAACGAACTCACATCAAGTGGAAGTGTTCCGTAGCTTACACCACCTATTTCAATTGGAGTATCAAACTGCGAGGCTTCATCATCATAACCGGGGCCATAAGTGTTCTGTACTTTTGGAATCATGCTTACTCGTTCAAGAGTTGTTCCGGAGCTTACATCGACGCCAAACTTCTTTCCCGCTGTTCCCGATTTCGTGGTAATAAGAATAACTCCGTTGCTTCCGCGCGAACCATAAAGAGCAGTTGCATTCGGGCCCTTAAGAACCGTTACAGAAGCGATGTCCTGCGGATTGAGGTTGCTGATACCGTCGCCAAAATCGTGACCCGCAGATGCGTTACGGTTGCCACTTCCATCGCTTGCCTCCCTGAAACGTGAGTTGTCGATGGGCACGCCATCCACCACGTACAACGGCTGGTTTTCACCCGTGAGAGAACTGATTCCACGTATGATAACTTTTGTTGAACCACCGGTGCCTGATGCTGTTCTTGAAATTTGCGCACCAGCAACTTTGCCTGTAAAGTAATTGGCAACGCTAACATCGCGCACCTCACTGAGGTCTTTCGGACCAAGTTCCTGTGAAGAGAAACCTACAGACTTCTTTTCTCTTGAAATACCAAGTGCCGTTACCACAACATCTGATAGGTCCTTCACTTCAATCTGCAGTGTAACATTGATGCTGCCGTTGGTTCCAGAAACGTTCAGCGTTTTTGTTGCGTATCCACGTGAAGTAAAAACGAGAACGGCCCCGGGCTCAACATCCGGAAGCACAAATTCGCCTGCGCCATTTGTTGCAGTGGCTATGTTGGTGCCACGAACACTTACTGTTACTCCCTCAATGGGATTGCCCGATTCGTCTACCACTCTGCCTCGTCGTTCAATGCCATCTTTTTCCGATGGTGGTTTTGTGTTTTCAGAAATACGCGTTTCCGCTTTCAGTACAACGGTGTTGCCGATAAGTTCATATTGCAGGCCCTGGCTTTTCAGCGCAGCTTTAAGTGCAAGATCGAGCGGAGCGTTTTTTACGTCGATATCCACTTTCGCTCCATCCTTCACCAGGCCGTCTTCATACCAGAATGAATAACCGGTTTGCTTCCTGATTTCCCTGAATACCCGTTTCAGGGATAAATCATTACCTGAGATAGTGATCTGGGAAAACGTTTTAGCTTGAATCTGGGTGATTGCCACCAGCAAAAAAACGAGGCTAAGTTTCATGATTCGCATCGTTTTGGTTAGTAAACCCGACGGCCTTCCGGCAGGTTTACAAATGTCAATTTTCATACATTTGTAATGTTAGAGTTTAATAATAAGCAGTCCATCAATTGCATTGTTGTTAGCTCTGTATAAGCCGTTTCGACTCCACTCGAAGCGGCTATTTATTTAGCCAACGGTATCTGTGTTATGGTAAAACTGTCAGTACATTATTTTCGAGTTTAAAATGAATTTTACTTGCTTCTAAAAGTTTGAGCACCTGGTTTAAGGTCAGGTCGCGCGACAAATCGCCGGTAAACGTTCTTCTCGGCATGTTTTCAGGATATTGAAGGCCCACACCATACCAACGCTGAATCTGTCTCAGAATGGAAGGAATATCAGCACTCCTGAACGACATAAAACCATTTTTCCAGGCCATTGTAGCTTCAAGGTCAACGTCGTTCACGAGTTTGAGCCCGGTATTACTTATCTCACTCTGCTGCCCGGGTTTTAAGAGTTGTTCTGATTTGTTGTGACTCACTTTCACGCTTCCTTCAAGCAACGTTGTGCGGTTAAGTGCGTCTTCTTCGTAGGCGCTTACGTTAAAATGCGTTCCAAGTACAGTTATGCTGCTTGTTTTAGCATCTACCGTAAATGGCTTGTTTCGATCTTTGGCTACTTCGAAATAGACTTCTCCCGACATAGACACTTTTCTATTATTTCCAGTGAATGCGGTTGGATAGGTTACCGAACTACCGCTGTTCAACCAAAGTTTCGAACCGTCGGCAAGAACAAGCGTTACCACCCTGCTACCTATTGGATTCGAAAGGGTGTTTGTGCCAACCTTTGTAGTAGCGGCGTATTTTATTTCATGATCGCCCCTTCCACTTATAGCCACGTTAGCGCTACCATACGTTGCACCGTTTATCATACTGTCGAGCGGTACCTGTGTGCCATCTTCAAGAGTTAACATTGCGTGCGATGCTGCAGGAGGTTTTACATCTACCGGGTGCGACCGCGCAACTGTAACAGGCTGCTGCGTGGTCTTTTTGCCGGGTAATAGCCAAATGGCAAATGCTATTCCTATAGCACATGCGGCAGCGGCCCATGGCATCCACTTCATACGTATGATCCGCGGCGACGTGGTTTTTTCAATATTGCCAAACAATCTTGCAGACTGTTCGCTGGAAAGCATTTGGGTAGACGGCCACCTGTCCCACAGGTTGGCGATGGCCTCTTTAAGCAGATGCTGTTGATTTGCATCTGCGGCAAGGTCCATTAGTTCAGCGATTTCGTCCTGCGAGGCTACCTGTTGAATGTAACGAAGAAGTAGCTCCTGTGCCCGGTTGCTATCCATCTGAAAAGGTTATGGTGATATAACCGTGACCCTATAAAGGGTGAGTTGGGGCTAATTGAACCAGAAAAAAAGTTGAAGGAAGATGCCGGTAATAATGATGGTGTCTGTGTGATTGTGAAGAAAGATGCGGATGGATTGAAGCGCGGCTTTCATGTGGTTTTTAACGGTGCTCAGGGTTACACCGAGCACCTGGGCAATGTCTTTCTGCTTCATGCCAGTTTGCCGGCTAAGAAGAAAAACCAGTTTCTGCTGGTTGGGCAATTGGCTGACTGCCCGGTCCATAGCATTTTCCATTTCGCGATCGAGAACCAGGTTATATGATGCTGAAACTTTCTGCCCATAGAGTTTTTTCGCAGCATTTTTTTGTTGCGACACTTTTTGGAGCCATGTGAATGCGCGGTTGCGGACAATAGTCTTGAGCCATGCTTCAAAATTCTCAATGCCTGGAAGCTGGCTGCGGTATTTCCAGATGCGTATAAAAATTTCCTGTGTAATTTCTTCTGCGTCGAAAGACGAACGTGTGAGATAAAAGGCGAATGAGAAAACTTTCTGATGATACTGGTCGTACAGCTGCCTGAACGCGTGGCTATCGCCATCCGCTACGTGGAGAAGCAGCACTTTTTCGTCATAAGCAGAATTCATCAGCAGAGTTTCTGCTGACTAAGTTAGGGATTTTAAAATGCGGGTAAAATTAGAAAGTGGCGATGCTTTCGAATTTTCCGGTTTGCAAGGACATTATTAGTGCTGAATCCTTTTCAAAATCAAGCCGGTTTCCATGGCAGGTATGAATACCATAAAGAGATCACGACCAGTAGCCAATTGTATATTGTCGTTACCGTTTTGCTTACCGGGCAGTTTTCCCGGAGATTACGTAATGTCTCAGAACGTTGCACCCGGAAGGGTTTTGGCTATTTAAGTTTCTTCTTTGTTGTAATCTCTATAACGCCATTGTCGTTGCGCCTGCCATATTTTTGTGTTCCGGATTTTCCTTTCAATACGTTCATCGAAGCGATATCGTCTGTCTTCACGAGGTCGTCAGCGTTGCTGGTTTTCATCTGCACAATTCCATCTACAACATACAGGGGCAGCTTCGTTGTAACTTCGATGGCGCCATTTGCTGCAGCTGTCGGACCGAATTTTTTAACGGCCTGTTGTCCTTTCCATACAGTTACACTAATAATATCCTGCTGCTTCAGATAATCTATTTTAAAAGAGGCCGGTTGAGGCCATTCATCAACTATGTACAATGGCTTGTCTTTATTGGTATCATTTTCGATTTTGATGCCGCTTTCGGAGAAAATAGTGATTGGTGAAGATGACTGCGCAATGATTTGATCATTTCTGAACATCACAGACATGAACAACAGCACGGGGATCACAATTACAAATTTCAGCAACTGCGATTTTGAAGATTTAGATGTGTTTATCATAACTATACGTTTTTTCAAATTTTGTGCGCTAAAAGTGCTAACCGGCATATAAGGAACGCCGGCAGAGGTTTTTACCAAAAGATACTGGTAATGTCTACGGTCCGATCCTTCATCCATCACCGATTCATCTGCAATAAATTCGAGGTTCTGACGAATATATTTTCGCAGCATCCATGCAAACGGGTTGAACCACATTAATACGCAAATTGCTTCCGACAGAATAATATCGAATGTGTGTCGCCCCCGCACGTGTACCGATTCGTGGCTGTTGATAATTTTTAGTTCATCGTCTGAGAACATTGCACGATGAACAAACACATTTGATCCAAAAGTAAAAGGCGACATCCCGTGGCCGGCATCGAGCACTTTCATGCCGTTGTACTCATACAGCAGCGTTGAGTGCCTCTTCAACCGTAAGAGTGTTACAAATTGTATAACTAACCTTATCAACAGCACTGCGGTACAAATCATCCAGGCGAGAAAAATCAGCATCGCGGTTGACAAACCGGAGTTTCCGGATGCACTGATAGTGATATTGGCCACTGTTGGGATGCTATCAATTACACCTGGTGTAGCTGCAGATTTTCCCGACATAAACACTGTTATATCCACCAGCGGAAGTATCATCGCCAGGCAAACCGCCCCGATTAAATAAAACCGGTTAGCATGATAAAACGTCATCTTTCTCAGCAACACACCATAAAAAATTGTCAGTGTAGCAACGGCTATTGAACATTTCAACAGGTATAATAAAAAGCCCTCCATAGTCATTTCTTTTTTGTTTCGATCATGTCGATAATTTCTTTCAACTCAGATGCGCTGATTTTTTTCTGCTCCGCAAAAAATGCGACGAGACTCTTATAAGAGTTTCCGAAATGCTGCTTTACCAGGTTTGAGAGCGATTTTTTGTTGTAGGTTTTTGCGTCGATTGAGGGTTTGTAGAGATAGAGATTTCCAATTCGCCTGCTCTCGACGTATCCTTTTTTCTCAAGGTTTTTCACGGTGGAGGCAAGTGTGGTATAAGGGGGCCTCGGCTGGGGCAGCTCGTTCAGAATTGATTTTACATTTCCCTCTCCGATCTTCCAGATTACGTTCATCGCCTGTTCTTCCTGCGGGGTGAGTTTCTCCTGCATATCTACGAAATTTTCGTAAATCTATGAAATGTTCGTAATTAAGCAAAAAAAAATAAAAACGCCCTGGGTAATATGCAAAAAAATTGGCCGACTGTGCGGTCGACCAATCCCATGCTAAATTGCTAATCAGGTAGAAGCGGTAAACTAAGTTGCCCGATGAGGGCTCGAACCCCAACATACAGAGCCAGAATCTGTCGTACTACCATTATACTATCGGGCAAAATGGGCGCGCAAGATACATTAATTTCCGCCATTTTTAAGCATCTTCTGCAGTATTCTAACGCCTACCGTAGCCGGCTGTTCGATAACTGTGATATTGCCTCCCCCCGTCATATAGGGGATTTTCTTATCTATTATATATTTAGCTGAATAAGGCGGAGCATATTGAACCAGGCCCGCAGCAGGATACACCTGCAAAGAAGTGCCTACCACAACAAAGATGTCCGCTTCAGCGGCTACATGCATCGCGCGCTCAATCATTGGCACCGGCTCCTCGAACCACACAATATCGGGCCTGTACTGGTGGCCCTTTTCGGTAAGGTCGCCTAATTTGATGTCGTCGCGTATTACCGTTACACAGGAACGGTCAACATCGCTGCACATCTTGAATATCTCTCCATGCAAATGCAAAACTTTTGATGACCCCGCACGTTCATGCAGGTCATCGATGTTCTGTGTGATGATATGAACGTCAAAATCATTTTCAAACTCTGCCAGCCCTATATGCGCATCGTTTGGTTGCGCGTTGGCGACGTTTCTTCTGCGTTCGTTATAGAAATTAAGCACAAGCTGAGGATCGCGCTTCCACGCACGGGGTGTGGCCACATCTTCCACATTATACCCTTCCCACAACCCATCACTATCGCGAAATGTACGCAACCCGCTTTCCGCACTGATACCTGCACCGGTAAGTACCACCAATTTTTGTTTCATTGCCAATGAAGTTAACGAAATTCATAACCATGAGAAGAGTTGCATTTATTACCGATCTGCATCTTGATGAGCAGATGCCCTGCCGATCACGGAGTTGACGCGTGGAACAACTATCGGTAATCACGACAGGTTCGGAGATGTGTCGAAGTATTTTAATTATGGAAATACCGTCGAGCTGTTTTATTCAGTCGGGGACGATAGCAGGCACTATATATTTTTAGATTCGTCAGTGGAAGAAGTTAGTTCAACCCAACGGCTTTGTTTTGCAAACAGTTTAAATCCAGGCGAAAACTTTTTAAACGGGGTCGGGGCGGTTACGCTGCATGCTTATCGTCCTGTTCTCGCCATTCTGCAAAAAATTAATATAATCGCCCTTGCTAAAAATATACTTATTCTTCAATTGCTCATGCAGCGATGCCGGCTGCTTCACATCATTCACCCTCAACTCATTTTCATTTAAAGAAAACGATTTCACTTCACCCCGTTTAGCCACATTATTCTTTTCAAGAAAATCAAGAATATCGTTAACATCATCATTCATGCCCGGATTATACCGTAACCCATTCGATATTTCAAGCTTCAATTTTTTCGAAAGCGAATCAGCCATCAACTTTTGAACCTTAACGTTAATCTCAGCCTGTTTTAACTGCTCTTTCTGAATCTTCTGAATCATTGGCTTGATTTTCTCCTGCTGCAGCATCGCGATCTCTTTCTGCAATTTTATATTTTGAAGGTTCAGTTCGTTGATCTTTTCGAGGTCGACGTTCACGTCCGTCTTAAAATTCAATTCATTCTCCAGGTTTATCTTACTATCGATTAACGCATTAATCTCATTGTCGTTAATCTCTACATCTTCACCGAGTTCTTCATGCACTTTCTGAATATCCGCCTGCATGGCCTCAACCGCCGCCTGTAATTCTTTTTGCTTCTGCGCTACTTTAGCTTCGTGCTGGCGAATGGATCTCTGGGCCCTTTTTACTTCACGAGCTCTCTCTTGTTTATTTTGTTTAGCCGGAACAGTGTCCTTTACTATCTCCTGGAACTTGTGTGCCAAAGAAGAGTTGAGCACTTTCTCGGTTCCGTTTACAGTAGAAAAAACGGCTAAACCAAGAAATAATATTACGCCACAGGTAAGAATTGATTTTTCCATGACACCCGGTTTCTTATTTTGATTGTATAAGATTCTTTTCACTCGCTGAAGGAGATAATTTTTTCGTCCCGCGAACGCTACCGCGGTCTGAGCTTTATTCGAGTATTCTCCGAAGGCCACCAGCGCCTCAACATAACTTACTTTACTCTTCACAACATCAACCGCCAATGCATCGCAGCAATTTTCACGCTCATCTTTCATAAGAGATGAAATTTTCAGAATAAATGGATTGAAGAAGAAAATCGTTTCGGCGATGGATTGAAGCATGTTCACTAGGTAATCGCGCCGCCTGATATGCGCCAGCTCATGAAGAAGGATGGATTCGACCAAATCCGGCGGTATATTCGAAAAAAGACTCACTGGAACAATAATCACCGGTCGAAAGTACCCGGTAACCACGGGTGTATTGATCATGTACGACTTAAGAAGTTGTACCGGCCTGTTAATTCCCAGTTTGCGCTTGAGCTCCGAAAGTTTATGCAGCCAATTGTAGTCGGCGGCGGACGATTCAAACCGCGCGATCCTTTTAATATAATTAAGTCCCAGTGTGAGGCGTAACCATTTAAAGCAAAAGATTATGAACCAAACGGCGATCAACACATCCATGTAACGTTTAAGAAAATCACTCACAAGCGCCAGGTACCGCTGCGACTCCATTACAACCGGCATCGCTGTACCCGATGTGTTAGTCAAAATGTCCTGGAACGGAACGTAGCTAACCAAAGCATCTGATGAAGAAGCCGGGTTGATCTGAACAATAAATGTGATCGCTACTGCAACCGCCAGTGCCACAGAAATTGCCACCAGCATATTGTACCTTAAGGCAGGTGAGGCTTTTTTGGCTATTGCAAGAGCAACATGACATGCAATTAGCGCGATCAGCGCCTGCCATAATGAATGCGCGAAAGTTGCGCCGAGGGCATCTACAAACACTGCCGACACCCACTGTTCTAAATTCAGTAAGTACATAACAGAACTATTTGTTATCCTTGAATTTTTCCAACAACTCCCTGATTTTGTCAAGCTCCTTTTTCGAAGTTTTCTTATTGCCCAGCAGCTGCATCAACAACGAACTGGCCGAACCCTGGAACATCGAATCCACAAACCTGTCGAGCAACACACTCTTTGTTTTCTGTTCCTCCTGCGCCGGTTCATAAACATGCTTCATGCTCGATTCATCTCTTTTTAATATCCCTTTGTCGACCATTATCTGCATCAGCTTCAGCGTGGATGTATAATTCACCTCGCGTTTATGCTCATTCAGCCTGTCGTTTACAAACCTTACGGTGGAAGGACCGTGTTGCCATAATACCTGCAGAATTTCTAATTCTGAGCGTGTGGGCTCTATGATGCCCGGGTTGTTCTTTTTTGCGCCTGCCATAATCTAAAGGTAGGAAATTTTTCGTACGAACAAATTATTAATTGTCTTTTTTCAGACTCTTAACAATTGGTGTGACGAACGGACGGGGCAAAATGTTTCACCAAAAGCAAACATTTTTGAAATATATTAGTGAAATGGTTATCAAAAGAAGAGATTTTATTAAAAGTTCTATGATCGCAGGACTGGGTAGTTCTCTCACAACTCCCCGGGATTTTCCCGTTCCCGGGGAACAGTCCATCGACCCCGCGAAAAAGAAAAAGGTGATCGTTGCGGGGGCAGGCATCTCGGGACTATGCTGCGCCTATGAACTGATGACAAGCGGGCATGAGGTAACCGTACTCGAAGCCAATGGCAGGCATGGCGGACACGTTTTTACGGGCCGTGATGGATTGTCCGACGGACTTTACGCCGACTATGGCGCCGATCACATCACCAAACCCGGGTATGAGCGCTTTTTCGAATATGCGAAAAAATTCAATCTTCCGGTGTTAGACTATCCTCATGCGGAAGGGTCAGATGCGGCACCAAACCGGAATGGGTTAAGGATGATTGAAGGAAAATTTTACACCGATAAAGAACTATCTGACCCGGCTGTTCTTAAAAAATTTGGGTTTAACGAGAAAGAAGTAACGTTTCTGCAGTCGAACCCGTGGTACGCGCTTCGGCACTCTTACCTCAAACCTTATCTCGGCAAAGTAAAAGACCCTGATAAACCATTAGGTGTGGGATTGGACGACCTCGACAAAATTCCCCTTTCTGATATTTTAAAGAAAGAAGGCGCATCCGAAGCAGCGTTGAAATTTATGGGTGGAAAAGGGTCGTCGGCCCTGTTCAATATCTGGCGATACGATGTAATGGCCATGCGGGGGATACCACTATCGCATGGCGATACTTATCGGTTAAAAAATGGGAACCAGGAACTGCCCAACGCGTTTGCAAAACAATTGGGAGGACGTGTGAAACTTGCGCATACCATAGTAGCCATTAGTCGCAGTGAGTCAGGAGTCACAATAAAATACAAGGCTTTTGGCTATGACGAGGAGCAGCAGATGACTGTCGACTATCTCGTAAACTGCATTCCTCTACCTGTATTTAGAAAAATACCTGTTACTCCTGCGTTGTCTGCCGGAAAGCAATATGTAGTAGAT
>JAEUVS010000091.1 GCA_016786745.1 Chitinophagaceae bacterium | reverse complement strand
AACCGTCGGGTAATGCTAAAGTAATATGCACGTGGGTACCGACAATTGAAAACCAGCCGCCGGATAAATCGTGGGTAGAAAAATTTTCTACCGAGTATCCCACTATTGTTGAAAATGTCTATGGAAAAGGAAAGGTTATTTATTTCGCAAACCAGCCCGATGTTTTAAGTTATACTATGGGCCACCAGGACTGTATGAACCTGCTGGAAAGGAGCATCAGGTACCTGGCCGGAGATGCGATACAACTTCACAGCAATGCGCCTGCGAGCGTAAATATCGGTCTTACCAAATCGCTGATCAGGCCCGGTGAGTATATATTATCTTTTGTAAATACCACATCGGCGCCGGTTCGACCTCTTCGCGAACTTATCCCGGTAAACGACATCAACGTAACCCTAACGCTGGAAGGCAGATCGGTAGCTAACTATAAGGTGTTACGCTGCCAGGGTAAATGTGATGTGCAATCCAGGGGACAAACGCTTACTGTTAGGCTAAGCAAACTCGAAGATTTTACCGCTGTTTATATTCAAATGAATGCGTGAAACTTTTTGGCTTGGGCCACAACAAATTGCTTTTTGCCTGTAACGTCCCTGTAACTTATAGCGTCTGAGGGTAAACCTGGTCCAGGGAGAAAAATCTCAGTTATGGTTTCCAAAACTAAGCTTGTATTCGCTGCAGCGATTATTGCACTTGGTGCAGCCTGTTCCTCGCAGGTAAAAACTCCACAAAATATCCCTTCACCTGTTATTCACTTCGTACCGGTCGAGAAAAATGTTCAATTGGAGGTAATTGACTGGGGCGGCGCCGGCCAATCAATTGTATTGCTTGCCGGTGGAGGAAACACCGCTCATGTTTTTGATGATTTTGCCCCGAAACTTGCCAGGTATTTCCACGTGTACGGCATTACACGGCGTGGTTTTGGAGCTTCTCAATTTTCGCCTGTCGACGATAAAAGCCGGCTCGCCAAAGATATCCTTGTCGTTTTGGATTCGATGAACATTCACAACCCGGTATTGGCCGGTCATTCAATTGCTGGTGTTGAATTAAGCGAAATCGCCCGCGTCTCGCAGAACGGTGTTTCGGGACTGGTATATCTTGAAGCTGGATATCCATATGCGTTCAGTAATAGTCAATCTCCCGGCATGAACGAGTTCTTTGAACTTAAGGGCCCACCACAGCCGTTGCCTGAACAAAAAGATTTGACAAGCTTTAGGGCCCTGCAAAATTGGAACACAAAAACGTACGGATTTCAATTGCCTGAATCAGAATATCGCCAGACGTGGGATTCAACCGCCGAAAGTAAAACTTTGCGCCGTCGCGATTCTCCAGGCTTCGCCATATTTCCAACTATGTTGAACAATTCCGGGAAGAATGACAACATTCCACTTTCATCTCTTGTGATATTTGCCATTCCGCATAGCTGAGAAGCGTGGATAGTCAATTCGAAAGATGATAGCGTGCGAAATCAGGGAGATCTTTACTTTTCCAGGATCGACAGCCTGACGACGAAGCAGGCAAGAGCCTTCGAAGAAGGAACTCCTTCGGCCCGGATTGTAAAACTTACGGGCATGCACTATATTTTCATTTCGAATGAAACGGAAGTGATAAATGCCATCAGGCAATTTGTTGCGAAGCTTAAGTAGCGACGTTCAATATTGCAATAGTTATTTCTACTGCTACGACAACGAACAATACCGAAAGCCTGTATTACCCTTCTTCCGAACTGTTTTTCAAAGCCATCAATAATGTATAAGCGTTCTTCACTACAATTTTTCTGCCTTGTATATCCGATTTGATTTCTGAATAACCTAACGACGACGCTCCTATATCTACAGGCACCATCTTATATAAAAGCTCATCCTCTTCCACAAATACATATGGCCTGTTTTCCCATCTTACAATCGCATCATCCGGCAGTACATTCACGACTGTATTCTTTAATTGAATCTCCGCATTGACGAAAGTACCAGGCAGCATCGACTGATCATAATTCTCGATATCGCAATGCACCTCCATCGTTCTCTCGCCATCGATATTTGGATTGATGAGATCCACGCGGGCTACAAATTTCCGTGTGGTATCACTATTGCCGTAAAATGTTACTTTTTGTCCCTTTGCAACACGCACCGCATCGTGATCAAAAACTTTCAGGCTCAGGTGCAGATCGCGAGGGTTAACGAGTTCGCATATTACGTCGGCCGGATGCATGTATTTTCCTGAATTTGCGTTTACGCTCGTTACGAACCCGTTAATAGGAGAATGAATGACGATTGACCGCGAGATATTATTTTCATTTACACCATCGGGATCAAGGCAGATGAGCCGGAGTTTTTCAGAAAGCGCCCTGACCATTATTTTTTGTCTTTCAAAATCACCCGAAACCTGTTGAAATATTTTGTCGCTTGTTGCTTTCGCAGCGTTAAGTTTCTGCTGACGGTTGAAGTCGGCATCCAAAACCTGGAGCTTGCTTTTCGCCAGCAAATAATCCTCCTGCAACTGGATGAATTGTTGATCTTCGAGCGTGGCAAGCACATCTCCCTTCTTTACTCTTGTTCCTGGAAGAAGCAGCATCTTCCTGAGGAAACCTCCCATAGGAACACTGATAGAAACAATATTATGAGGAGGAACCTCGAGAACACCACTTGCGCCGGTTACTGTGAAAATTTCTTTTTCTTCGACCATTCCGGTTTCAATACCGGCATTCTGTGCCTGCTTAGCCGATAGTCGAACCTGGTTAGCCGTTGTAATCTCAGCTAATGATTCCGCATTTTTCTCGATGGATTTTTGATTGCTGGTGCAGGAGATAGTTGTGTATGAAATCCACAGCAGCAAATAATATTTAAAATTCATGATCGCACTTTTAATTGTTAGCAGTAATTTTTTCAATTTCGAACGCGGCTTCATTCATTTGTGCTACTATATCGAAATATTCGTTCCGCACCTGCAACGCCTGGTTCACCACGACCACCCACTCGAGAAAACCGATGTCTCCTGTAGTTAGCTTCATAGCGGCTGCCTCGATTGCGCGGGCGGCATTTGGTAACAGTGTTTTTCTATACACCTCCGCCACTTCGCTTTTTTGCCTGTATATTTTTAATTGATTGGTGAGTTGCAATCGCGCCTGTTCGCGGATATAGCTTTGTTGTTGCATTTGCTTTTGAACCAGCGTCCCGGCAGCCTTGACACGCATCCGTTGGGCCGTGAATAATGGAATGCCCAGCCCAAAGCCAAATGAAGAGAAGCGTTTGTCTGTATCAAAATACTTCTCAGTATACTGATCCGGCGAATGTGCGCCGACTATTGTTGAGTTATTGTATGTTGCCGTAATCGAGGGGAGCAACCTGCTTTTCTCGAGGCGGTGCTGCGCCGATGTGAGGTCGACGTAATGTTGCTCCAGTTGCAGCGCCGGACTTTGTTCAAGCGTGGTACTGTCGATGTTAATTGCCAGGTGATATTCAGGAGAACCCATGGCGGGCGAAACGGGTTCAGAAGTATTCAGCAATGAACGAAACAATTCTAATTGCGCTTCGTGATCGCTAAGCAAAAGCCGCACCTGGCTCGAAATGCTTATGCGCTGATTCTCGGCTGTCGTTTTTTCGAGAATATCTGCGTCTCCCAACTCAAAGCGCTGATTCATCAACTCAAGAAAAAGCTGGTAAAGGCTGTCGGCCTCCCTGAAGAGAGTGATTTTATTTTGCATCAGCAACAATGTATAGTACGTCTGCTTCACTTTAGCGCCAATGTCTGCTTCGATCTGCAATTTTGTTGTTTCACTTATACCTGTATTTATCCTGCTGATCCTGTGTTGATTTTTATAAACTGTAGGAAACTGGATGGCTTGTGACAATACCAATTTGTTGTCCCGGGCCATACTATTTATCTGACCATACTCCACCCCGATGTTTATTTTATCGGGATCGAATGTTGTACGCTCGAGCGTGCGTGTGTAATCAATGCCGGCTGTTGCAACTTTCAATTGCAGGTTATTTTTCTTTGCACTGTCCAGCGCTGCATTCAGTGTAATCTGCTGCTGGCCTTTTGTACTGAGGAATGTGATCGAAACGAGTAATGCAAGTACTCCGCGTTTTGCCGGTTTGAAATATGAAAATCCTTTCTCGAAAATGATATACAGTATTGGCAATACAAACAGCGTAAGCAATGAGGAGATGACCAGCCCTCCGATCACGACAGTTGCGAGTGGTTTTTGTACTTCGCCTCCTGCGCCTGTGCTGATAGCCATGGGTATAAAGCCCATAGCCGGAACGAGAGCAGTCATAAGTACGGGCCTGAGTTTGGATTGTGTGGCATGGATGACGATCCTTCTTACATCTTTCCATCCTTCGCGGCGCAGGTGATTAAATTCAGACACCAGCAATATTCCATTAAGCACGGCCACGCCAAAAAGCGCAATAAAACCGATACCGGCTGAAATACTGAATGGCATATCTCTCACCCATAATGCCAGGATACCTCCAATGGCCGACAACGGAATCGCAGTATATATCAGTAAACCCTGCTTTACTGAACCAAACGCAAAATACAACAGCGCAAAGATGGAAAGCAACGCAACGGGAACCACCACTGCGAGGCGAGATTTTGCTGCTTTCATATTTTCAAACGATCCGCCATAGTCAACAGTGTATTCCTTTGGTAGTTCGAGCCGGGCATTTACTTTTTCCTGCAATTCATTTACAATCGACTGCACATCTCTTCCATATACATTAAATCCTACAATGATTCTGCGTCGCGTATTTTCGCGCTGCACCTGGTTTATACCTTCCTTTTGTGCAATGCTTGCTATCGAAGAAAGTGGTACCTGGGTGTTTTGAGCCGTTGGAACCAAAAGGTTTTCGATGTCAGCCACATCTTTTCTTGCATCACCCGAGAGACGCACCACAAGGTCGAACCTCTTTTCTCCCTCATATATTTGTCCCGCAACCTCGCCGGCAAACGCCGTGTTAACGATCCTGTTAACGTCACTCACATTCAATCCGTGTTTTGCCATGGCCTTCCGGTTATAGTCTATCACAATCTGTGGCATGCCCGTTATTTTTTCTTCATAAATATTGATTGCTCCCCGTACCGACTGAACAATAGCTGCGAGCCGATGCGCATAATGCGCGAGGGTGTCAAGATTTTCCCCGTAAATTTTACATACAACGTCCTGCCGCGCTCCGGTCATCATTTCGTTGAAGCGCATCTGTACAGGGAACTGAAATCCCACCGTTATTCCCGGAACCTGTTCGAGTACCCGCGTCATCTTTTCACTCAATTCACTAAATCCCGACGCGTTGGTCCATTGTTTTTTATTTTTTAGAATTACCATCATATCGCCCGCTTCGAAAGGCATCGGGTCGGTAGGTATTTCGGCGCTGCCGATTTTCGTCACAATTTTTTCGACTTCAGGAAAACTATCGAGGAGAATTTTTGACGCCTGTTGTGTTGCATTAACTGTTTCCGACAGGTTGCTGCCCGTTAACAATCGCGTTTCTACTGCAAAATCTCCTTCCTCCAACTGCGGAACGAATTCGCCGCCCATCCTCGAAAGAATTATTCCCGAGCATACCAGGAGTATAAATGTTGCAGCAAGAATCATCACTGGTTTTGAAAGTGCCAGCTTAAGCACGGGCCGGTATCTTCTTTGAAGCCATTGCATGAGTTTATCGGTCAGCGTACGCTTGTGAGATAGTTTTTTGTTGAGAAATAAAGCGGCCATCATCGGAACGTAGGTGACAGACAGGAGAAAGGCGCCGAATATGGCAAATGCAATCGTGTACGCCATCGGCTTAAACATTTTTCCTTCAATTCCTTCCAGGGAAAGGATAGGAAAATACACGATGAGAATAATAATTTGGCTGAATACGGCTGACTTTATGGTCGACCCGGTGGATTTTGCTACCTCCTGGTCCATCTGCTTACTGCTGATTAAAGCGAGGTGCCGGAAATATTTTGAGTGCGACAGCCTGTGCAGTATTGCCTCCACTACAATTACGGAACCGTCAACGGTTAATCCGAAATCAATTGCGCCCAGTGACATCAAATTTCCGCCTATGCCAAACTGGTTCATCAGAATAATCGCGAAGAGCATCGAAAGCGGAATGACCGAAGAAACAATAAGCCCCGCTCTTACATTGCCGAGGAAAAACACCAGCACGAATATCACGATCAGCGCTCCTTCAAGCAGGTTTTGTTCAACCGTTGATATAGCGCTGTCTACCATCTTCGTTCTGTCGAGAAACGGTTCGATGACAACACCATCCGGTAACATCTTCTGTATTTCGTCAATTCGTTGCTTAACCCGTTTAACAATAGCCGACGAGTTTTCCCCTTTCAGCATCATCACAACGGCACCCGCAACCTCACCTTTATCATTAAACGTCATAGCGCCATAGCGAATAGCCGACCCGTAATGAACATTCGCTACATCGCGCATTAATACAGGCGTTCCGTCCGACAACGATTTCACCACGATTTGTTGAATATCTTCAATCGTTTTTGTCAATCCTTCACTCCTGATATAAAGTACAGTGGGCCCTTTTTCTATGTATGCTCCGCCAGTGTTCTCGTTATTCTTCTCCAGGGCATTAAAAATGTCGGTGATCGTGAGGTTGTGGGCCTTTAACTGTTCCTGGCGCACAGCTATTTCGTACTGTTTTAGTTTGCCTCCGAAACTTGAAACTTCCGCTACACCGGGTGTGCCAAGCAACTGCCGTCTAACCACCCAGTCCTGGAGCGTTCGGAGTTGCATAGCATCATATTTGTTTTCGTATCCGTTCTTCGGCCTGACCACATACTGGTAAATTTCACCGAGGCCGGTAGATACAGGTGCGAGCTCGGGTGAGCCGGCGCCGCGTGGAATCTGCTGGCGAACACCCTGCAGACGTTCACTAATTTGTTGCCTCGCCCAGTACAAGTCAACATCGTCATCAAATACAATTGTTACGAGCGACAAACCAAACCTTGAAAAACTTCGGATTTGGGTAAGCCCGGGGATGTTGCTGCACGATTGTTCTATTGGAAAAGTGATGAGGCGTTCGATGTCCTGAGCGCCAAGCGAGGGCGAAACGGTAATAACCTGCACCTGGTTGTCGGTTATATCGGGTACTGCATCTATGGGCAACCTTGTTGTTTCATAGACTCCCCAGCTGATCAGGATAACGGTGAACAGGCCAACAACGAGTTTGTTGTTGATCGAAAGATCAATGATCTTTTGTAGCATTACAAATTCTTTAATGAAAAAGTGTGGAGTGCTGCCGCTTATGACAGACTTTTAATAGCGATAAAATGGGAGTGATGGTTAGGCCCGGGGAGGTCGGAATAAACTGTCGAGCGCCCGTTGTGGAAGATGTTCGTTTTCTAAATGAAATTGTTCGCGGTCATTCATGAATTGTACCGGGCGCCTTGTAGAATATGGTTTTGCTACAACAGCAACTACCTGGTGCACACATTTAGAGTCAACCGATTTAAATGGAAGTTCGCGGTCACGATCGTTGTCGTCGTCGTTCATATCATCCCCCAGGTAATGCATGAATAAAAAGTCGGAGAAAGTGATATGCTGGTTAATATGCCGGTGTTCGATATAATGGACGACAAGCATGGGCAACTTCAGGAGCTGGCTGAAAGATGTTTGATAAAGCATCGCAACCAGGAATAGTATGTGAACCCATGCTTTTTTCACGCCGCAAAGATAAGTTTGGGACGGGGATAATGAGCGTTATATCTTGCCAGCTAAAAAGGACTAATAACCCATTGAAACCCAGTCGGGGAACAGGGGTGCAGGAGATTTTAAATACCCTGCTCATCCATCGCCTAACATTCTTAACTTTATACATCCAACCAACTAATCAGGATAGTGGACTGATTTCTTTGGCTTATAGCGTGGTGTGCGTTAGCTGGTGGCTTAAACAATAAATTATGCAGAGTTTTCGCACCGAATTGGAGAATCCCGTTGTGGAAAGGGATATTATAGAACTGGAACGTAAGATCCGCGAATTCAGGCAGGGTACGATCCCTGAAGAGAAATTCCGCAGTCTTCGTTTAGCACGTGGTGTATACGGCCAGCGCCAACCCGGCGTTCAAATGGTACGAATCAAATTGCCTTATGGGAGAATGACACTCGCTCAATGGAAACGCATTGCCGACGTATCCGACGAATTCGCGACCAGTAACCTCCATCTTACTACCAGGCAGGATGTGCAGATTCATTTTGTGAGCCTCGATCGCACACCAGAGCTATGGACATTGCTCGAACAGGACCACATTACTATCCGTGAAGCATGTGGCAACACCGTAAGAAATGTTACCGCGTCGGACATGGCCGGTATCGATCCCGATGAACCTTTCGATGTTACGCCCTACGCACATGGCATATTCGAATATTTTCTTCGTAAACCAGTGTGCCAGGAAATGGGTCGCAAATTTAAAATCGCGCTTTCCAGCAGTGAGAAAGATTCGGCGCTCGTATTTATGCACGACTTCGGCCTTATTCCCCGAATCCGGGAAGTAAATGGTGAAATGAAAAGAGGGTTCAAAGTAGTGGTGGGAGGTGGATTAGGCGCGCAGCCTTTTTTGGCAATCACTACACATGAGTTCCTGGAAGAAGAATTAGTGGTGCCATATCTTGAGAGCATACTTCGCGTGTTCGACCGCCACGGAGAACGTAACAGCCGTCATAAGGCACGCCTTAAATTCCTGATTCAAAAAATAGGTATGGATGCCTTCAATGAATTGGTGACACAGGAACAAATGGCGCTTACTCATCAGCGTTATGAGTTCGGCACTAATAAATTCACGGTTCCGTCGCTTGGACAATATTCTTCTAATGGCAACGGGCACTTTAATGTGCCTCCATCTTCCATCGACCAGTTCAAATTCGAACTTTGGAAGAATACCAACGTCGTTCCGCAGAAACAGCAGGGATATGTGGCAGTATATGTAAGGGTACCGAATGGTAATATTTCTTCAGATGCCAGCAGGCGACTTATTGAAAAACTCAGGTATGTAATTGCAGATGATGTGAGAGTAACAATCAACCAGGGGCTGCAGTTCCGCTTTGTAAAACCCGAACATCTTGAATATGTTTATAGCGTGCTGGATGCAGAAGGGTTTGCCGCTGCAGGATTTGGAAGCGTTGCAGATGTTACTTCGTGCCCCGGTACCGATACGTGCAACCTTGGCATCAGTAATAGTACAGATGCGGCGTTGGTGCTGTCGTCGGTAATTGAAGAAGAATACCCAGAGCTTCTGTACAACAAAGAAATTACAATTAAGATCAGCGGATGTATGAATTCGTGCGGACAGCATGGCATGGCATCGATAGGTTTTCACGGTAGTTCTCTGAAGGCCAAGGGACAGGTGTTACCGGCATTGCAGGTACTGATAGGTGGTGGCGTAATTGGTAGCGGCAGTGGCCGCATTGCCGATAAGGTGATTAAAGTGCCGAGCAAGAAAGGTCCTGATGTATTGCGGTCGCTCCTCAACGATTATAAAGCGAACGCAGTTGAGAATGAAACTTTTTTAGATTACACTCAAAGACAGGGAGAAAAATATTTTTACGAATTGCTGAAGCCGCTCGCAAGTCTTGAAACACTCATGGCCGAAGATTATATCGACTGGGGACAACAGGAGAAATTCGCGACAGCTATCGGGGTAGGTGAGTGCGCCGGCGTGATGATTGACCTCGTTGCAACTTTACTGCTTGAAGCAAATGAAAAAGTTGCGGTTGCCGAAGAATTTATCGACTCCAGTAAATGGTCTGACGCTATTTACAGCGCCTATTCCGCACAGGTGCTTGGAGCTAAAGCGTTGCTCCTGCAGCAGGGTGTTCAGTGCAACACGCAACATGGCATATTGAACGATTTCGATAAGCATTTTACCGCAAACGGGCTCTACAACGATAGCAGCAGCTTTAAGTTGGCCGTAATGCGCATGAATGACAACGAACCTTCTGAAAAATTTGCTACCGAATACTTGCAGCAGGCAAGGGAGTTTGCAGAATATGCTAATGCGTACCGCAGGGTTACAGCGGCCAGCTAAAAGATTGTCCCAGGAGAAAATGAGAAAGGTAATTGCCGGAATGAATATGACCCTCGACGGGTTTTGTGATCATACGGCGATGATTGCGGATGATGAAATTCACGAACATTACAATGAGCTGTTAAGAAACGCCGGCACGCTTATATACGGAAGGACAACTTACCAGCTGATGGAAAGTTACTGGCCAGGCGTAGTAAAAAATCCTACAGGTAACAAGTCTGAGGATGACTTTGCAGTATTAATAGACAATCTTTCGAAAATTGTTTTTTCCCGCACGCTGAAGAATGTCGAATGGAAAAATTCCCGGGTGGCCACGAGGCCTCTCGAGGAAGAAATCTCCGCTATCAGGCAACAACCGGGCAAAGATATTTTAATTGGGAGCCCGAGCTTAATTGTGGCCGCAATGAATCTAAATTTGGTTGATGAATACCAGTTCCAGGTTCACCCGGCTATAATAGGTTCAGGTTTGCGTTTATTCAAAAACATAAACGACAGAATAAATCTTAAGCTTTTAAAGACGAAAACGTTTACTTCCGGCGCGATAACACTTTACTACGAGCCGGTATACAGTGAATCAAGGATATAAATTTGTTCCTGATGCAATCCAAAGCAAAAACAGTTGACCAATACATAGAGGAACTTCCGGAAGACAGGAAGAAAGCACTTGCTGAATTGAGGAAAGTCATCAAAAAGAATATCCCGAAAGGTTTTACGGAAGAAATGGGTTATGGCATGCCCGGTTTTGCAGTGCCGCTCACAACATATCCCGCAGGCTATCATTGTGATCCGAAACTACCATTGCCATTTCTTGGATTTGCTTCGCAAAAGAATTTTATCGCCATTTATCATATGGGCATATACGCTGATCCAACTTTATTGAAATGGTTCACCGAGGCTCATGCAAAAGCATCTCCCAAAAAACTGGATATGGGCAAAAGCTGTTTGCGTTACAAGAAGCCGGACGACATCCCTTATGAACTGATAGGCGAACTCGTTTCTAAAATAACACCCAGGCAGTGGATCGACATGTATGAGAGCAGTTTCAGGAACCATCGGAAAAGAAAGTAATGTTCAAACATCAGTCAACGCTTCTTTCTCTTTTTTCACCCTCCTAATTCCATTTTAATTGCTCACATTGATATAAATCAACGTTGGAAGCACTATCTTCCCTCTACAAACACAAACAAGCAAACCAGGATAAACATGAAAACTTTACATTGGCCTGTCAGGGCCTTTCTTTTTGTCGCGCTAGTACAAATAGTCGCATGTACAAAGACAGTAGACACAACTACAAATAACTCCATTACCAAAGAAACATCGAGCGATGCAGTAGTAAGTGAATTTGACAACTGCAAG
>JAEUVS010000078.1 GCA_016786745.1 Chitinophagaceae bacterium | reverse complement strand
GAAAGCTGATAGAGCAGTTGAAGGATATTTTCGCGCCTAAATAAAGAAGGTTGGATCAGTAACGGTCCAACCTCTTTCATTGATTTAGTCAGGGGGTATCTCTTACACAGATTATTTCAAGATCTTAGAAGGACAGGATGCTTTCTCAAGAGTGCTTAGTAGAACGTGTACGAGAATTTTCCAATTGGATGTCGTCCGTTCAATATTTTCAATAAATAGTTTTGACTATTCAACACCTTTTCGCGTGCAGTGTTATTGTTCATATTTTGTCCGGAATGAGAAGATACACGCGAAAAGCGACATTGATTTTATAGTAGATTTTTACTATAAACAAAACGCTTTTCGTCATCTTATGGATCTTGGATTTTTTCTTGAAGATATTACTGGTCGAAAGGTGGAATTAATCACCAGGGATGGTCTCAGTAAGCATATTGGACTATATATCCTTCAAGAACTAACAAATCTCCCCCTTAAGCGACGTAGCCTATCTAAAACACATAAAAGACTCCATTGACAACGTGCTCTCTTTTTCGAAGGGGAGGTCCACTGACGAAATCTCGAATAACTACATGCTATCTTACGCTATTGTGAGAAGATTTACAATTATGGGGGGAGCGGCATCAAAAATTTCTAAAGAGTTTAGGGAAAAACATCCGGAGCTACCGTGGAAAGATATGACGGCAATGCGAAACCGGCTCGTTCACAATTATTTTGAGATTAACTATCATATTGTGGCGGACACTGTTCGGAATGAACTGCCGCCACTAAGGTCGAAACTGGCCGAAGTCCTTGCTAAGGAAAATAAAATGTCGAAGATTAAGAAGAAAGGACTGCGATCTAAATAATCCCACAAAGCCGCATTGATTCTCCGCTGATCCCTCGCGCTTCGCGCTCGGGATGACAGGAGGCTGGGACCCACTAGCCCACTGGTTTCTCCGCTGATCCCTCACACTCGCTCGCCGATTTTAGCCTAAGGCCGAAGGCCGAATGGGCTCGGTTCGGGATGACCTCACTCCGACCTTAAACTCTTCACCGGGTTCATTAACGCCGCCTTCACTACCTGGAAACTCACTGTGGCCAGTGTAACAAACAACAAACCCGCGCCGGCTATTACAAAGATCCATACTGACAAAGATGTATGAAGCGCGTAGTTCTGGAGCCATTGATCCATGAAGTAATAAGCAACAGGCATAGCGATCAGCATCGACAATACCACCAGCTTTATGAATTCCGCAGAAAGCAGCGCCCACAAACCCGTAACGCTCGCTCCGAGTACTTTTCTTACGCCTATCTCCTTTGTGCGTTGCTCAGCAACAAAAGAAGCGAGACCAAATAATCCCAAACAAGATATAAGAATGGCCAAACCGGAAAACACCGATGCGAGATTGCCAATACGCGATTCTGTATTAAATTTCTTTTGATACTCTTCATCAACGAAAGAATAGAAAAAGGGACTGGCGGGGTTGAATTTTTTAAAAATAGGTTCCATCGCTGCAAGAACAGTGCGCACCGGCGTACCAGGTTTGATGCGGATGGTAAACACTGAATGTCCACCGTCACCCAGGAAGATCGCGGGTTGCACCGGGTAATAAGGACTATTACTGATCATGTCTTTCGTAACCCCGATGACGGTATATGTCTTCCCCCAATGTTTGATGGTCCTGCCGATAGGGTCCTTAAATCCGAGGATGCGGGCACCCGTTTCGTTAACAATCGCCGCCGTGCTGTCGGTTACGTGTGCGCGTGAGAAATCCCGTCCTTTAACGATACTCCAGCCGATAGTAGGACCAAAATCGGCGTTAACAAAAACATCGCGGAATGAGAGCGTTTTTGCTTCCTCACTCATCCCCTCCCATTCAAGCAAATTATTCATACCAAAATTATTGAGGTCCGTCGAGGAGTTGGCAACATTGGTCACCATGCCCGTGTTGAGCAACGCCTGGCGAAGGGCCTCATAATGACTGTCTAATTCCTGCGTATTGACAGGAACAGTGATCAATCCGCCCTGGTTATAGCCAAGCGGCTGATCTTTGGCAAATTGGATCTGGCGGAACACAACGATGGTACCGATGATCAGCGCGAGTGATATGGCGAATTGGGTCACCACGAGAACCTTGCGCGGATTGCTGGCGCCCTTGCCGGCTTTGAATAAACCTTTCAGCACTTTCACCGGTCGGAAACTTGATAAATAGAAAGCCGGGTAGCTGCCGGCAAGAAGACCGGTGAGCAGCGCACAGATCAATGAAAAACTCCAAAAAAGCGGGTTCGTCCAGGGGAAAGTCATGGTTTTACCAGACAACTGATCGAACAAGGGTAATGTCAGCGCCGCCAAGGCAATCGCGAGAACAAAAGAGATTAACGCCAGAAGAACCGATTCACCAAGGAATTGCGCGATGAGATCACCACGCAGCGAACCGACGGTTTTGCGAATACCCACTTCCTTCGCGCGTTTTTCGCTGCGGGCCGTTACCAGGTTCATAAAATTGATACAAGCCAGCAAGAGGATAAACACGCCGATGATACTAAGCATTCTGACGTAAACAATACGACCGTCACCAACAGAGTTGGTCTCATCGAAGTGCAGGTACAGGCTTTGATACGGAAGCACTTTGTAGGTTTCGTAAGCGAACTTCACATAAGGGCTGCAGATATTCCTGATGCGCGCCGTTGCCTGATCTAAAGTGATGTTATCGGCGAGACGGGCATACATGCGGCAACTATGATTCTCGAAATCATCTATATTCCTCACCCAGGTGGTTTCGTCGTTGGCCATCGAGATAAGAAAATTATAATCGCGCAAGCTGCTGTTCGCGGGCTGATCTTCATAAACTCCCCCAACGGTGAATGGGCGCCGGTTTTCGTAGTTGAAGGTTTTACCAACTGCGTCTTCTGTACCATAGAGTGCAATAGCTGTGGACCTTGATATAAGGGCCGTGTTTGGGTCGCGCATGGATTCGGCAGTGCCGCTCAGAAAGCGAAACCCGAAAATAATTGGGAAGGTATACTCCGCTGATGTGCCGGAGTGAGCGATACTTTTATCGCCATTCACCAGCAAGTGCTCACCTGGCCAAAGGGTCATCGCCGTATAGTCGAAAACATCGCGATATTGTTCATTGTGCAGCCAGGGATTGAGAGCCGGGGACAACGTTGTGCCGACATACCTGGGCGGCGTTTTCTCGTCGGTTACACCCTGTGCCCACTGGTTTTGCATGATTTGTACTACGCGGTCGCCGTTCGGAATATTTTGATCCATGGAAAGCTCGTCGTACGCCCAGATGCCGATCACCAGGGCGATTGCCATGCCAGTGGCGAGACCGAAGATATTGATGAAGGAGTAGCCGCGGTTCCTGGTTAACTGGCGGAGGGCGACGAGGAGATAGTTTTTGAACATGCGCTTGGTTTTTGAATACAACAGAACTATCGCCAGAAAGGTGCCCGTTTTTTTATGCGTTAATAACCAACTGGTTGGTATTTATCTTATTTTTTTAATTGTCCGGTTTCGCACAGTGTGCGTTCAGTTTTGTATTTTTTGTTAGATGAAAGAGTATGGATCGCAACTCATCCGGAATTATACCGAAACCGATCGTACGGATTGTGTCGATGCATTCAATAGTAACATACCTGCTTATTTTTTACCTCATGAACTTGACGAATTCGAACTGTGGTTAGTCGACCATGCCTGTAAACCGGACAGTGACATTGAGATCTGCAGGTATTATGTGATCACCATAAATGACCGCGTGGTGGGTTGCGGCGGGTTCGCGATTGACTTAATTCGCAAAGACGCGCGCATGGTTTGGGGCTTAATCAATAATGGCACGCACCGACTCGGCCTGGGAAAAAAATTGTTGTTACATCGAATAGAGGCGATCCGTGATCTCGTACCAGACTGCAATATTGCGCTTGATACCACCCAACACGCCGCATCTTTTTTTGAGAAAATGGGGTTTCATACGATCAACATTACTAAAGACTCCTACGGGCCAGGCATGCATCGGTATGATATGGTGCTGAGCAAAAAGTTTTGATTGTTTGGATTGAACAGCGACACCCAATTTGTACCGGGTTCTTCAATTTTCTGTTTAGTCGAAGGTGTATAAGAATTTCTTTGTCTCGATCCGTACAAATAAGTCTTGACAGACGAGGCGTGTACAGCTCTCTTAAGCTGGATTATTTGCCTGTTGCTGGTCTAACTAAAGGCATCGATGACATGTTTGATGTAATGTGCTTCCGCCATTCTGCGGATTTCACTTATGGTGTATTGATTATTTGCTCTCAACTTTTTTTGAAGCGATTCTTTGAATTCATTGAATTTGATCCATATCTGGTTGGCACCGGGTAGGTCGAAATCGTTATTCACAAGCCATTCGCGTACGCCAGCTACCGCAAGTTTTGGATCATCATTATGGCGATAGATGTCCTGCCCGCTGATATCGGAAAGTACCCGGTGATAATGATACTGCTCCCGCTCCATGATGAGAATGATTTTTTCCTGCTGATTGGCATTACCATACGTACGACATCCGACATCAATACCCAGTTCAAAAGGCATATTAAAACGAGGTGGCTGATTCGCATCCGCATGAGACCGCGAAAGATCATGTATACCATACCTGGAAGTGCGAATTAATTCTTTGATCTGCTGCACCCGGACATGGTCAGAGGATTTCGTCGTGCAAACTCGGGGTTCGAGGCCTGCATAGACAGTAGTAAAGATAATGGCGCGCAGGATAGGCTTGTAATTCGTATCAAATGGGCAATTGATAAACACAGCGGTTTCAAAAGGCATAATATGTTTTGAGGAAGAAGAAAAAAAGAAGAGAGAAAGATTATGCAGCCTTGATCACCTTGCTCACATCACCACTCGGGGTGTGAACGACAATTTCACCGTCTTTGCCATTCACCAGCTGGCGGGCATACTGAAGTGCCTGGGCCTGGGTAGAAAAAACGCGGGTAGGCCGCTGGTTACCTTCACGTACTACCTGCCAGTTGTTTTGAAAACCGGTAATGATATGATAAGTGCCCTCCCGCACGGTACGGAACTCTTTAGCGACAGCGCGTCCAAGACTTTTAGTATAGTAGGGTTTTTTAGACATGTATTGTTAGTTTAAAGGTATCGAATATTCATGAGACCGTTTACATCTCGCTACTCCTTTGCAAGCTATTGGTAGATGATCGTCCAAAATCATGAAAATAATTTTGCAGAAAATAAAACTTTTTACACGCGTCGTAACCAAAAATTATTCTGAATTACCAGGCATTTACTCAACCTATCCGAAAAATTAACGTAGTTGTTTCATTTCATTAAGGTTGATCTATTTTTATCGCTCAACGTTACTTTAATTCAGGAACAATTTTGAAAAAGCAACTGACAATGCATACATGTAACAAATAGCCTAAATAAAATATTTTATTTAGCCCGTTTAAAAATGCTTACCCTATCTGCACGCTTACAGCATTAATGCCAGCGAAAGAAGGAATGTGCCGTTTGTATTGGCAGGAATCAGTATCGCATGCATCCTAACATTGAAACAAAATGTGGAGTTGCCTTACTGGATACCAGTGCCGAGCGTCTTTGCAGTATACGAGCTGCCATACCTGCCTTTAACAAGTGGGTCTGGCCTTGGACGCTGCTGCATAACTGGGGGCTGATCGCCACGCCGGATCTTAATAAGGAAACAGGAAAGTACCACAGTTTTAACCATTTTACAGGTATCTTTAACCGTTACATCAGCCAGGCATGATAACCCCTAAGTCATTCTTCATCTGTGGATATATTTTGTTGTGTGCGTGCACAACTGCTTTCAGCCAGGCCAGTCTAAAGGACCTCGACTACTGGACGCGTGAGCTTTCTAAAAAAGGTATGCCGATAGACTCCGGGTACCTGAAACTGGAAGACTATTTGAACAACCTGGGAGACACTGCAGCAACGCTCGGTTTCTTTGAACAAATGCAGAAGAAAAACAGGTTTGCAGGACCGTATATAAACGCGAGATTGAAAGCATCCGGCGTATTCTTCAACATTAAGTACAACAATTATAAAAGCGACAATGAGCTGATACTCCAGTCGGAACAAGCTATCAACCTGGCATACGAAACAGGCGACGAACAGTTCATTGCTTTTATTTCTTTCGCGTGCGGAACAAACGCCATCGGTTACCAAAACCTGGAACTTGCAGCCACGTACCTGTTGAAGGGCCAGGAATATTATGACCGCTTTGATTCACTTTCTAATAAAAGGTATTTCGAAAACATCCTCCTGGGCGAGGTGCTTTTTCACTGCATGGATTATGAGAAAAGTATTTTTTATACCCGAAAAGTGATTGAACATCCACCTCATGATTCGATAGCCAACAGGTACAACTTTACTCTCGTGAAAGGATACAACACCATAGGTCAGAATTACGATCGATTAAACCAATGGGATTCCGCGCTTGCTTACTACGAAAGGTCGAATGCGATGGCCGAAGAGAAAAACTCTACTATCTGGAAAGGCATCAACGCGGGTTTTATCGGGGGATTATATCTAAAAAAGAAAGACTACAAGCGAGCGAAACCGCTGGTGCAATATTGTTACGATATCACCAAAAACAGCGAATTACAACACGCCGCGAAGTCGTTGCAGCAACTTGCCGAGATCTACCTTGCTGAGAATAAAAATGACAGCGCGCTGCTTAGCATAAGGGAAGCAAAAGCAACGCTTGACAAACTTGCATACGGATACTACCTGCAGCCGGAGACATTTTTGGAGAAAATATACTACACAACGGCAGATACGTACCGTGCGCTGGGTATCCGCGACAGTTTTAACCTTTACAACCAGCTGTATAATAATCTTCACGATTCAGTGCAGAAGGTGTATTTGCTG
Organism: Chitinophagaceae bacterium; assembly: GCA_016786745.1. Taxonomy (GTDB): domain Bacteria; phylum Bacteroidota; class Bacteroidia; order Chitinophagales; family Chitinophagaceae; genus Flavitalea. The sequence continues at coordinate 1,303 of JAEUVS010000078.1, read as the reverse complement.
AGTAGTACGAAAATCGCCAAGATGAGGGTGGATAACGAGAATAATTTTCGCGCCATCGAACTGCTTCAACAGGAGAAGAAGAATGCTGCTATCAAAAGAAATCTCATTATACTGTCGGTGGTGCTGGCATCGATTGCACTTCTCCTGTATTTAAACAGCGTGAGGTTGAAACATAAGCGCAGGCACGAGTTGGCTATGAAGGAGAAAAATGCCGCAGAGGTGGAGCTTAATGCGGCAAAAGAACAGATGAAAAAAATTACTGAGAATGTAATCGAAAAGACGGCTCTGGTCGAAAAGCTCACTGCTCAGTTATCGCACCGTGAGCATAATACTGAGCAGGAACAGTTGATTAATGAGATCAGTCGCCAGACCATACTCACTGAAGAGCAATGGGAGAACTTCAAACAACTTTTTGAGAAAATCCACCCCGGGTTTTTTATAAGGCTACGCGAAAGGAACCGCGATATAACGCTTGCTGAGCAAAGAATGGCAGCGCTCACGCGTTTAAACCTTACGGCGCGCCAGATGGCCTCAATGCTTGGGATTTCTGTTGATAGTGTACACAAAACAAAGCAACGGCTGAGGCAGCGTTTACAGTTTTCAACAGAAACAAACCTCGAAGAAACGCTTTCTTCTATTTAAGTTATTACCTTCCATTCATGCTGATTGATGAGAAAGCGCTCAAATACTGGATCGATAATTTTTACGGATATGGATCATGGAATGCCAGGTTCTGGTTTGTTGGTCATGAAGAAAATGGTGGCGATCTGCCGGAAGAAGTAGCAGAAAAGCTTAATTACTTTTATGGTTTAAAAGAGCTCAATGCTCCTACCCTCTGCGACATCCGCGAACTTTATCGTCATGTAGCATTTCGAATTGAAGGGCCGAGAGCCGAGAAATTCTCAAACTTCCACGATCACCGGTTCGGAAGCGATGCAACCCTGCACGGTGCATGGAAAAACATCATCGCGTTTACACACGGATACGAAAGCAAAAAACTTCCTGATCTGCTTAAATATCAGCAAAAGTCATTTGCGTTAGCTTCACCCCCCAACGAAGCGTTGATCCAGTTATATCCCCTGCCCGCTCACAACCACGCCTGGTATTATGCCTGGCTCGACTTGCCGCAATTTCCTTTTCTCAAAAGCCGTGCATTATACCAGGAACACGTATATCCCAACCGCATACAAAATATCCTGAAAAACATCAGTGTCTGCATGCCGGAAATTGTTGTGATGTACGGCATGGAAAATATTAACATGCTTAAAAATTCTGTACAGGAATTTTTTCAAGATGCAAAGTT
>JAEUVS010000065.1 GCA_016786745.1 Chitinophagaceae bacterium | reverse complement strand
GTACTTCCGAGGTCGTTGCCCGTCCAGATTTTTGGGTAACCTGTGCGGCGATATTCCGCCCACGCTTCTGTGCCCTGGTTATACATGGCCAGATATTTCTGAACGATAATATTTTCAAGGTCGTCTTCCCCGGTTGGTCCTGCAAGCGAACCCGCTGGCGACGACAGGTAACCTGTGATCTCACCTGCGTCAACATTATATTGTTCGAGCGATGCCCGAATGCCCATGCGGTACATTTCCCCTGCATCTTCCGTTGATAAGCCAGCCAATGCTGCTTCTGCGCGAAGAAAATAGACTTCCGCGGCGCTAAGTACAATGATGTCGTATACGGGTTGCTGGAACGAGAGAGGCAATACCGCGGTGGAATCGTTTGCATACCGCAGCTTCTGATCGGTGTGTAAGGTCATGGGTCTGCCGCGGAAACCGGCCGCACCAACGCTCGCAGGGCTCACAAATATGTCGAGACGCGGATCGCTGCGCTTCAGCAGTTCCTGCGTTACAGTAAAACCTGCCCAAACGGGATAGGCATTGCTGTTTATAAATTCATTGTAGAGCGGATTCCTGTTGTTTATGTCGATATCATTAAGTGTGGCAAGCTTCGCGTTCCATCCGTTTGCATCAATCAGCGGCTGATTCAATACCGCATTTACATTCTCTCCTGCAAGCGCAGCGTCAGCATAGCGAACGCGGATCGCGAGGCGCAACCGAAGTGAATTTGCAAAACGTGTCCATTTTTCTATATCACCGCCGAACAGGATATCCGCATTTGCGAACGATTTCTGTGAGGGATCGGCGCTGAAAGATGCAACAGCCTCATCAAGCTCTTTAAACAGGTCGCGGTAAATTTCTTCCTGTGTGTTGTAGTGAGGTTGGTTAATTGCTTCGTCCATATCCAACACAGCTTCAAAATACGGCAGGTCACCATACGCATCGGTAAGTTGATAAAACACCCATACCTTCCAGATCCTCGCGATGGCGTGCTCATTAGATAATGATGGATCATCAGCTGTCAAACGAACTACCTCGGCAATGTTGATGAGATTCTGTTGAAAGTCGGAAAATGGTTCCGTCCAGTCACGATCCTGGAAGATAGCCCCGGAAGCTTCATTGCTGTAATAATTCGCATACTCTTTAAATATCGAGTTGGCATAGGTTGGAAAAATAGAATTCTTAAGTACGCCGGAAAATATCATAGAAGGTTGTATGATATCTTCCGTAACGAGAACGGGATTGGTATTAATACCCTCAAACTTTTTGGTGCATGATCCAAAGAGAAGGATCAGCATTGCATATATAGTTAGTTTTGAACGATTCATTTTTCTAGTTTTTTAGGTAACGCTTAAAATGAAAATGACAGGTTAACACCTACACTACGTGTTGTGGGGAAGTTCGCTGCCTCCACACCCTGCGCTGCCGCAGTAGTGTTGAACGCTGTTTCAGGTGTAACGCCCATCAGCTTGAACTCCGGATCGCGATAGATGTAAAAGAGATTTCTGCCCACCACGGAAAGCTTCGCCGTTTTCAAAATAGACCTCTTTAACCATGGAAGATTTGCAAAACTGTAACCGATGCTGGCTTCCCTGAACGATACATAGTCGGCATCAATAACAAGTGGCTCCGCAATGCCTGACCAGGGGCCCATCAATGCATAGTAATCCTGGGCCAGCAGCACCTTGTCGCTTTTCACAAATTTTCCATCGGGTTGCTCGATAACGCCGTTTGCAATGAGATTCTCACGGTTCTCAGTGAATTTACCTGTACCGCCTGCCATCTGGTTATATTTCGACATCGAATACACCTGTCCGCCCTGTCTAACGTCGATAAGCATGCGAAGTTCAACTCCTTTAAATGTAAACGTGTTGGTGATGCCACCGAGCCAATCGGGCTGAATATTGCCCAGGATCTCCCGCTGAGCCGCGGGCTGCCATTTTCCTTCTGCAGTTAACAATATTTCTCCTGCATCATTTCTCATAAAAGGAAAGCCTACGATGTTACCATACGCCTGTCCTGGCCGTGCTTCAATTGAAACGGGGTCAGCGGAAAGCAATGTAAGCGTTGCGAGACCGGGAGCCAGAGATACCACGCGCGATTTGTTACGCGAAAAATTGAGTGATATGTCCCAGCTGAAATCTTTCAATTTAACCGGTGTGCCACTCGCGAAAATTTCAAAGCCCTGGTTGCGTATCTCACCAGCGTTAATCAGGCGCGATTGAAAGCCGGTTGACATCGAGATTTGCACAGGTGTGATCTGGTTAACCGTAGAAGCATTGTAATATGTGAGATCGAGGTTGAGCCGGTTATTGAAGAACCTTAGTTCGGTACCGACCTCATATGAACGGGTAAGCTCGTTTTTAAGATCCTGCAGGGGAATATTCGTATTCACAAATGCAAACGGCGCTCCATTATAGTTGCTCGAAGTGATATCGTATCCTCCTTTTGTCAGAAAAGGCGCCGCATCATTTCCTGCCTCTGCATACGATGCACGCAACTTTCCGAACGACAGCGGTCCGGCCGACATGTTAAGCGCGTCGGTGAAAACGAAACTGGCGCTTACAGAAGGGTAGAAAAACGAGTAGTTGTTTGTTCCAAGAGTAGACGACCAGTCGTTACGACCGGTAATATCAACAAAAAGAAAATTATTGTAACCAATTTGCCCTGCGAAATACGCTGAGTTCATAATCCGGCGCGATTCGGTATTGTTAGAAACAACCCTTTTTGCATTACCAATGTTGTAAAGGTTCGGAATATTAAAACCAAAACCACTGGTTGCAAGGCGTTCGTATCTTCTGTCGAGGTGGTTGGCGCCAAGCGATAAAGTTCCGGTCCATTTGCTGTTCAGGTTTCCGGTTGCTGTTAAAAGCAGGTCGCTGTTATCTTCCTTTACCGAATAGGTTTCATTCTGCAAACTTCCGTCGGCAGTTCCCGGTGTTCCTATACCTATTCTTGAAAACCTTGTATCGGTATAAAAGTCTGTACCGGTGCGGGCCTGCAATGTTAGCCAATTGGTAAACTGGTAACGGCCGAGAATATATCCGATTATACGATCACGGTCGCCCTCGGCGATTAGTTCGTTCATTATCCAATATGGATTTAACGGGCTACCGGATTTATAATTGATCATCGATCCATCCTCTCTTTTATAATTTTTCATTTTCTCCAGGTCGAGGAAAAGCGGGAGACGGTTGATAGCCGCAGCAGGAGAAGTGCTCAGACCACCTGTTTCGGGTGGATTGCTTTCATCCTGGCGGATATAGTTGATTTTAGTTTCGACCGTAAGCTTTGGCGTTACTTTAAAGTTTACGAGTAGATTAATTGTTTGGCGGTTAAAACTATTATTTGGAACGATTCCGCGATTACGCAGGTCAGATAACGATAACCTGTATGTTCCCCTGTCGCTTCCACCCGAAATACCCACAGTATTCGTGAGCGTTGCGCCTGTACGGTAGAAGTTTTTAAATACATTTCCGGGTTGTGGTGTATAAGGTATGATTCCCAGTTCGGGCCATGTAGCGATCGATAAAGGTCTGCCATCATATTCCCCGCCCCAGTTATCGATCAGCCATCCCGGCCACTGCGATACAGTTTGCCCGTCGATAGTCACCTGGTCAAAATTCGCGTGGTTGTCATCATATCCTCCTCCCCACTTATTCTGAAACGTTGGAATAACGTTAAGTGTTTCGAATGTGGCGTTGGTGTTGAAATCAATATTCATTCTTCCCGATTTCCCTTTCTTCGATGTAATAAGTATTACACCGTGTGCACCTCTCGCGCCGTAAAGAGCCGCAGCGGCAGGCCCTTTCAGCACCGAAACATTTTCGATGTCATCCGGGTTGATGTCGCCTATTCCATCACCGAAATCACGCTGACCGGAAAAAATTCCCGGCGAACCCAGTGTTTGATTATCGATGGGCACGCCATCAACAACGTAAAGCGGTTGATTATTTCCTGTGAGCGAACTGTTGCCACGGATAACAACGAACGATGAACCGGCGGCTCCTGCCGACGATCCATTAATATGTACACCCGCTACCTTTCCCTTCAATGCATTTGCCACATTGGGTTCGCGGGCCTCGGCAAGTTTGCTGCCGTCAACGGATTGAGTGGAATATCCCAGCGCGCGTTTGCTGCGTTCAACACCGAAGGCCGTTACCACCACTTCAGACATATTCCGCGTGTCGAGTTTCAATGTAACGTTCAAATTGTTGGCGCCGTTGGTCTCTACTTCCTGCGTTTCGTAGCCTGTTGATGAAAAAACCAGCGTAACACGTTCCTCTCTTGTATTGAGCACAAATTGCCCTGAGTTATCGGATACGGTTCCGACATTAGTACCTTTTACCACGATAGAAACACCCGCGAGCGCCTCACCTTTTTCGCCAACGACCCGCCCGCGTATCTGAAGCACGGGTGCAGGTTCTGCGTTTGTTTTAGCTGGCGTGATTTGTGGCGAACGGACTTTTTTTGAAATAAAAATCGTGGTGCTTTTGATGGTCCACGTTAGCCGCTGGTGCTCGAACACCTCGCCCAGGAAGTCTTCGAGCGGTTGGTTGATCGCGTGAACGTTTACTTTCGGCGCACCGGCCACGATGTCGACCGGGTAAACTACGGCAAAACCGGTTTGTTCTTTAATAACAGAAAAAACCTTGACCAGTGAGGTGTTTTTACCAGAGTAGGTAATTGTTGTCTGCGACACTGAGTGGGCAGATACATTTACAAAAGCAGCGGTCAGAAAAAGCATTGTTAGCTTCATTACTAACATCATTTTGGAATACATACCTTTGCATTGTTTGGGTGATTGAATAAGCAGTTGCGAAACTTATCTATTACAGTTGCCTTAACGCCTGCCAGGAACTCTCACCTTCCTGGCTTTTGTTTTTACAGGCTATGGTTTAACGAACAATTCACGTCCTTTTCTTTCCACGTTCACTCCCATTTCACTGAGGCCCTCCAGCAATTGAGACAGGGTGAGATCGCGTTTTATCTCACCGGCGAATCGCAATTGCGGCGTGTTGTTTTCGAAAATAACCTTTACGTCGTACCAGCGTTCCACCTGTCGCATCATTGCTTCCAGCGATGTATTTGTGAAATGAAAGTATCCGTTCTTCCATGCCATCACTTCCTCGACATTTGCGTTGTTGACCACAGCTATAGGAAGATTGTCATTCGATTTATTTACCTGTGCCTGCTGCCGCGGACTCAATACAACCGCTTCACCGGTTGTGCGGTTATTTGCCAGGCGAATTTTTCCTTCGAGTAATGTTGTATTGATGAGACCTTCATCTGCGTAGCTGTTAATGTTGAAATGCGTACCAAGCACCTCTACAGAAACCGACCCGTTTACATCTACTATAAAAGGTTTTGATTTATCAGGCGCCACTTCGAAATACGCTTCACCCGTGATATGAACTTTACGGTTATTTCCGTTGAAAGCTACAGGGTATGTGATTGACGATGCGGCATTGAGCCATACTCTTGTATTGTCGGGCAATACCAGTTCGTACTGACCACCACGCGGAGTGCTGAGGGTGTTGTACAATACGTCCTTGCCGATAATGTCGCCTGGATGATAAACAAGCTGACCTTCTTCACGTTTTTCAATGTTACTGTAACCCTGTTTTCCCAGTGAACCTTTATTAGCGTCGTCGAGAGAAATAGTGGTGCCATCGGCTAATTTCAGCACAGCTTTTTGTCCACCGGGTAATATATCGGCGGCCGATGAATTGTTTACCGGCGTGCGGGCGGTATTTTTTTCATTTGTTGACTGACTCCAGAAAAATATTGCTGCTCCTGAAATAAGGATAACTGACGCCGCAGCCATCCAGCGGGCTAATTTTCGTGTGAAAATGTTTTTTACAGGTGTGGCGATTTGTGTCGATTGCTGTTCGGCGATTGACTTTATATGAATCAAGGCCTGTTGCTTTTCTTTGTTGCCCGACAATCCCCTGAAATGTTCATTCTTCAGAATGTCATCCATTACCTGTTCCCATTCCGACGTATTGACGCCATTGGATAAACTGTGAAACAGTTTTTTAAAATCTTGTTCTGAAATAGATTCATCGAGGTATTGCTCGAGTAGATGTTTGAGTTCGGAACCGGTCATACAGCTAAGTATCTTAAGTAACCGGGAAGGAAGTGTCGGAAAGAAAAATTATTTGAGAAAGGTGATAGCGGCGCCTGCAGATACCATAAGAAGTCCCTCGTCGTAAAGATGTTTTCGCAGGAAAGCGATGGCTCTTACGATATAATCCTTAACTGTCTTTTTGCTTATGCCCATCGTTACGCTGATCTGTTCATGGGTAAGCCCTTGCATGCGGCTCAGCTGGAATGCGGTTCTTTGTTGAGGTGGAAGCTTTTCTATCGCCTGTAAAACGGCTTCGTGCAGGTTTTTTTCCTGCAAAGATGCATCTGCAGATGGTTGTTGCAGGTCGATACGGTGTATCAAAAATTCTTTGTATGCTGTTTCTACTTTGTTTCTCCTCAGCCGCGTCAGGATTTTAAACTTCGCCATCTGAAAGAGGTAGCTGCGGAAATTTGTTACATCAGCGAGATTGTTTCGTTTTGTAAAGATGTCTACAAATACTTCCTGGCTGATGTCCTGTGCAGCAGGTGGAGACTTTGTCATCACTAATGCAAAAGAATAAACCTGGTCCCAGTAGGTATGAAACAGAGCGTCAAACGCCGCCTCGTCTCCTTTGACAAGGCGTTCTACGAGCGTCTTCTCATCGTATAATGGAGAGTAGTCGTCCAAAATAAGTTGCAGTTAATCTTCCTATAAACATAAGATAAAAAGCAGTGTGCTAAGATCCAGGAAAAAAAGCGCGAAGGACCGACCTGGCAAAAGTTATCCCCAAATACAACTTTTGCGGCCAGAAATCAACTTTTAAGATACATCCCAAAATTTTGTTCGTACATTATACCTCAATCCCGCCCCTCACAAAGCTCCTTCCTTGCTTCGACCCCATAAAAGGATCTAACCTTAATTAAACAAAACCTTCTATGAAACTTTTGTACCTATCTCTCCTATTACTCCTCTCCTGCACCGCATTCTCTCAAAACAAACAATGGACCTGGATCAACGGCACCGCGCAATTAAACAAGCCCGCCGTTTATGGAACAAAAGGTGTTGCGGATGCGAGCTCAACACCCGGCGCACGCGATGGCGCCGAAAGCTGGACAACACCCGATGGCAAACTCTGGCTATTCGGCGGGTTAGCAGTAAACAGCAACGGAAATCACACCTACATGAACGACCTCTGGATGTTCGACCCTTCTACTAATTTATGGACATGGAAACATGGGCCAACAACGGCCGATCCTCAAACCTCAAACCAGGGAACCCAGGGAGTTCCGAGTTCAACGAATCTCCCTATGAACCGCCAGTATGCAAGTACGTGGACGGACAAGGCGGGAAACCTCTGGATGTACGGGGGCCGGGCCCAAAACCGCATCGGTAATCTTGCGGATCTCTGGAAATATGATCCGGCGATAAATCAGTGGACATGGATCAGCGGAACCACGAATGCGTTTGATGAAGGTGAATACGGAGCAGAAGGTGTTCCCGATGCCGGCAGCAGGCCACCTAATTTAAGCAGCGCATCTGCCGCAGTTGACATTAATGGGAACTTCTGGATGGTCGGAGGTTTCACTCTTCAACTTTTTACCGACGACGTAGAATTCACTACCCGCACCATATGGAGATATGACCCTGTAGCACAACTGTGGACGTATTTTGGCGATAACGATCTCGTAGCTGAGGCAATTTCTCATTTCCCCAACTTCGGCACGAAAGGCGTTGCAGATCCTGCAAATCTTCCCCCGACTCGCCTGGCCGGCGGTTTGTGGGTCGACAGCAGCGGGCATCTTTATTGGTTTGGTGGTTTGGAGTTTTATTTCGTGGGAGCGGGATCAGACGACCTTCGTTTTGAAACTGCAACCAGGAATGATTTGTGGAGATATGACACATCAACAAGAATATGGACCTGGATAAATGGAAATAAAGAGCGTGAGGCATTCGGCCGTTACGGCACAAAGGGTTCACCTGATCCCTTAAACACACCAGGAGCCCGTTTAAGTTTTGCCACATTCGATATGCTCGACGGAAAGATGATGCTATTCGGTGGAAGTGGTTATTCAGAAGACAATTCAGGTTCGCTGAATGACCTGTGGAGCTACGATCCTTCGAACAATGAGTGGACGTGGCTCAGTGGATCAAAATCTAGCAATGAAGGAGCCGTTTACGGAACTAAAGGAACTCCTGATTCATTAAATCATCCTGGCGCAGCATCTGAATTGAATTCCTTTACACAACATTCCGAAAACGCAATATGGATTTATGGAGGAGGTGGCTTTGCTGCAAACGCAAGCTCTACGAGTGAATCGGGATTGCTGGGCGATTTATGGAGATACGCTATTGCACAACCTGCAGAGGATAGCGTGCAAGTGTTTGAGTCTTTCAGCGCAAAAGAAAAGAGAGGTTATGTTGAGCTGAAGTGGAAAATAGCGAAGGACCAGGCGACCGATCACATCATAGTTGAACACAGCCGAAACGGCAATGAATTTGAAAAACTGGGACGCGTGCAGCCTCCGCGCCGCGGCAACTCGAGGTCGTACAGTTATGTGCATGTGTTACCTGGTAAGGGCGATCATTATTACCGGCTCAAACATGTGAGCAAGAGTAACAAAACAGATTATTCGTGGGTGGAACGTGTAACTGTCGGTAACCCACATACGCTGCCGCATAATTTAGATATTTCGTTCCTGTTGTACCCGAATCCTTTC
>JAEUVS010000016.1 GCA_016786745.1 Chitinophagaceae bacterium | reverse complement strand
AGAAAAATATACTGATGCTGGATCGAACAGAAAAATTGGTTACCGTTTACCGACCTGGTCGGACGTTTTGGTTGCATGCGTTATGGAATTTTGCTGGACTACGCAGCAAGATTCGCCCCGCAGTTCTATTGGCCGTATACCCCGTTTTTAGGCCTGCGAAAATTGTTTCTACAATTTTCTAGATTTTCCTGGTGTTACCAACACCGGTAACGCCCATTTGTAATGGACTGCAAGAAGTCGGATCAATACAATCAATACAATAACCAGGATTTCAACAACCGCGAAATTTACATCCAGGCGCATCAGCAAAAAATAAACGATGCCCCCGGTGACGCAAGCTGAGGCGTAAATTTCTTTCCGAAAAATGAGTGGGACACTGTTTAAGAGAACATCGCGGATAACACCACCGAAACTGCCCGTAATGGTGCCCAGGACGATGCAGATGCCGGGGGAGAATCCGTGCGCTACACCTTTTTCAATTCCGATGAGCGTGAACAGTCCCAGGCCTGCAGCGTCGGAAATGAACAGGAGAAAAGAAAAACGCCTGATGAAAGTTGAAAAAAGCATTACAAGAATCGCGGTTAGAAATACAACCAGGAGAGCCAGATGGTTGCTAAGCCAGGCAACAGGCAAAGAACCAATTATAAGATCGCGAACAGTGCCGCCGCCAATAGAGGTAACGAACGAAATAATTATAACACCGAACGCGTCGAGTTTTTTATCAATTGCTGCAAACGCACCGGAAGCTGCAAAGGCAAACGTGCCGATAAGTTCAAGAGCCAGCAGGAAACTCATACTAAGCAAGATACAAAATGATGATTACTAAAAAATTCTCCAAGTAATCAAAAGTAAACTCACTTCTCCTATAAACAATTATGTGAATTTCAATTCCATGTCTTATATCGCCTTGCTGAATTTTGTTTTTTGATCCGGCGTTACACTCCGTTGCATGTGAAGGTCAAATGCGCTGCAAATATTCCGGATAAAATAGTGTCCTTTTCCTGTTAAACGCAACTGCTTCGTGTCGTATTCAATAAGTCCGTCGGCTGCAAATTGATTTAATTTTGGAAAAGTATATTGTTCAAGTAAAGGCAGATGCGATGAATGAAAACCCGTACTTCCCTTGCAGGCTGTATCAAGGATATAACGTCGGAAGGCAACATCTTCTCCCGATAAAAAATATCCCTTTCCAACTGCAAGCCCGCCTCCTTTAATGGCGGTATAGTAATTGTGCAGGGCTTTGTCATTTTGCGCGAACGCATTTCCGAGATCGCTGATTGCCGACACGCCGAGGCCCAGCAGAAGGCCACTGTTCTGTGTTGTATATCCCATAAAATTCCGGTGAAGGCGGCCATTTGCCTTCGCTTTATATAAATCGTCGTTTGGTAACGCAAAATGATCCATCCCTATATCCTGGTAACCATTTGCCGCGAGTATTTCCTGTCCTTTCATATACAACCGGACTTTTTCTTCAGGCGCCGGCAGGTGCGACTCATCGAACAAACGCTGACCTTTGCTGGCCCAGGGAACATGCGCGTAGCTGTAAAAAGCGATGCGGTCGGGCCTGAGTTCAGTAACCTCCCTGAATGTGTTTTCGATCGATTTAATTGTTTGCAGCGGCAGGCCGTAGATCAAATCAAAATTTACCGATGTAAAACCAATTGATCTTGCATTATCGGTTGCCCGCTGAACATTTTCCAGCGGTTGTATGCGGTTAATTATTCGTTGCACCGCCGGATCATTATCCTGCACACCATAGCTTATTCGCCGGAAGCCCAGCGAATGCAGCATCTCCAGGTGGTGTTTTGTTGTGTTATTCGGATGCCCCTCGATGCTAAACTCGTGAGATGGATGAACAATTGCCGAATCTATCAGCGTTGTTAATAACCGCTTCAGATTATGTGGAGAGAAAAAAGTGGGCGTTCCTCCACCTAAATGAATTTCACGTATCAACGGGGTTTGGGACATTAATTTTTTATAGAGACTCCACTCCTTCACAATCGCTGATATATATTCATCTTCAACGTTATGGTTAGTGGTTATCTTCTTGTTACAACCACAATATGTACAAAGAGACTCACAGAAGGGGAGATGGATGTAAATGCTTATCCCATGAACATGGTTTTCAAGATCGAACCGGTCCGAAAAACTCCGTTTCCATTTTTTTTCGTCTATGCCATTGTCCCAAAAAGGTACCGTAGGGTAACTGGTATAACGCGGCACCGGCTCATTGTACTTTCTAATGAGATGGCCATCAACAAGTCGCTTACTCATAGGCGCAAGCTAGGCACTGCCTCGTTTTTTGGAAATGACTGGCGTATTCGCGTCTATGATTAAAATCATGATAAGAGCCTTCGGAAGTCAGAAAACCTGCAAGGGGTCGAAAATACTTTTGTCTATACTAAAAAACTGCTGTTATGGAATTTTCTCCTGGCCGTGTACACGAATCCGCGCCGACCGAACCTATTCGGGAGCACGATAATAAGTTCTTTCCCTCAGGCGCTATCGCGTTTTTTATTCTTCTTGTAATCCTGTGTCTTATCATCTGGTTCGGTGTATATTTTTTAATGATTGAACGTAGTTAAATATTTACAAATGGCAGCTATAATTGATAAAATCGAAAAGCGTATTATAATAGCCACCGGCTTTTTACTCGCCCTGTTTATTTTTTCGATACTATATGCCCGGGATAAGTATCGAACCGACATACCCGAATGTCTGCCTTATGATAAGGCCTATACTGAACCGAAGGTGAACAAGATAGACGAAAAAACCTACCAGGTGTTTGGTGTTGCGCAGATGTGGATGTTTCAACCTGCCGAAATAAATGTTCCCGTTGGATCCGAAGTTGATTTTTTTCTTACGTCGAAAGATGTAGTGCATGGTTTTAATATCGCGCAGAAAAACGTGAATATGATGGCGATCTATGGCAGTATAAACAAAACTACCGTAAGGTTTGATAAACCGGGTGTTTACGATATAGTGTGCCACGAGTATTGCGGTTCCGGTCATCAGAACATGAAAGCGCAGGTAATAGTAAACTACCCCCAATCTAAATAAAGTAGAAACATGCAAGTCAGCAAATCGTTTAAAAGGCTAATTTTTTGGGAACTGTCAATACCGGTCGCGTTGTTGACACTCGGTATTTATCATGGCTTAATGCAAACTATCTACAGAGCCGGCGTATTGAAACAGGCGGCTTTTGCGAAACTCGATTATTACCAGGGTCTCACGTTGCACGGCGTAATAAACGCGATTGTATTAACGACTTTTTTTGCAGTGGCGTTCGGACATGCAACGATAGCGTTCTATTTCAAAAAGGAGCCAAACAGGAAGGTTGCCTGGTTCAGTTTTGCCCTGATGACCACAGGAACCGTAATGGCTGCATGGGCCATGCTGGCCGGTAAAGCGTCTGTGCTGTATACGTTTTATCCACCTTTAAAAGGGCATCCATTGTTTTACCTTGGAGCGGCCCTGCTGATAGTCGGTTCATGGGTTTCGTTTTTCGACTGGTCGCGGATGTATGTCAAGTGGAAAAATGAAAATCCAAATACTAAAACTCCGCTTGCAGTTATTGGAACCCTTATCAATTTTACCATCTGGTTCGTATGCACACTTGCCGTAGCTTACGAGGTGCTTGTGTTGCTGCTGCCGTGGTCGTTGGGGTGGACACCAACGGTTAATGTTACCCTTGCCAGGACGCTATTCTGGTTTTTTGGACACGCACTTGTTTATTTCTGGCTTCTTCCGGCTTACATCATGTTTTATACCATGCTTCCAAAACTTGCGGGTGGCAAACTGTATTCGGATCTTGCCGGAAGAATCGCATTGTTCTTGTTTCTGTTGTTTTCTGTTCCAGTGGGTGTTCACCATCAATACAGCGATCCATCAATCACCCAGGGTATAAAATTTTTCCAGGGAATGCTGACTTTTGGTGTGACTATCCCGAGTTTTATTACTGCATTCACCCTCGCGGCGTCGCTTGAATACGCAGCAAGACGAAGAGGATCGAAGGGATGGTTTGGATGGATGAAAAAGCTTCCCTATCTCGACGCAGACAACTACCTGTTCGCCTACCTGATATCGGGCCTTATCCTTTTCATTTTTGGCGGGCTCACGGGAATTGTGAATGCGTCCTACCAGTTGAATAACGTCGTGCACAATACGTCATGGATGCCGGGCCATTTTCATATGACAGTAGCCGGTCCTGTGTTTCTTTCAATTATAGGAATGAGCACCTATCTCTATACAAAGTTGAGTGGACGCAAAATATTTATGCCGAAGGTTAATGTGATCATCCCTTACATGTGGACAATTGGCGTGTTAATTTTTTCTACCGGTTTAATGTGGGGTGGCCTCATCGGGGAACCACGAAGAACCAACCTGGGTATGACCTACCTCAACCCGGATCACGAATTATTCAGGCCAGACTGGGTGCCAACGACAACGCTCGCATTGATCGGCGGTATCATCATGTTTATAGCGGGAACGCTGTATATCGTTGTGTTCTTTGGCACTATGGTGCGAAAGAAACAACACGCAGCTGCGCTTGAATTACCAGTGAGTGATGCATACCACGATGAGAAAAGAATTCCTTTGTTCGATAAGTTCAAGCCTTGGCTTGTGGTCATGGCGATAATACTCGTAGTGGCTTATGTTCCCGCTTTTCTTAACGTAAAAAATAACACGGGGCCGAAGGCGCCTGGTTTCACACCAGACAATCCCGTTCCAATTGAAAGTACAAAGAAATAGTATGCGGCAAAATTCACTGATATGGATTTTTATTCCGGTTGTGATTGGCATACCTATTACGTTATATGTCGCATCAGCCTACTGGCAACAACAGTTTGCAACGCTACCCATATTCGGCAAAGAGCTCGTGATTGATGGTAAAAAGAATTACCACACGATACCGGGGTTCAGCCTGACGAACCAGGAAGGAAAAATATCCACGGGCGAAGAATGGAGTAACAAAATAGTGGTGGTAGATTTCTTCTTTACGCACTGTGCGGTTGTTTGTCCGAAAATGACACGTAGTCTTAAAAAAGTGCAGGCTTCATTTGCAGAGAACGAATTATTCGTGACATCATTTACCGTGGATCCGCAAAGAGATAGCGCCAGCAGGTTAAAATGGTATGCAGACAAATTTGAAATCAACCTCGGGAACTGGCAGTTATTGACCGGCGATAAAAAAGATATCTACAGGATAGCCCGTAACGGTTTTATGCTGGTAGCAACCGATGGTGACGGCGGCGCTGATGATTTTATTCATAGTGAAAAGCTTGTTTTGATCGATACACATAGGAGAATCCGCGGTTACTACAACGGCACCAATGAAAAGGAGGTTGCTAATTTTATCCAGGATATAAAAAAATTACGACATGAAAATTAGGTTCCTTGTTTTATCGGCTTTGATCATTTTAAGCGGCAACATTTACGCTAACCCCGACTTGCCGGTTGAAGGCAAAACTATCTTTACCACCCGTTGCGCCGCCTGTCATAATGTTAACAAGATCGCGACCGGCCCTGCTTTGGCCGGGGTTGATGAAAGACGATCAATAGACTGGATCATCAACTTTGTTCAATCCTCGCAGACGATGATTAAAAAAGGCGATAAAGACGCGGTAGCATTGTATGAAAAGTTTAATAGAATACCAATGCCGGATCATCCCGATCTCACAGCTGATGACATTAAGAATGTTGTGGCCTTCATCAAGTCTGAAAGCAAGGAGGCCGGCGCTCAAAAGGCCGCTTTTAAGCCAACTACCAGGAAGCCGAACTACCGGCCAGTGTCACTCACAAAAGATATTTGGCCATTGTCCGCCATTTTTGGGGCTATTATACTGTTGATTGGCTCACTGCTATTTGCCGTTAAGGTAAATGATATGAAGAAGGAGCTGGTTGAAGTAAAAAAATCGAGCTGACACAGCTAATAAGTGTCCAGTTGATCACCGATGGCTTTGAGCTGTTCTTCTGGTAGTGCCTTCTCAAGATAAGAAAATAGCCAGCCCTCCTCAAACCGGATATGATTTGCTATAAACGCCGCAAGAATTGAGAACGAATACGGAGTGGGACTCTTACTTAATGAAATAATAAGGTCATTGATATCACAATGATCCTTTTTAAACTGTTCAGCAAGCGATCGGCTGGAAATTAATGGCAGGAGAATTTGCTCCTGTCTCAAAAGGTAGGGTTTCATGTAATCCTGCCAATAGGCCATCGTGAGGTTTTGCAGGTGGGTGACGTTCGTGCCATCACCAAGACCTTGCTTAAGTTTCCAATAAAACAATTGGCTGTTCCGGTGTTCGCGGCTTCTTTCAGCCAATACGGGAAGTTTTCTGGGCACAAAGTTTTCGTGTGACATATACCAAAAATTGAAAATTCTGGCCTCAATTGTAATGACCGCAGGTAAGGGTGCGAATGACTTTCGTCAGGTCCTACATTTTGCCGGGAAGAATTCTGTTCCAGTAGAGCCATGGCAGAACATAGCGTTTCAGTTGAAACATTGACCAGCGTTCCCTGCTTTGATCGAACGGAAATGTTTCCTGGCGTTTATTGTCGTAGTCGAACTCGGCAAGCATTAATTTCCCATATCCAGTGGCGATCGGACAACTGGTGTAACCATTGTACATGGCCGTAACCGGTTTGTTTTGCAGAGCGCTAAGAATGTTTTCTACGACCACCGGCGCTTGTTTTCGTATTGCCGCCCCGGTTTTGCTGGTTGGTAATCCTGCGCAATCACCTAAAGAGAAAATGTCGGGAAAACGACGATGCCTGAGTGTATGTTTGTCGACATCAACCCAGCCGGCAGAATCAGCCAGAGGACTGAACCGGATAAAATCGGGTGCGCTCTGTGGCGGGGTAACGTGAAGCATGTCGAACCGAACCGTATATTCCTGGTCTTTATTCTCTTCGCCGATACCCACAAACTTTGCTAGCTTTTCAGCTCCATTTATCCCGACGAGTTTCGTATGGAAATGCAACCCGATGTTATCCCGGTCGCATATTTGTAAAAGAGTTTTTTCGTATTCCGGTATGGCAAAAAGCCTGCTTCCTCCACTCCAAAACTGTATATTGGCATTGCCAAGACTTCCATTTCTGCGGAAATAATCAGCTGCCATATACATAATCTTTTGTGGAGCGCCGCCGCATTTCACTGGTGTTTCCGGGTTGTGAAATATTGCGTTGCCACCTTTGAAATTGCGGATACATTCGAAGGTATAAGGGGCATACTTAAAACTGTAGTTTGAACAAACGTTATTGCTGCCAAGTGATTGTTCGAGACCTTCGATGGCATTCCAGTTCAGTTGTATGCCTGCCGCCACAATGAGATAATCATAACTAACCCGGTTTCCATTTTCGAGGTCGATGCGGTTCGCATAGGGAGCGAAGGTGAAAACTTTGTCTTTAATCCAGGTGACGTGCTTCGGCATTACTTTTTTTTCCTCGCGAACCGTTTTGCTCACATCAAAAATTCCGCTTCCTACCAGCGTCCACGCGGGTTGATAATAATGTTTCGTTGATGGCTCGATGATGGCAATATCAAGTGTTTTTCGTTTTCGCAACAGCTGCGCCGCGACGGAGATGCCGGCATTACCGCCACCCACGATGACGATTTGATGTTTAGTTAGCATAACACGACTTTTAACAAATTAACGGTTAGTTGCGCGATAATATACTGACAGAACTCAGCCAGGTTAGTGATCTGCACCATTGGTTTTCCGCAATGTGTCATAGTAATTTGCTGACAGCCCCGCCCCCACCAAAAAGAATTTTTAAAATTTCAAAAGATGACAAGGCAGCAAATTGATCAAATTGTCTCGCAAGCTGCCGTTCCAGGGGAGGAGCGGGTAACTGAGGTTATCGAGACTTTTATATCCTGGATACTTATCTGCAATAAGTATACATACAAAATAAAACGGCCAGTGCATTCGTCTTTTCTTGATTTTTCGTCCCTTGAAAAAAGAAAAATCCTGTGTTTGCAGGAGTTCTATTCGAACCGTCAATTAGCCGGGGACATGTATATTGATGTATTACCCGTAACAAAATCAAATAACACTATTGAAATAGGAGGTAAGGGCCGGGTGATAGATTATGCGGTAAGAATGCGAACAATGGATAATCGTAAACTGATGAACGTGATGTTACCATACGGGCGGGTAACAGTTAAACAAATTGATGAGCTGGCAGAATTGATCGCTAACTTTCATTCAAACGCGCGTATTATTTACACGAATGCAAGCTATGACCTGACCGCAAAATTCAATGACTTCGCCGGACAGATCCCTTTTCTTTCCAGGAACTTATCACCTGAAATCATTGAGACGATTGAACGTTCAATCGTAAGCTTTAACCGTACTTCGATGAGATTAACGCCGCGACTTATAGAACGGGTAAATCTCGGCTTCTTTCGTGATTGTCATGGTGATTTACATAGTGGTAATATCTATTTAATGAGTAAACCGGTTCCATTCGACCGGCTCGAGTTCGATCGCCAATTGCGAGAAATTGATGTATTAAATGAGATTGCTTTTTTGTGTATGGATTTGGAACACTTTGAAGAGCCGGACCTTTCGAAACAATTTTTTGAAACATATAATTCGTGTTTCCCGGTCGTTATATCAAAAGAGGATGAGGATGTGTTTTTATTATACAGGGCCTATCGCGCCAATATCTTCGCCAAAATTAACAGCGTCAAAGCCCAGCAAGCGGTGGATCATCGCTTAATGCTTACTTACCTGGAGAATGTGAGAAGATATGTGAAAGCGATGGGTATCTATCTCAAAGTTCTCCCAATGGAAAAAAGGACCAGGTCATCCTTTCAGAAAATGACCTGCTAAAGTTCAACTGCTATTGTATTGTCATACGCATGTCAACGAACTAACATTATTTTCCCGGTTTTTATCTGCACACCAGTTTCGTTGCTTGTGTATCTCACCTGGTAATAATACATTCCATTTGCAAGGCCCGCACTACTTAGAGCCGTCGTATATACCCCTTTTGCATGACGAGCGTTGGCAAGAGTGCTGAGTAGTCGGCCGTATGCGTCAAATAATGTTATCGAAACATGGCCATCGTTTGGTATCTCGTAATGTATGAGCGTATTTGACCGGAAGGGATTAGGCGAAATGCTGATGTTGAATGAATGCACGGTTTCTTCTTCAACGGCATTTCCCTCCAGAACCGAAGCGTTACTTATGTTCATGTCGCCGTCTTTGTGCTGGTTGAATTTGTTGTGTCGCTTTTCAACTTTTACGGTTGCGTGGAGAACACCCCTGTTATTGTTCCATTCGATGCCATCCATTGTTCCGAGGAATAATCGCGTGGCGCGAAGAGGAACAACGATTTTTTGCTGCACACCTCTGCTTGTCCTACCGTTCCCGATAAAAAATACCTGCTTCAATTTTGGAGCCAACTTGAAATAGTCCCGTGAGCGCGGAGAACTGAAATTCAAAGCTGCCGGCGCCGGAAATGTCGGCACCCTGTCATCAAGGAAAACACCAACGAGGCTACTGATCGGTGCAGTTAAGCCCGACTTGCCATGTTCGGCGCCAACCTCATGAGCGATGTTGTCAAAAATGCATGGATCTAAGTTGAGGCATCCTTCCGGTCCGACCAACGGAATGGGACTGATGCCATGTGAAGTGGTTCCTGTAACGTGGGAGATTTCTATGTAGGATCCGGGCCTGAGTTTTAGCTTTACCAGCACCGGTGAATTCGCCGGTGCAAAATCGCCAGGTTCTGATGCTGTTCCATTGGGCATGCCAGCAAGCCACGGGTTAGCGGTGCCCGGAATTGTTACAGTATTTGTATTTCGTTTTGTTCCTTCCGGGATGTACTGCCAAAAGTCCGCCCTCCCTGGATTCTCACCGATGTCGCCTCCAGTACCAATATAACCTCTATCGTTAATGGCGAACCCCACTGCCTCCTGCCTGGTTCCACCCTCATAATTGGCTTTCCGGGTCCAGGTATTGAATGCAGGATCGTACTCCCAAAAATCATTTTTCAAACCTCCGCCGCCTATTCCTAAAGTAGATCCTAAACCCATATAGCCTTTCCTGGCGATGCTAAAACCTGTTGCGAGTATTCTTCCTCCACCATTGAAAGGCGCTTTTTGCAGCCATTTATCCTGCGCGGGATTATATTCCCAGAAATCATTCAAAAAAACTACACCGTTTCCACCGAGTTCACCCAGACCTATGTAACCTTTTCTTCCGATAGAAAATCCGGTTGCACCGAATCTGGCAGCGCCGGCAAAATTTGCTTTTTTCTTCCATTTATTAATTGCAGCATCGTACTCCCAGAATTCATTTGTAGATAATCCGCCATCAGGTCTGCCTGTGCCGACATAACCTTTGGTTCCTATGCTGAAGCAGGCTGTATGCGCTGTTGGTGTCCCGGCGAAGTCAGCCTTTCTCTTCCAAACATTTTTTACCGGGTCGTATTGCCAAAAATCCCTGGTTAAATTAGAATAGAAAGATGCAAAGCCCATTCCGACGTAACCTTTATTTCCAATGGCTATACCAGTTGCAGAGTATCGCGGTCCGCCCGGAAAATCGGCCTTCTGCGACCAGGTGTTCGATGCAGGATCATACTCCCAGAGATCTTTTTTGAGTTCTGAGTTGCCGCCACCAACGCCAAATCCGGTGCCGAGATATGCTTTATGACCAATACTAAAACCGATGGCGCCCATTCTTACTCCCCCGGAAAAATTTGCTTTCCGGTTCCAGTTGTCTTCCTGCGCGGATGCCAGTAAGCTCGCTATAACGAAAACCGGTAACAATGATCGCTTCAAAGCTGTTCTGCGTAATGATTTTTTCATAACAGAAAGTTTATAAATGAGGCAATACTATTTTCATGCTGTCTAATTCGTAGCGGGTAACAGAAGGGGGCATCATTCCCTGCTTTAGTTTTTTTATAACGAGCTTTGCCGTTTTGACGGCGTCGGCTTTCGTAACAAAACCGTGATTGCCAGCTACGCCAGGAACGTTTTTCTGGCGAATCACGGGTTGATTGTTTATGAAAATTTCATAGCCATAGAAATTTTGGAAAGATGTTATCCGGTAAGTTGTGTCGCGAAAACTATTTGTTCGATTTTCAGTTTGCACAATATTTCCTTCGGTTGCACAAGCTGATGCTCCAATAAAGCATACCAATAGTAAAAGCGAATATTGTTTCATACGATAGCGGTCTATAGTTTTGCCGCTTTAATTGTTTCATGCACGCTCTTTGATTCTACCTTTATCATGTACATACCTGGCGGATAATTATCGAATGATATCTTTTTCTGGAAAACACCCCGGGGAATTTTCTGAGACATCGTTTGCAGAACTTTTCCATCCAGGTCAACTATAACAATGTTGTACAGCTCCTCATCTTCGGAACTCCATTGCAAAATTGCGGACGAACGAAATGGGTTGTCCAGGATTGAAAGCACTTTTTTTGTAGCATCGCTCATCGCATATATCTCTCCATTGGCCGAACTGATGCTGGCAATAACATTAGCGTTGTTTGGGTCGCTGCTATTATTCTCCTGGAATTGCCATTCTCTTCCATCCCAATACGATGATCGTAACCTGGTGATGTTTCCATGTACGATGCCCGGCGATACGATTTGTGCCCGTGCAGTTAATTCACCCCCGAGATTGTACTTGTGAACGTTCCAGTAACTATTAAGGAAATGCCCGGAGGCTGCATTCTTCCTGGGATTTATTTTTTCTACCGCCTGTACTTCCACATATCCGTTTGTTGATTCGCCGGCATACTTAAAGTTTAGGGGCATATAATAGCGGCTTGTTCCTATATCAAGACGACCGGTATTTTTGTTGGCGTTGAGAGAAATTTTGAGAGTTCCGCTGCCATTTGTAATGATATATGCCCTGTCGTTTCCGGAGAAAGCAGCACTTTTATCAAGCGCCAGGTTGTACTGGTTTAACTGAATTCCGGCCCCGGAAAGTGTCAGCCTTTTTTTTATATACAAATTACTTTTCAGCATTGCAGGTATATTCGAATAGACGATGAGGCCCGGGATCGACGGCGCTTCAACTTCAGCTGCTGTTGGAGTTGTTCCCGTAATTACAAGATCGCCTTCCCCGTAAATTTCTTCGACCGAGTAAATACTTTTTTCAACGCTCACGATGGAACCGTTGTCAAGATAAAAAGTCGCGCCATTTTGAATTGTTAACTGGGCTGCTCCGAGCGTTATGTAGCAAACAAGTACAACGCTTGAAATAATCTTTTTCATAGTCATTTGTTTATTGATGATTCGAGGCGTTGAATGGCACTTTCCAGCTGGCTTATCCGTGAGGTTAGGTTAATAATCGCTGATTGTTGCGACAAAATTGATTCTCGTTGTTGTGTAATAATTTTTTGTTGTTCCTGTACAGCTTTAACCAGTGGAACTACAAAAGCTTCGTAACTCAGGCTGTAATGGTCTTGCGGCGATTCGGGCTTGTTGATGCCATTAAACACATATCCTGCCCGGGAAGCAGCCACCTCAACTTCCTGCGCAATAAATCCGGTTCTTCGTATTTCAGATGCCTTACTATATGCTGCGTAATTGCTTTCGGAAGTAGCATTATCGAATCTTTGAACATCAAATTGATAAGTTACAGGCCGGAGTTTCATGATAAATGACAAACCCTTTACATCTTCTCTGACATTGAATTTGTACCTGCCGTCTGATGGCGTGCTGAATGGTACCTGGCCTTCAATTTTTGTTACTGCAGAATTGCCGATTCTTACTTTATTGCTTGCATTTACTTTTGCATTATACCCAACAGCCGTTGCATTTGTCAGGTTTCCGGCGGTTACGTCTGCAAACATTCCCACGGCTGTATTTTGCGCCCCGGTCGTGTTGGTTTTTAATGCGTCGTACCCAAGCGCGGTGTTGTTTACGCCTGATGTATTTGCAAGAAGAGTCTGGGTACCTACTGCGGTATTTGCCGCCCCTGTTTTATTTACAAAAAGTGATTGGAACCCTATACCCACATTGCTGCTACCAGTGGTATTACCAAGCAATGATTTATAGCCCAGAGCAACGTTACCATTGCCTGTTGTATTAAAAAATAATGATTGATAGCCGCCGGCTGTGTTATTTGTTCCAGACGTGTTGTTGCCCAGCGATCGTGAACCCAGCGCTGTATTGAAACTTGCAGTTTTGCTGAAAGCAAGCGCAAGCGATCCGACGGCAGTGTTCTCGCTTCCGAAATCATTACCGGCCAAAGCATTACTGCCCACGGCCACATTAAATCGTCCTGAGCCATTTGAGTTCAGGGCGTGTATGCCAACGGCAACATTATGTTCGCCGCTGTTTTTGCCCGACATAGCCCAATTGCCGACAGCAACATTGGCGAATCCCATATTTCCATTCATCACGCGATAGCCAATTCCGACATTAGCGCTTGCTGTGGGTTCACCCTCGGCCATAGCCGCGAAGCCAATCGCTGTGTTCTCATAGCTTACATTGGGCTTCTGCAGGGCGTATGGTCCGATGGCGACATTCGACGATCCGAAAACAAACGACGAGAGTGCATTGTTTCCAATGCTGATATTTTCGGACCCTGTTTCGTTTTTAAACAATGATTTCGTTCCAATCGCAATGTTGGAGAAAGGCTGGGAATTTTGTGGATCGGGTTGAATTTGCGTGAACATGGCAGAATCACCTATAGCGATAGTATTAATTCCATTTCTATAGTTGTGCAGTGCCCCGTTACCAATGGCAATTGTGCTCTTTCCCGCTGAGCCCAACGACAGCGCATTTATCCCCAGGGATGTACTGGTTGAACTGATTTCACCCGCGATGTTGTTGTTCACTTTAAATCTTAGGGGCATGTTATCGGTAGTTCCAAGGAAATTTGTGGATGTATCGGTTCCGGCGTTACCAATTGTTAACCATGCGGCGTCTGAACTTGCATTCAGCGACTGGAACGTTCCGTCGCCGCGTAGTACGTCGTTTCGCTTTCCTGATAGCTTCAGTGATTTCAACACGCCGTACGTATTATAAATTACCAGTCCGCTGTCTTTGTGTGCGAGACTATCAACTCGCAAATCGCCAGCCACGTGAAGTTTACTTTGTGGAGATTTGGTACCGATTCCAACGTTCTGCGCAATAGAAGTAGCTGTCAAAAGAATTGTTGACATCAGGAGTATAATGCGGTTCATATAAATTTCTTTTGATGTTAATTAAGGTCTTTCGCCGGGCGGTGGTGGTTCATACGGCGCCGGAGTTTCAAAGGGATCTTCATCCGGGATAAAATCAGGCTCAGCCGGAAGGGCCGGTTCTTCAGGATCCCTCTCAGGGCTAATTTCCGGGTGCGTTTTTATGGAAGGAGGCACCTCTTCCGGTGGTGATGTTTTTTTTAGGATTTCCATTTTTATATTGTTATTCTTCATACGAATATTCCGGTGCTTCGACACTAATGCGATTGTCGATTTCAAAAACGCCGGGCGAACTCCATGCAGCGCTTTCGGCGTCCTCCTTTTCGGCGAATGATCTCACGCTGCCTTTTAAAATTGCTTTTGTACCGACCGTCTCAACGCTCAGTCGTGATGCATCAAGAGTGGCCTGCCTGTGAAATGCCTCCTTAATTCGCTTTTTTATATTTTCACTTGACGCAACAGACTTTATTATGAGGTTGTCAACGATACCTCTCACACCGGCCAGGCCTTCCAACGCCTGTTCCGCAATTTTTCGCTGATAGTTCCAGTCAACCAGGCCTTCGAGTGTAACAATACCATCTTCGACTTTCACTTTAATATTTTCATCAGGAATCGATGTGTGTTGCTTTAATGCGGACAGTACCGATTCAGCGATGTCGCTATCCGATTTTTGATAAAGTGGTGATAATCCGACCTGGAGGCTTTCAGCCAGGGCCAATACACCGGATACCTTCTTAACGGCGTCTTCGGCTTTTATTTTTTTGTAGTAGGTATCTACAGAGCCTGATAGGGTCACCACGCCATTTTTCACGGCAACACCTATCCTCGCGGAGTTCAACAATGGATCCCACTTCAATTGATCCATTACATCCTGTTGTATTTGAATGTCGCTTTTCATAAAAAAACGTTTAATGATTAATAAATTGAAGTTAGGGTCGCTGTGCAGGGTCAACCATGATTAATATCAGGGTGCGGATTGATTAAGTTATTTGACAGGGCGGCCGGAACATTGCCAGGTTATTGACCGTTGATCCTTTTTGACGATCGTGCCCTCATATGGTATGGCTTGCCGTATATCACCTTCGAAGTCGTACCTAACCAGGTTCCCGTTCCTGTCGTATTGGTGATTAGAATATGCTGCATCCATAGTTGGGCTGGGTAAATATTCTTCTCCATATCTATGCTGCAGAGAAACATGGATACGTTCTCTGTCAGGCTGAAAAGGGCCCCAGTTTAAAAGTTCAACCAGGGAATACATTGGAGAAATAAATAAGGTTGGAGTTTCGTAAAACATGTTCGTGTTTCGCGAAGTATTTTTGTCGCTGTATGTATTCGTGATGCCTAGTTGTTGAGGCCCGTAATAGGGCTCTTCTTCTACAAGTGGCGGAGTTAATATGGTCAGTATGTTTCCACGATTATCTGTCGTAACATTAAAGAGCCCGATTTTGCTGACAACTTTGCTTAAAAAGCCGCGATTGTTATACTCTAATTTTAGTACTGACTCACCGGTTTGAAGATATCTGACCTCAACGGGGTAATGGCTCTTATGGTGTAACAGGATTTCGAAATCACGTGTGTCGCGCATTTCAAGAATTTCTTCCAGATGATAAGGTGCGTCAGGGTCGGGTGGAGTGGGAAATTCCGCTTCGGTTTCCGGGACCCAGTTAAAGCCTTTGGTGATGCCTTTAAATATGACCCTATCCTGCCCGTAACTAATTGCATAGTCGAATCGGTTTAGAACACCATATACATCATTAACCTGGAATTTGATATGCGTCAGTATCCGGTTCTCGTTAAAAGTTTTTATCATGAAGAAATTATTCGTATTCTGTTTGTCCGCGTTTATTGACACAACAGAACATTTATTCTTCTCGAGGTATTGCCTTACAAGCTGAACGTCTTTTTTTGTACATGCCGCTGCAAGAATGACTATAAGACCAGAGAGGAGGAGCTTTCTCATAAATCTTTTTTTAGGGCAACAAGGTAGAAGGAGGGAAGGAGCCGGGTGTTGACTATGGTCAGCGAAGGAGATGATATTTGTGAACCCTTCCGCTCGAAGAATGAGCGGAAAGGCACACAGTTATTTCTGCGATTCCGCGGCATGGCGAAATCACTATTTTTTAGACGAGGGAATCGTTATTGCTAAGGGAGATCAACAGGCAGGCCCTACGTTTTCATACGCTTCCACTTGTAAACAAGTTGATTTACGCCTCCTTCCAACCTCGAAACAAAAAAGTTCATATTATTTTTCGATAGCAAGAACTTCGGCTTCAGGTACATTTCAGAATTATTGAGTGTTCCGACAATTTTATACCATCTCCAAACGGCTTGTTTGCTTTTGATAAGATATTTTGCGCCGACACCGATTGTACTCACTCCCCATTTGTTGCCAAAGGCATAATGAAAGGCTTCAGATCCCATGATCATGTCGAAATCGCTGAAATTTCCCTCTTCAAACGATCCGTCACTCAGGCAAATTTTAATTGTTTTGCCGATATCCGGAATCTTTATGATCAGTGGCTGGAGCTTATTCATAATCCATCTCGGATACTTTTCTTTGAGCTGTTGAAAACGCTTCTCGACTACGCTTCTTAATTTTTCCACTTCGATTACTTCAGGTGTACGGTAAGTCAAACTGTCAAGGTTACTGTAAACGACCTCAAATTTGACCAGCGCCGGACCCGAATCAAACTTCTTTTCAGAATCAAAAGTGTCGCCCGGGAACATTATAGCGGTCTTCAGATTGTGTTTGTCGAAGTAAGCTTTTACATCTCCCGGCGTGTTCATGTAGGCATTTACATATCGATTGTCTTCATCTGAAAAGTATACGAAGCTTGCTATCGGAACAGTAATGTCGGCACGTACATCTTTGTGATTTTGAACCATATTTTCCAATATTGCCTGGGCATTTTTTTTCAACAGGATCGCATAATCAAAATGCCCCCGGTAACCCGCGATGGAGAATTGATTGAGCAGTAAATTGACCTTTCCGAGATCCTTGTAAAAAATTTTACAGTCCTGTGAATTTGCTTCGCAATCATTTAGATTCAATAGTGTATAGCCCTTGTTCATCACTGCCAGGGATGAGTCGGGGGTTGGTCCGATCTGGCAACAATGAATCTTTGTTTCCGGTGTTATGGATACAATCTTTCGATGGGGCAAAAGCTGAATATTCTTAAAGCCGAGGCTTCTAAATGCATCAGGCATCTTGTTCGAGTTGTTCTTTTGAAACAACAACGTCACTCTCTCCTTGAAGGTTTTAGGCATCGACTTTAAAGTCGGCAGGTGGAAATGATCGGGGTGTTCGTGGGATACCCACAGAAAATCTATTTCGTCATAGTACTTGTCGCTCCAGTTTGCTGCCGGAAGTAAACTCCATGATTCCATAAATGCTTTTCCAAACAGCCAGGGATCCGTCCAGATTTTACAATCGGACGTTTCAATAATAACAGACGCCTGAGATACCAGTGTAACTTTCATATAAAAGGGGTGTTAAGGTTTAGCAGATTCACTGGTCCACTATCGCATATAGACATAGGGCGTCCCGACGTTGCTGTTCACTTGACTTAACAAAGGAGATTGATTAACGGCTTAAAGGCCGTTGTACATTAAAGAGTAGATCGTAGTAAATTGAGTTGAGAGGTTACAATTTAGAACTAATTTGAATACTCTTCTGTGCATTTACAACAGGTATTTTACTCTCAATGTGATTTTGATTGAAGTCAACAGTTACTCCGCGCAACCGTCAAAAAATGAATCGACCTTACCTTTAGGCACACCTGTTAGAAAGGGATGTCATTACCTGAAACCTAAACATATGAATTTCTGGATCTGTCTCGAAGTTGTTTCAATTGTGGTTTTATTGCTTTCTTTTTTTATCGGCAGAAATGTAATTGTTGGTGGGCTTGTTTTAGCAGTTGTCGTTGGAGTGTTAGCCGGTGTAATATCCTATTTTATCACGTACTCATTTAGTTCAGCGTTTTTGATTCTGCGCAGAATCATAACTATAGGTGTGTTAGGCGCTGCGTTATTAGAAATTATCGAGCGCCGCTCGAAAGCGGCGATGATGAAAGCCATATCAAAAAACAACAGAAGAAAAGATTAGTTCCACCTGGTTTTTACTTATTACCGTGTATTTTTTTTTCGCTTCGCGCGAGAAGAATATTAAACACCTGGCCGGCAGGAAACTGATCTAATACGATTTTGAGTATTCCGACGAAAGGAATAAAGAGTATCATTCCGGAAATGCCCCAAAGCATACCTCCGATAATAATGGCGACAAGGGTAGCCCATGTGCTTACGTTCAACTGTGCTCCCACAACTTTTGGAAATATGATATTTGCTTCCATGTATTGAACAAAAGACAGTACAACGATTACTCCGACCGGGTACCATATCGAGTCTTTAGTGAGCCAGGCAACGGTAATAGGCAGCAATGAGCTGATAATTATTCCAACATAAGGAATGATTGTCATTAGTGCGGTTAACATTCCAAATAATATGGCATGTTCAATTCCCAGTATAAAAAGGCCGGTGCTATTCAGAACTCCTACGATCAGATAAACGAATACCATTCCTTTGATAAATTTCGAGTAAGTACCTGTTGCCTGTTCAAGAATATACGGCAGGCGTTCTTTATAGGTGTCCGGTGTAATTCTTATCAGAAATTGTACAAATACACCCCTGTTATATAAGAATAATGCCGTATATACAGGTACCAGGAAAAATGTGACAAATGTGCCTGCAGTTGCGGTAAGAGCGTTCCTTATCATCGCTGAAGGGTTAGACATAATATTATGGATCGTATCCTGCCACCAGGTGCTTTGAGTTTCCAATGAAATACCCGCGGTATTACTAAGCCATTTTTGAATTTGGGGCATAGCGCTGAGCAGCTTTTCCTTTAAAGCCGGCAGGTCTTTGCTGAATAGGTTTATTTCTACCACCAGCAGGCTTAACAACCCGGCAAACAGGGCGATGACTATCAGCAAAGCGACCGTTATTGACAGCGAACGCGGCCAACCATGCTTTTCCAGTTTTTTACACACCGGAAAAAGAACTACTGCCAGTAGTAATCCGTAACTCATCGGTATGAACAACGTTCTTGCGAAATATAGTGCTGCTACAATAAGAATGATAGCCTGTGCATACACAAGAAAGGTCCTGAAACTAAAGTTAGGTGAGGTCATAGAGTGAAAGTAGTAAACGCCAGTTTGAGATGGCTTGACTACAATCATGAGACCGATTGATTAAAGTGTTGATTTTCGGCTACAGGCGGATATATTTTTACCTGCGTGAAACATGAAACAACTAATTCATAAAAATATGAAAATAAAAATTCTTAGAGACAGCCGGGTCGGCGAGATAAAAAAGCAATTCAACACGAAATATCCCTTTCTGAAATTGGAATTTCTTACGCGGCGGCGCTTACCAAAAGGTCCTGAAAAACAGATATTAGTTAGCGACAACAGAAAATTATCGGAAATAAAATCCGATTTTAAAGAAGGCGCAATACTTGTTAGTGATAGTACAACGGTGAACGAATTGGAGGGCTTTTTTCGCAATCACCTGCTGGATGTACAGGTGTTCCGGCGTTCAAACGACCTTTGGCTTGAAACAACGATGACCGACAGTTGGTCGTTGGTGAAACAAAACAGCCATGGCAAAGAGATAACTGAATCCAGACATGCGTCGCGAGCGCAATCCCGTTTTGACAACGAAGAACTGAGCGATATCGCTCAATAGATAAGATTTCGGAGTTTGTCGCGATTGGCAATACTGATCCGTCCGTCGATGATATTCACGAGCTTTTCCTGTTTGAAATCGCTAAGCGTGCGGATAAGCGATTCGGTTGCTGTTCCTACGTAGTGGGCAATATCATCGCGCGAAATATCAATTGCGTTTGCGCCGGAGTCTTTATTATACTTCGCGTCTATGTCTAAAAGCGCTTTTGCTACGCGCTTACGTAGCGAACTGTATGCAAGTGTGAGAAGGCGTTCTTCTTTTTCCCGGATATTTTTTGTCATGAGCCTGACGAATTTCTGCAACACGGCCGGCTCCGCGTTCATCATTTGCATGAAGTCTTCTTTTGGCAATTGTAAAACTTCGGCATTTTCTAAAACAATTACGCTTTCATCATAGTTCCGGTCTTCGATAATAGGGAGATGACCAATAAAATCTCCTTCTCCAAACAATTCCTGGATATATTCCTTGCCGTCTTCGTGAATTTTTATACTTTTTAACTTTCCCTTTACCACGAAGTACACAAAACGTGGACGGTTGCTTTCCTGGTAAAGGAATTGTTTTTTGGAATATTTTACAATGTCATATTGGTCCTTTAAATGGTTGACAAGCCCCGTTTCTTTTAAATCGTGTAAAAAATTTCCTACGCCAGACGCATTGTTTGCATATTCCTGGTTGAGCACCGATTTTTTCTTTAACCTGACCTCAATGGCATTAAGCAGTTCTATTTCTTCGAACGGCTTGGTGATATAGTCGTCTGCACCCATCTCCATTCCTTTCCGGAGGTCGGTACGTTCACTCTTTGCGCTTAAGAAAATAAACGGGATGTTTTTTGTAGTATCATTTTTGTTGAGCAGGTGCAACACACCGTATCCGTCAAGAACGGGCATCATAATATCGCATACAATAAGATCCGGGGTTTCACGCAAAGCTGTTTCCACTCCTGTTTTTCCGTTTTCAGCGGTAAACGTCTTATAACCCGCCAGTTGCAGAATTTCTGCGGTATTTTCCCTTATTTCGTTGTTATCTTCAATAACAAGGATGGTGTTCATAGTAAGAGTTTAAGTTTTCGATTGATTCTTGTCAGCGCGTTTGTTTAAGCATTTTAAAAGGTTCGATCCATGCAGTTACTGCAAACGCTACAATAACCGATACGCCCACTTCAATTACCGATGGAGGTGAGAGTTCGAAGATTGTAGTTGCCGGTCCGAAAAACAGAATTACTGCTATAATTACGAGCGTGCCTGAGAGCAACAGGGTCATGAGTTTATTTTTGTATTTAATAGTTTCAGTAACCGGCTTTACAAATGACCGGTTAACCAGCGTGAGAAATAAATTTGAAAATAAGAGTGTGATAAAGACGATAGTCCTTGTTGAATCTTCGCTGCGTCCCATCTTCAAATACCAATATCCCAGGCCAAGACATCCTGCCGTAATTGCGAGCCCCTGCATGGTGGTTAAAAACAATTGTCGCAGAGAAAGAAATTTGTTGCTTGCCGCACGTGGTGGTCTTTCCAATATTCCCGGTTCCACCGGCTCATTTTCGTAAATGATCGAACAGGTTGGTCCCATAATTAATTCTAAAAAAATTACGTGAACAGGGGTGAAGATTGTGCTATATTTCCAATTTAACAGTAAAGGTAAAACTACGATAAGTATAATAGGGATATGAATAGAAACAATATACCGGATCGCTTTCTGCAGGTTGTCGTATATCTTTCTTCCCATTTCTATCGCACCAAGCATCCTGGCTACGTCATCATCTGTGATGATAATTGCTGCTGCATTTTTCGCCACTTCACTGCCCCGCAGACCCATAGCCACACCTATATGAGCTGCCTTTAGCGATGGACCATCGTTAACCCCGTCGCCTGTCATGGCCACCATCTCCCCGTTATCAATCAATGCCTGTATTACTTTAACCTTTGCTTCAGGGTTCATACGGGCGAACACATCAACATAGGTTACTTTGTGCCTTAATTCGAAACCGGGCATATTTATTACCTGCACGCCAGTAAGAACCTCGTTTGGGTTTGACAAATTAACGTTTCTTGCAACCGCCATAGAAGTTTCAGGGTAATCGCCTGTTATCATTTTTACTTTTATTCCTGCCCTCGTAAAAGCCCGAACCGTGTCTGGGATGTTTTGTTTCGGTGGATCAAAAAAGGCAAGAAATCCATAAAAATCGAAAATGAAGTCCTCCTGTTTTTCAGGCCACTTACTATGAGGTTCCCCGGCACCCACACCTAAAACTCTGTAACCTTTTTTAGCAAGTTCCGCTGCCTGCGAGAGATGGACCTTTTTGTGCTCATCTGTTAAGCGACTCTGCCTGATCAATGCCTCAGGTGCCCCTTTTGCAGCGATAATTATGTCGCCACTATTTCCAGATTGAATATGGGTCATAATTGGGGGATGGCCGCTTAAGGGGTATTCATGTACCTGCCGGTAAATTGAACGCAGGTCCTTTTTACACACGAGTTCATATAATTTATGAATCGACTTTTCCATTGGGTCGAATGGTTGGCGCTCACTCGCCCACATCGCGGTCTCCACTAAATGTTCAGGTAGGTTTGCTTTGTCTTCAGATGCTATCAGTTTCCGTGATTCTGCGTCATAAACAAATGCAATTGTCATAAGATTTTGCGTGAGAGTACCTGTCTTGTCCACACAGATTGTTGTGGCGGAACCAAGTGTTTCGACAAAACGGGGTTCTTTGACAATCACATTTTTCTTTAGAAGCTTGAAGGCGCCTAAAGCCTGGAAAGTAGCTACAGCAACGGGAATTTCTTCGGGAAAGATACTCATGGCTAAAGTAAGCCCGGTGAGTAGTGCGCTTATGAAACTGCCTGATAAAACTAAATTGTAAACAAATACCAGCACAAAAGCCAATCCACCAAACATCAGCATGAACTTTAAAAAGTTAGCCAGCTGCAGCTGAAGAGCCGTTTTAGGAGGTTTTTGTTCACGAACCAGTCGTTTTATTTGTCCGAACCGCGTTACCGGCCCCACAGCTGTTACGTTCACAATAGCAGAACCGGAAAGCACCATCGTTCCCTTATAAATGAGGTTGCTGCTGACCGTATCCTTACTTATAGGCCATGATTCGCCTGTAAGTATTGCCTCATTTGCCGATAAGTCGTTACAGGACATTATTATTCCATCTGCTTCAACAATATCTCCCTCGTTTATCATCATGATGTCATTTACTACGATGTCATCTGAAGGGACGCGGACACGCCGCCCGTTTCGTATTACCGCGACCTTTGGTGCGGAAGATGAACGGATTGAATTGATAGCGATTTTACTTTTTCTTTCCTGTATAAAAGATATTCCCGAAACAAGTATAAGTCCGAACAAAACGAAAATGGCATCCCGGAAATTTCCGGCTACCAGGTAGATAAGGCTCGTAATGAGTAATAAAACAAACATGGGCTCAAGTACGATCCCCTTAAGGAGAGCCAGCGATTGGTTTTCATTACTGTCACTGATAGAATTACGTCCATGTGTATTTCTGTTGATGAGCACTTGCTCATCTGATAAGCCGGGTAGTGCGGCACTTTCTACAGCGGTAATGCCCATGTTTTAATGTTAAGCATAGTAAAAGTAGAGGAATTGGATGACCGGCAAAATACCGACCAAACAGGAGAACAGGGATTGAGCATTCTCAGGTTTCCTGTTGACCGCAATCGTTGTCATACCCCTGTGTTCAAAATAATTTGCCTGCATATTTCTAACAATAAAAACAATATATTATGTCAACAAAATCTTTGGTGAAAACAACCGGCCGGTTTCCTTCAGTATTTGATGATTTTTTCAAACCATGGAACGAGTGGTTTACAAACGGCGGTGGAATGCTCAGCAAGCCGCTGACTGTTCCTGCAGTGAACGTTATCGAGAATCATGACGAGTATAAGCTTAGCCTTGCCGCTCCTGGCATGAAGAAATCAGATTTCGAAATTGACGTAGAGGGCAACATGCTTACGATCAGCAGCGAAAAAGAAGAAAAGAAAGAGGATAAAGACGAACAGTACACCCGCAGGGAGTATTCTTATTCCTCATTCAGCAGAAGCTTTTCTCTGCCCGAAGATGTTAAGCAAGACAAAATTGAAGCGGCCTACGAAGATGGAATCCTGAAAATCTCTTTGCCTAAGAAAGAAGAGGCGAAAGGAAAAACCATTTCAAAACATATCGCTATAAAATAGCGATAAGGGTGAGTGACAAACAGGGAGACCCGCTCATTGAGCGGGTTTTTGTCATGTATTATCCGGAAAATTTTACCGTAGCGGCAAAAAAGTCGATCCAGCGTTTTTTCAGGTTCCATTTACTGGTGGAGGACCGGATCGTTGATAAACATTTGTTTGTCTCCTGATTGAAATCATACACCGGGTATCGTGTGCAAAATAGCTTTGATTTTTTAAACGCACATTTTTATGATACTCGAAATAGATGATTCAAAAACGATAGGCGATCTGCAGGACAGATTTTCGCTTTGCTATCCGCTGCTTAAACTTGAGTTTTGCAAAGCGAGGCATGGGTGGGAAGAAATTTGTCCCGAGCACCAGATCATACGTAAAGATGCTGCGATTTCAGACATCCGGAATATTCACTATCCTGGTACTATTGAAATGAAATCATGGAATAAGATTGGAGAGATTGAAAAGAAATTTCAAACGAAATTTGGTCTCAATGTGCAGATATGCTACAAATCAGGAGGAAGATGGATTCAAACCGGGAGTTCCGATAACATGACAATTAAATCCCTGATGCAAAAGGCCTCCCGGGAATTAAACAGGGTTCTGCTCTGATTTTACCTGTCTGAATATTAGTCGTATTACGTTCTACTGAATTATTGATGTGAAATAAAAACCGGCAGGCTGGTTGTTTTCAGCAGCAGCGTTGCGGTGCTTCTATGAAAAATTGAAGAAATAAGCATCCTTCCGAATGATCCCATCACTACGATTACTTCTTTCTTTTCCAGGAAGTATGAGAACAGTTCATTTTCAGGCCGGCCTCTAAGAACCATTTCATTTACGTATTTGTAATGATCCGCGAGATATTCTGTGATAGATTCTTTATAGCGAATGTCGCCCGAACCATCTTTATTTACTTCTAAAAACGTAACCGGAAGCTCTGATAAATTAGGAAACAGGTGTGTGAATTGTTTAATTGCAAATACGGAAGACGGTGAGCCATCATACGTAAAAACAATTTCATTCATCTCTTTAAATGTAAGTGGTGCAATGAAAACCGGGCACTCAGCATTCTTCAGAACGGTAGTGGCGAGTTCACTCGGAATATCTTCATCTTCTGAAACAACTTCTGCATCCGCCGTAATTATCATAAGATCAGCAAATCTTGATTGCAGATAAATTTCTTCCGGATTTGTTAATTCAATAACGTCGGGCTTGCAGTTAAGCTGGTGATTATCGCAAAACATTTGAAAGCTAAGTTTCGAATCATCCAAGTGTTTGCGCCTGTCGGCAAGTTTAACGGTATTTACAACGGCTTCTTTCTTTGATCCGCGAATATTGGAGGCGCGAGTTTGATTTTTCGGTTCAGCATCGAGAAATAATCCAATCAACCTCGAGTGTGTGAGATTAGCAATGTAACACGCAAACTCCATCGTTGCCCTCTCAGGGCCGGATCCATTTACAAGAACAAGTATTCGTTCCATGGTGATTGACTTTAAGGGCCAAAAGTGGCTTTTCATTTTGTCACTGACTATGATCCGGAGCGACACCCTGTTGATTGTACTCACTGGAAATGTTGATTACAATCAGCCGGCATCGCATATGTTATCATCCCGATTCAGGTGTGCCCGGTCTATTTTCACAAAGGCAAAACAGATCCAAATGACAAAGCTTTATTTTATATCGCTGCTGATTGCTTGTTCAACTGTTAATGGGCAGTCCAGGTCATATGCGGGTTACCTGCGACTTGGAGTTGTTAATGTTGAAAACTCGGGATCGGTCTTGCCAAACGTTGTGTCAAACGTTTCTGGCTTCTCAAATGCTTATTACTGAATCGGGGGTGAGTTTGAGTACAAGCTAAATGGCTTGATTTTAGCGGGCGACATGTCTATTATGGCACATGGGCCGGTCGGCACCGGCGACAATTACGCCGAACCCTTTGCCGGAACCTTGATTGGAAGGGGAGGTATTGTAGTTTTTGAAACAAGAAATTTACTTGCTTATCCCTCTGTCGGCGCTGGCCTGTCCGGTATCTTCGTAAACACCTACAAAAAGAAAGATGCGGCCAAAACTGAACTTCATTCTATTCATCTCGTTACGCCGTCAATCGATTTCGGGGTCAATGGAGATGTAATTATATATCGTTTTAGAAATGAACCCACAACTGGAATATTACCGGTGGGATTCAGAACGGGATACAGATTTTCTACACGATCCGATAAATGGAAAAGATTATCGGGTTCGAACCTGACCAAACAACTTTTTGCTAATAGTGGTTGGTACTTTTCAATCGCATTGGGAATAGGATATTATTCACCTGGAAAAAATAATGTATCACTATGAGAAAAATTATTGCCGCTTTCGATGGCTTGAAATATTCTGAAAGCACAACAGCCTATGCGATAGAACTGGCGAAGAAGTATAATGCTTTGTTAGTGGGAGCATTCCTGGAAGATCGAAAATATCATAGTTACAGTGTAACTGACCTGATTGACGAGGATGATCCTGACGAAGCGGCCGCATACCTCGGAAGAAGAGATGCGGATCTAAGAGAAAATGCGATATCAATGTTTAGTAAAGCGTGCGAAACTGATTGGTTACGGTATTCCATCCATCGCAACAAAAACATCGCGATCAGGGAACTTTTGAAAGAAACACGATACGCAGACGTCCTGGTTATTCAGAATAATGAAACGCTATCCCAGGTTTTACAAAGTCCACCTTCTAACTTCATCACTGCACTGCTTGAAAGAACAGAATGCCCGGTTGTTTTGGTTCCCCCGTTATATCGGAAAATTGAGAAAACCATATTCTTGTACGATGGAACGCCATCCTCGGTATTCGCTATTAAACAATTTGCGTATCTAATGCCAGGGCCCGATATCAATATGCAGGTTGACCTGCTATCAGTGAAACCGAAAGGTGAGGACACGTCCCTTCCGGAAGGGCACAATGTGAAGGAGTGGCTGAAATTGTATTATCCCGGACTTCAGTATACTATAGCTAACGGAAATCCGGCTGAAGAGATAATGAAGTTTTTAAATGAACAGGTGCACAACTGCCTGGTGGTGATGGGAGCCTATAACCGTAGCGGCCTGTCGCGACTTATAAATCCCAGCATGGCAGATACAATTATGAAGTCGCTGAACTTCCCTTTATTTATTTCCCATAAGTGACAATACCGGTTCGTGGGTAAGTTCATTATCGGGCCGAACGCCAGCGCTCCACGTGAGTATCGTTGAGAAAGTAGTGGTGGCAATATTCATCAGGGCTTCCCTGGTGGCAAATGCCTGGTGTGGAGTGACGAGTACGTTCTTCATGGAAAGTAGTTCTTTTAGCATAGGATCTGCAATGCCCTTTAAAGAGTGATCAAAAAAGAATATTCCTTTTTCCTTTTCATATACATCCATTCCATAGGCGGCGATTATACCGTTGCGTAGATAGGTAATGAGATCGGATGTATTAACCACTCCGCCACGAGCCGTGTTGATGATAATTACACCTTTTTTCATGGATGCGAAAAGACTCTTGTTGAGCAAATAGCGTGTTTGTTCATTAAGCGGAGTATGAATCGAAATAATATCGGATGTGAGACTAAGTTCGTTCAGAGCACAGTAGCGCACACCGTACTTTTCTGAAAGATCCTGCGAAGGCGCTATATCATAGGCGAGTATTTCACAACCGAATCCGTGCAGGATCTTTGCCATGATGCTTCCTATCCTGCCTGTGCCAATGAGTCCTACGCGTTTTCCGTGCAGATCGAAACCAACCAGGTTATTGAGAGAAAAATTATTCGCATGCACCTGTTCGTTAGCTGTTGTGATTTTACGAACGAGCGTGAGTAACATTCCCACTGCGTGCTCTGCTATGGAATAAGGAGAATATTCCGGCACGTTCGCAACATGCATACCGAGGCGCCCAGCTTCGTGTATGTCCACATTATCGAAACCCGCAGCGCGAACGGCTATGTATTTTACTCCGAAAAGGTGCAGTTCATTCAGAACAGCCGCGGAACAATCGTCGTTCGTAAAAATAGAAATGCAATTAAATCCTTTTGCAAGAGCGGCGGTTTCAATGTCTAACTGCTTGTTCGCAAATTCCACATCAAAATGGATATGATTGGCTTTGTTCAGGTAAGAAATTTCGAACTCCTTTGCACTAAAAACAAGTATTCTCATGACTTCTTAAATTTCAACGGTGAGAGATGAAAACGGGGATTTTGTGGTCGCGAAGAACATCTTCAACGAAACTCTGCCTGAATAACTGGGAGATCATCGACCTGCTGAACGCGCCACAAACGAGGATGGAAGATTTCTTTTCCGACATCCATGTTGCGAAATATTTCTTTGGATCAATGTCGAGGTTAAGAAATGATAAACTGGAAAAATGAGCTGAAACGAGGTCGCGGATGTGAGCGCTATTTTCGCCATAATTATCGGATGGATTGGTGGTAACGAGGGTGGTGGGATTATCTGAGAATTCGGGAAACAGGTAAATAAATTGCTTAATAGCAAATACGGATGACTCGCTGCCGTCGTAGGCAAGGATGTTCGCTTCGGGAAAACTGTACGATTCAGGGACTACTATTACAGGACATTCGGCGGAATGAAGTGCCTCCCTTAAGTATTCTGAGTGATGTGTTCCGATATTTTGATAGAAAGTTTCACTGCCTATAATTGCGATATCAGCAAATCGTGTCTGTTTTTGCAGTTCTGGTAGTGCCGGGTCGAAAAAAGCCTTGATAACATTGTGTGAGATACGATGATCGGAGCAGAACTCTTCAAACTGTGCGATGTTTTTTTCAATCAGTTCTGCGTTTTCGCTTTCAATGAACGGCACGATCGTGGCGCCGGTCATCGCGTCGGCATACGACCAAAGACTGCTTAACGCAACTTGCGGCAGAAACAGGCCCGTAAGACTTATTTTTTCATTGTCATTCAGCCGTTTGGCGAACTGCATTGCTCCCTGAGCGTATTGATTACCATCGAAGGCAACGAGTATTTTTCTCATGACTATTTTTTTACAAATAGACCCCAATCTGGCCTCGCATGCTATGACCTTAATCAACTCTTCGGCTGACAATGACCCCTGCTGGTATAATTCGAAAAATGGTTCATTTGTTGATTCCTGTCGTTTCATGAAAACAATCCTCCTTTTTGTAATCTGCCTTTTGTCATTCACCACGTTTTCACAAACGGATTCGGCTATTCAGCCGGAGGAACACTTAGACTGGTACCAGTTGGAAATAAATCTTCCATCGATTATTCAATGTCTTGACAAAGCCGACAGTTTTGGACTTGATAAATCCGCATATGACTTTGAGTTTATTAATGGTATCCATTCAGGCAGTGTGGTACTGGCGGATACACAATTCGCAATGGAAAGGATAATGAAGGCCGTTATTAAATATGCAAATGACGTGTTGAATGGCGAAGTTCCGGAATTCTCATTCAATGGATTGAAGGATCAGTATAAGCGGGTTGAAGTGTCGCATACGTCGGTTTTTTCGGCTTTGAGCGATGTCGTCAATTACAAAAATGATATTTTATCATATGGTGAATTAGTGAGTTTATACATTAACCTGAAAGATTCGGTCGATGCCCGGTTGAGTAAAAAGAAAAAGGGTATAGACCGTGCTTTGAAAACTGTGAGATGGATGGATCGGCTGTTAAAACAAAACGAGTTTACGATAGTCGTAAACGTTCCGTCAGCATCACTGCTGTTATATAACTATCAAAAACCAATACTGGAATCGAAAGTGATAGTGGGAAAAAGAACCACCCGAACGCCGATTTTTGCAAGCACACTGTCGGATATCACCATCTTTCCATACTGGATGGTACCAAAAAGCATCGCTACAAAAGAGCTGCTGCCTGAGATAAAAAAAGACGTCACTTATCTTGAACGAAATAATTTCCAGGTAGTTGATGGCAAGGGTCGGATTGTTGATCCGAATTCAATCAACTGGTCGGCGCTGAGCCGCGAATATTTTCCATATACCATTCGTCAGTCTACAGGTTGCGATAACTCTTTGGGACTTATCAAACTTAATATTTTCGACCCGTTTAATGTATATCTGCACGATACTCCGTGGAAGGCATTATTCGAAAGTCAGAACCGGTTCTTTAGTCATGGTTGCGTTCGTGTTCAAAAGGCGCAGGAACTCTCGGCGATTCTTTTGCAGGAGAACCGGATAGCTGTAGATACACTGGATGAAAGCAAGTTGTACATTGGCAAGAAGCCTAAGATGCTGGCAGTTAAAAACAAGGTACCGGTGCTCATCCTGTATAATATTGCGTGGTTCGATATTGAGGGAACCGTTCGGTTGTACCCCGATATTTATTCGAAGTTTTAGTTGGTTACTTCAATCAAGACGTTGTATGACCTTTGTCATGACGAGGGTTTTGCCTGTTCGTTTACTTTGAGAGAAATAAATTGTTATGGCAGCCCTGATAAAACGTTTCGATGAAATCGGGATCAATGATATTGCGCTCGTGGGAGGTAAAAATGCATCACTTGGTGAATTGATATGTTCCCTTAAGGCGGTTGGCATCAACGTGCCTCCCGGATTTGCAACAACTTCTGCGGCTTTCTGGATATTCTTAGACTCGAATGGTCTTCGGGAAAAATTATCTGCCCTGATGAATCAGCTCGATCGAAAAGAATTTTCAAACCTTAGTGAGCTGAGCGAAGAAGCAAGGAGGCTGATCAAAGATTCAGCATTACCGGCGGAATTGAATAAAGAACTTATAAGTGCATACGAGAGGCTCCGGCAAGAGCACGGGCCGGATGTTGCCGTGAGAAGCAGTGCAACCGCCGAGGATCTTCCTAATGCAAGTTTTGCCGGTCAGCACGATTCGTATCTGAATATTACAGGGTCCCGCGATTTACTTGAAGCCGTTAGAAATTGTTTTGCGTCGTTGTACACCGACCGTGCAATAAAGTACAGGGAGGATAATGGATTTGAGCATTCAAAGATCGCACTCTCTGTAGGTATTCAAAAAATGGTTCGCTCCGATAAGGCTTCTTCCGGCATCATCTTTACATTGGAGCCGGAATCCGGTTTTCGCAACGTAGTGCACATTTCAGGTGTTTGGGGCCTGGGAGAAACCATTGTACAGGGTACGGTTACTCCGGATGAGTACCTGGTTTTTAAGCCTACTCTTGTTCAGGGTAAAAATGC
Organism: Chitinophagaceae bacterium; assembly: GCA_016786745.1. Classification (GTDB taxonomy): domain Bacteria; phylum Bacteroidota; class Bacteroidia; order Chitinophagales; family Chitinophagaceae; genus Flavitalea. The sequence goes on along the minus strand of JAEUVS010000016.1, from coordinate 13,017 downwards.
CATAATTCAGAAGAAGATGGGAGCTAAGGAAATGACAATGGTTTACAACGATTCCGGCGCTGCTACGTCAACCATCACAATTGACACACCCGAATCGAAAAGGAGTGCATATGTGCTTACTGATTCTGAAATTAACCAACTTGCACAATGGGCTGTAAAAATTGAAGAACATTACAACAGGCCCATGGATATTGAATGGGCGAAGGATGGAAACACAAACGATATTTACATCATTCAGGCCCGGCCCGAAACCGTTCATTCTCAAAAAAATTCTGTTGGCATAGAACAATACATACTGGAATCGCAAGGTAAGGTTATTGCATCCGGCCATGCAGTCGGATCGAAAGTAGCTTCCGGCATTGCAAGGATATTGCATTCACCTGCAGAAGCTTCGGGGCTGCAACCAGGTGAAATTATTGTTACAGAGTTAACAAGCCCCGACTGGGATCCAATATTGAAGAAAAGCGGCGCCATAGTTACAAATAAGGGTGGTCGCACAAGTCACGCGTCAATAGTTGCCCGGGAACTAGGCGTGCCCGCAATTGTTGGAACCGGAAATGGCACACAGGCTATCCGCGATGGAGACACAATTACCGTTTCCTGCTGCCAGGGGGAAATCGGAAATATTTACGAAGGCAGTGTTTCATACAGGCGCGAGGAAATAAATACCAAACATTTCGAGATGCCGGAATCAACAGAAGCCATGCTGATCCTGTCTGATCCGGGCACCGCTTTTAAACTGGCATCTTATCCAAATGATGGCGTGGGCCTTCTGAGAATTGAATTCATCATCATGCATCACGTGCAAGTGCACCCGATGGCCCTTGTCAATTTCGAAAAGATTAAGTCGCCTGAAATAAAACATAAAATAGAGCGACTCACGCAAAGTTATCCTGATAAACGGAATTACTTTGTCGACAAACTCGCAGAAGGTGTTGCGATAATCGCGGCGGCATTTTATCCCAAAAATGTAATTGTCAGGATGAGCGACTTCAAAACAAATGAATACGTAAACCTTTTAGGTGGGGCCGATTTTGAGCCAAAAGAAGAAAATCCCATGATAGGTTTTCGTGGCGCATCCAGGTATTATAATCCCTTATACCGCGAAGGTTTTGAGCTTGAATGCAGGGCAATTTTAAAAGCGAGGCAGGAGATGGGTCTGACTAATATAAAGGTAATGATCCCATTTTGCCGCACCCCGGAAGAGGGCAAGCTTGTAGTTGAAGTAATGAAGGAAGCGGGGCTCGACAGAAATGTCGACAATCAACTGGAAATTTACGTGATGGCAGAAATTCCAAGCAATGTTTTACAGGCAGATGAATTTGCAGAAATATTTGATGGCTTTTCAATCGGCTCCAATGATCTTACTCAGCTTACGCTCGGTATTGATCGCGATTCTTCCCTGATCGCGGATTTGTTTGATGAAAGAAATAAATCGAGTAAGGAAATGATCGCAACGATGATTGATAAAGCGAAATCACTGGGCGTGAAAATAGGGTTGTGCGGACAGGCTCCGAGTGACTATCCCGAATTTGCCGGATTTTTAGTAGAAAAAGGCATTGATAGTATATCGTTCAATTCCGATTCAATCTTAAAAGGTATTGAAAACATCAGGAGAGCCGAACAACAAATGTTATTACATCACTAGTTTTCCGAATCAATGAAGGTTGAACATCCCTACACAATAGATCCTGATTACTCCAAACCGGTGGCTTATTTCTGCATGGAGTATGCGATACATCAGCCATTGAAATTGTACGCGGGTGGGTTGGGATTTCTTGCCGGATCGCATCTTAGAAGTGCATATCAGCTGCGTCAAAACATGGTTGCTGTCGGAATTTTGTGGAAGTATGGATATTACGACCAGGTGCGAAGAAGTGACCAGACAATGGATGTGTTGTTCCAGGAAAAAGTGTACGGATTTTTGAAACCCACAGGTATCAAGTTTAGCATCATGGTATCGGGGCAGCCGGTTTGGGTAACGGCTTACTATCTGCCGTGTAATGTATTCAACACCGTGCCGCTTTTTTTGCTGTCCACAGATCTTCCTGAAAACGACTACCTGGCTAAAACCATCTGTCACAGGCTGTATGATCCCAATCCGGAAACTAAAATTGCTTCAGCCATACTGTTGGGCATTGGTGGATGCCGGTTGCTTGAGGAGCTTAAATGGAGCCCCGAAGTTTATCATTTAAATGAATCCCACGCATTACCACTGGGTTTTTTCCTGTATAATAAGTACAAGGATGTGAATGAAGTGAAAAAGCGACTGGTTTTTACTAACCATACCATCGAGGAAGGTGGGAACCAGAAATTTGAATTGTGGCTTCTTGAGCGCATGGGCTTCTTCTGCAATGTGCCCGTAACCGAAGTGAGGGCCTTGACAAATACAACCGGGCATGAATTGAATCTTTCCCTCGGAGTAATGAAACTGTCTGGAATCGCCAATGGCGTGTCGGTGAAACATAGTGAAATTCTTTCCTCTGCCTGGAAAAAGCATGATGTGTGTCCGATCATTTCCATAACAAATGCGCAAAACTTCAATTACTGGGCTAATATGGATATGTATGAGGCGCTTAAAAGTGAAGTCCCGGAAGATATAATGCGGTATAAGTTGGCTGGTAAAGAGCAGTTGTTCGAATGGGTGGCAGATCAAAATGGAGAAATATTAGATAAAAATATCCTGACGCTCGTTTTTGCTAAACGCTTCACCGGGTACAAACGTCCGGATTTGTTACTGCACGATATGGACAGATTTCATTCGCTGATGTCGGATTCGAACCGGCCAATTCAAATCATCTGGGCAGGAAAGCCCTATCCTGCAGACTATGCGTCGATCGGCATTTTTGATAAAATCGTAAACGTTTGTAAGAAATATAACAATTGTTCTGTGTTGGCCGGATATGAAATGCGGCAATCAAAAATGCTTAAAAACGGTTCAGACGTTTGGTTGAACAACCCGCGAATCGGTCATGAAGCGTCTGGTACCAGTGGTATGACCGCGGCAATGAACGGCTCAATAAATTTATCCATTGCAGACGGATGGTTCCCCGAGTTTGCAAAAGATAAGGTTAACTCATTTGTTATTCCTCATGCTGATTCTCATCTCACCGACCATGAGCAGGACCTGTTAGACGCCAATAACCTTTACGAAATTCTTGAGAAAGAAGTGCTGCCGATGTACTATGATTATCCTGACAGGTGGCTCTCCATTATAAAAACGAGCATGACGGATATTATGCCTTATTTCGACAGCGACAGGCTGGCAAGGGACTATTACAAGTTGGTGTATAAAGGCGTGGGTTAAGTAGTAAGCCACAGATATACGATCAGTAGAATACACGATATTACGAGGAGGAGAGTCGTTACTTTTATCAACGATGATGAATGACTGAATTGCCTTTTTGATATCCTCTTCTGAATACGACGATAGCGCACATAAGATACAATAGTAATAAAAGCTCCAAGAGCAATCAGGATCAATCCTAATGGAAGGGAATAGCCGGGCGTATGCTGTATTTCCTGTTTGCTTGAAACAACGATTTCCATTTCGCGTACGAACAGGGAGAATTTGACGACCACAAATCCGAGTCCGATGATAGCGAGAGAAGTTCTTATCCACGCCAGAAAAGTGCGCTCGTTCGCGAGATGGTCGCGCGTAAGCTCGAATTCAGATGAGTTTTCAGTTTGATTTTGCATTTCAGCTGTAATTTATGCAAAACCAGTTGTATCATTTCGTTGAAAAGTTCAACTGCTTTTAAGTAAAACCGTTGGTGCCGGCGCTGATAACGCCACCAGGGAAAAAATTTTGTACAAGAAGCGGTATTATTGCACTCAACGTAACCTCATAACATGGACATCCCTGATCTTAAAAGACTTTTTCCGGACCTGGAAGAGGAGCTTTATAATGAAATCCTTGAACATGCAACCATAAAAAAAGTTAAAGCTGGCGATGTTTTATTGCGGATCGGGCAAACTATTCGCTATACAATACTAATAGTTGATGGTATTGTAAAACTATATAGAGAAGATGAAGAGGGACACGAGTTTTTCATATATAACCTGTCCGCGGGCCAGGCCTGTTCGTTGTCTATGGTTTGCGCGGTCAGGCAAGAGACAAGTGAAGTGTTGGCAAAAGCTGTAACCGACGCAACAATAATCACCATTCCATTCGAGTACATGGAAAAATGGATGGCTGAATATAAATCATGGTACCAGTTTGTGATCGCGTCATATCGTGACCGGTTCGAAGAACTGCTAAAAACAATTGACGCAATAGCCTTCCGCAAACTTGACCAGCGACTCGAAAACTATCTTATCAAACAAGCTGCTAAATTGGGTCCCAACCTTAAAATCACTCACCAGGAAATTGCAAACGATCTTAACTCTTCACGCGAAGTTGTAAGCCGCCTTTTGAAAAAAATGGAGGCAAAGAACTGGTTGATCATTCATCGTAACTCCATTGAGTTAATCAAAAGATAATCATTCAGCTGTGTGACTAAAATCACCTTCCTTGTTTTGAGATGATTGCACATTTGCGGTGCAACAATGGAAGTCATGGGTTATATAGCTGCGTTGTTTATTGGAATTTCTCTTGGCCTCATTGGCGGTGGCGGCTCTATTTTAACCGTACCCCTTTTTGTTTATTTATTTCGCGTTCCGCCAATCGTAGCCACATCCTATTCGCTTTTCGTTGTGGGGTCAACAAGTCTTGTTGGCTCAGTGGGTAATTACAGCAAACAGTGGATCGACTTAAAAATTGCATCACTGGTAGGGCTTACCGCAATTGCAACGGTTCTTAGTATCAGAAGATATGTTATTCCAGAGATTCCCGGATTAATAACAGTCGATGGCTTTGAGGTGTCATTTTCGACTGTTACGATGACACTTTTCGCCTTATTGATGATTGTTTCGTCTGTATATATGATAAGGCATGGGATTGAAGTTAAAGCGAACCCTCAAAAAGAAAAGAGCATAGGGACACTGTTAGCTTACGGGTTTGCGATTGGGTTGATTACTGGCTTTTTAGGCGCCGGTGGAGGCTTTCTTTTAATTCCCGCATTGGTAATAATGATGCATGTACCAATGAAAAAAGCGATCGGCACCTCTTTGTTGATTATTGCAATAAACAGCCTTGCGGGGTTTATCGCCGATTTCGGACATTATGAGGTTAACTGGTCGCTACTGGTTCCTGTTGCCATAATTGCTATTGGCGGTGTATTTATTGGCCGGCGACTGGGGCAAAAGATACGTGGCGAAAATTTAAAAAAGGGATTTGGTTGGTTTGTGCTGGTTTTAGGTTCCTATATTCTTTTCCATGAAATAGCATCGCAATTCTGATGACTCAAAAGTCGGCCATACCAACAATAGTGGACGTTAGAACCAATGACGAGTACCTGCAGGCACACGTAAAGGATGCAATTAATATCCCATTAGACCAGGTGTGCCAGCGATTACCGGAGTTCAGAAGAATGTCCCTGCCGATAGTTGTTTATTGCAGAACTGGAAACAGGAGCGAAATCGCAGTGAGACTGTTGAAACAGAACGGCATTGAAAATGCTATCAACGGTGGAAGTATGGATGAAATTGAAAATAAATTTTTATGATGAAGGAGATGATGCAACAACCCTTACCCTGGTACGTTGCCGGTGCGATTATAGGTTTGGTTGTACCGGTATTGCTGATATTAGGAAACAAACACTTCGGCGTATCGGCAAATTTTCGCCATGCCTGCGCTGCATGTATTCCCGGAAAGATTAGCTTTTTTAAATACGACTGGAAAAAGGAGACGTGGAACCTGTTTTTTGCTGCTGGATTATTGGCAGGAGGCGTATTAACGACGTGGTTTTTACCAAACAGCGGTATGGACATCGCGCCTGATTTGGTGGCCGATTTAAAGCCATTGGGAATAAATGATTTTGGAAAGCTCGTGCCGTCCGAAATTTTTAGTTGGCAAAGCCTGTTCTCTCTCAGGGGATTTCTTATCCTGGTTGGTGGAGGATTTCTTGTTGGTTTTGGATCACGGTATGCGGGCGGTTGCACCAGCGGACATTCAATAATGGGATTAAGCAATTTGCAATGGCCCTCGTTGGTTGCAACCACTAGTTTTATGTTGGGTGGATATTTTATGACCAACTTTATTTTACCCGTTATCTTAAGATTATAATAAGATTATAAAAAGATTATAAAACATTATAAAGCATGAAAACAATTAGCCACCCGTGGTGGTATAATTTGAAATACTTATTAGTAGGATTGATTTTGGGTGCCGTCTTTGTTAAAGGAGAGATAATCTCCTGGTTCCGTGTCCAGGAAATGTTTCGTTTGCAGAGCTTCCATATGTATGGTGTAATAGGAACGGCGGTGTTAGTTGGAATAACATCGGTTTGGCTCATAAAAAAATTTAAAATAAAAACGATTCATGGTGAGGCGATCAGCTTTCAACCAAAAAAATTCAGCAAAGGACAGGTAATAGGGGGCATCGTGTTCGGATCAGGGTGGGCTATGACCGGAGCATGCCCCGGCCCGCTCTTCGTACAAATTGGAACTGGTGCCATCGTTGTCGGGGTTGTGCTGCTAAGCGCTGTCTCGGGCACCTGGGTATATGGATATTTCCGGGAAAAACTACCTCATTAACAATTAAAAACAATCAAAATGCAAATAAAGCAATGGCAAGACAAAAACCTGGCGCAATTCAGCTACGGTATTTTGAGTGATGACCAAAAGAAAATAATTCTTATAGATCCTTCTCGCAATCCCAAACCATATCTTGATTGGGCCGGGGAGTACGGCGCGAAAATTATTGGCATAATTGAAACACATCCTCACGCTGATTTTGTTAGCAGTCATTTGGAACTGCAGCACTTAACCGGATCACCGATCTACGTTCATAGTTTGCTCGGCGCTTCATATCCTCACATACCGTTCGATGATGGGGCGACTATTGAAATGGGCAAGATTAAACTCACTTCGCTTCACACGCCCGGGCATTCTCCCGACAGCATCAGCATCTTGTTGGAATATGATGGAACGCAACGAGCCGTGTTTACGGGGGATACGCTTTTCATTGGAGACTGTGGCAGGCCCGACCTTCGGGAAAGTGCTGGTAACATCCAATCAAAAAGAGAGGATCTTGCAAAGCAGCTTTATTATTCGCTAAGGAATAAATTGATGAAACTGCGCGATGATGTGATCGTTTATCCAGGCCATGGCGCCGGATCACTTTGTGGAAAGAACCTGAGTCATAATGCAAGCAGTTCGATTTTCAATGAAAAGTTGACTAACTGGAGCCTGCAACAGGCTTCGGAAAGTGAGTTTGTTGAGAATCTTCTGAAAGACCAGCCTTTCATTCCTCAATATTTTCCATACGATGTGGAGTTGAACAGAAAAGGCGCTCCGGCTCTTGGCAAAAGTATATCGGCCATAGAGATGAAGGGCGTTGTGATTGACGCGACCACTGAAAGCCTTGATCCAATGGTTTGGATTATTGATGGGCGAAAGCAAAATATCTACGCGGCCGGCCATCTGGCCCATTCAATAAATCTCATGGAAGATGGATCATTTGAAACCTGGTTGGGCACAATCATCAAGCCGGGCGAAAAATTTTACCTGGCAGGCGAAAGCAGGGAGCAGGTTCAGAGGTTGATTCAAAGAACTGCGGCAATAGGCTATGAGATGCAGATTGAAGCGGTATTGGTGCCGATCGTAACTACTTTAACGGAAGAAAGTCTGAATGTAACCGAATTTAAGAACTCTCAAAATAACTACACTATTGTGGATGTGCGTGGTGAGACTGAAGCCAAACACAAAAAAGTTTTTAGTGCGAGTATTAACATTCCGCTTACAGAGTTGCGTGAAAGAGTACGCGAGATCCCGATAGGCAAGCCGATCGTAGTGCACTGCGCCAGTGGTTACCGCAGCGCGGCAGGCAGTTCAATCATTAAATCGATATTGAACGGAAATGCTACTGTCTATAACCTCAGTGAAGCGGTAAAACAGTTTATGTAATGTAAAATCAGCTATTTGGTTGACGTTCGTCATTCCTCGAAACGCTCTGACCAGGTAATTTGAGGATTACAAAAACCAGGTAATATGAACTACTCACAAATCCATCTTGCTTTAACACATGTTCCGGTGGTGCTTTCCATTGTCGGACTGATCGTGCTGGCCCTGGCCATGTTTAAAAGAAATGACACGCTCAATAAAACAGCATTTTACTTTTTGATCTTCGCAGGTCTTTTTTCTATCCCTGTATTTCTTACTGGTGAAGGCGCTGAAGAAGCTGTTGAACATTTGCCGGGTGTGTCAGAGTCTATAATTGAATCGCATGAGGAATTTGCAAAGCTGGCTTTTAGCGTTGTGGGCGTCGCAGGAATATTTTCGGTTGCAGCACTGGTGTTTTACAACAGCATCCGGATAAGTCGGCTATTGAAACCTCTGGTGCTTTTGTTAAGTTTAACTTCAGCGAGTTTGATGACTGTAACTGCTCATTTTGGCGGCCAGGTTAGGCATACTGAAATCCGGTCAGGCGCCACTGTCGAAACCGGAGGGAAAACCAGCAACGATGTGCAAAGTAACGCAAGCGCAGGTATCGATCAACAGGAGTTTAAAAAGTAGACGTTTATCGCTATGCATGTTGTTCGATCACTTGTTTCAGGTTGGCGGCTGGTACAACACCTGACTGGCGCCACAATACCTTGCCATTCCTAAAAAGAATCAGCGTCGGAACACCCTGAATTTGAAACTGCCGGGCGACTTCGGGATTTTTGTCTACATCAATTTTTATAATAGTGGCCTTGTCACCGACCGAGTTTTTAAGTTCTTTAAGTATCGGTGGCATCATTTTACAGGGTCCGCACCACGTTGCGAAAAAATCAACGAGTACCAGGCGGCCGGAATGAATTAATTCATTGAAGGTAACCATAACGGATACTTTACAAACCTTGTGCCGCGCGAAGATGCAGCCAGAACGGCAGTTTCGAAAGAAATTGGAATCGGATTTCTGTTTGTTCGCTTAATGATGACTTTTATCAAGGCGTTTATTGAGTAACATCTGTTTTCTCTGCGATTTGAAAATGTTTCTTTGATCTTTTCTTGAATTATGCGGAATACTGTTCTAAAAATCGGATTTTGGTCCGGGCTTTTAGCTTTCACGTTTACGATAGCGTATGTGGTAGTCCAACTGCTGCAGGTTTGGGGCATTCTGAGTTTTCCTTTAGATGAAATATTTATATACGGAACGTCCCTTTGTATTGTTATACCCTTTCTCTTTGAAATGCTCGCACTTCATTATGTAACAGCGGACGATAAAAAATTCTGGAGCCATGCGGCGCTTGTGTTCTCTATTCTATATGCGGTGTTTGTAACCTCGAACTACGTTGTTCAATTAGCAACGGTGGTGCCGATGAAGATCAAAAGCAGACTGGGAGAGGTCGCCATTCTTGAACAGACGCCCCACTCGTTATTCTGGAATTTTGACGCGCTAGGATATATTTTTATGGGCCTGTCCGGTTTAGTGGCTATCCCGATATTTGAGAAGCATGGAATCCAAAAATGGGTAAGGGTTGCGTTGATTGGTAATTCGGCTGTTACTCCGCTAATAGCCATTGTTTATTTTTATCCGACCTATTCGGAAAGGCTACTTATTCTTGGATATCCGTGGGCCATTACGGCACCCGCTTTCATGCTGATGATAGCAATATCGTTCAGGAAAGGACTGAACCTTCGCGGTCAGCCAGCGCTTTTACCCGGCCTATCGATCTATTGATTTTCCGTAAACTTCGATCCAATCCAACCTTGAGCAGGCGTTGCTGCCTCCGCCAGGCGTCAAATCAGTAAACCCAATTTCATCCACGCGGCTAAGATTTACATTATTTACCGGGTTCCCTTCAACGACAGTATTGATATTAAGTTCATACCAATTAATGTCCATAATATTAAATTCATGGACCCGCCAATCCTGTGAACGATCATCGCATTGGTCGCTCACTAACCATTTGCCATCGGCAAGCTTAAGTACCACACGGAGACATTTAAGCCCGGCTTGTTTTGATCGCCATGTTATTTTTGCGTACCCGGTTAAATCAACATATGATTTTTGTTTTTTTAATGTAACTGCCCAATTCCCTGTACACGTTCCCGACCATATGTAGTAGGGATCATCCGCAGGAACATCATGGTGACTTTTCTTTATACTATCGCGCCCGGGTCCATACAGGGCAAGCAGGAGTTCTTTATTTACAACATGTTCCTGTGTAACTGGAGTAGCCGCAGGTATTTCTTTCCAGTCTTCCCTGAAGAATAATGAAGGCCTTTCCTGGGCTTTGCAAAGTGTAAATGAAAAGAGGAGAAAAAATAATTGTTTCATAATTAAAAGAGAGGAGTAGTCGATGATATGTTTGCCATTAAGTTATAACTTATATTCGAATAGTTCGAAGAGTGCGTAATTGGCTAAAGGATATGCGGCGTTGGAAAATATTTAAGAATTATAACCAATAACTTAACTTGGGTTAGTCAGCTATATGCGCTCAATATGGACATGATTCCCCTTGTAACTCAACTTAAAGAGGTCTATAAATTACCTGGCAAAGAACTTTCAAAGGTTATTCAATTATTTGAAACCGTGCAGGTAAAAAAGAACCAACACCTTTATCGCTCCGGTGATATAGTTAGATACGTCTATTTTGTTGAAAAAGGTTGTTTGAGGCAATACTATATAAATAACAACGGAGAAGAACGCACGATTTATTTTAAACTGGAAAACGGCTGGTGCAGCGAACTCGTAAGCTTCCTCGATAATAAGCCAACAGATTTAAACGTACAGGCACTAGAGAACGGTACGCTTCAATTCATCAATCAAAAAAATTGGGTCTATGCCGTCACCCACATTCAGTCTTTCACCATGGGTTTTATAAGAGCGCAGCAAGACACGAACCTTATGTTAAAAAAGAGGCTTGCAGAAGCAACCGTCGAAACGCCTGAAGAGAAATATCTTCGCTTTATAAAAGAGGAGCCGGTTCTCCTGCAAAGAATACCCCTTTATCATATTGCAGCCTATTTAGCAATGACCCCTGAAACTTTAAGTCGCATCAGGAGAAAAATTTCAGGACAAAAACTTCTTATCTGAGATCAAGAATTTTATTCCTTCTGAAATATAGTTTCGTGCTACAAAAATAACAGCATGAAAAAAGAAACAATCAGAGCCGGTCAGATAACCATTGACTTTCTATTGGAAGCTGCTGATACAAACGGTTCGTCTGCAATCTTCGAATTTTTGATACCAGCTGGAGCCCGGGTTCCAATACCTCACTACCACGAGAATTTTGATGAAACCATCTATGGGTTGTCGGGGGTTTTAACGTTCACTGTAAACGGCAAAGCCATAGATATCCATGCTGGTGAAACCTGTTTTATTCCGCGTGGCGCTGTACATGGTTTTGACAATCTAAAACAGGTTGATGCCAAAGCGCTCTCAATAATTACACCTGCCTTGCTTGGTCCCATTTTCTTTAGAGAAGTGGCTGAAATAGTAAATGCGGGCGGTCCACCTGATCTTAAAAAACTGGGGTCGGTAATGACAAAACATGGGCTCGTTCCTGTTGTACCAGAGAAAGTAAATTAAACGTTTTTCAAACGGGAGTAGTCAGCCCACTCAAAAGAGACTGGGATCGGAGTATGTTAGTTTACCGTTGACGACCCTTGCTGGTGAAGTATAAGGATGCTCCTGGGCTTTTCCAACGTCCATAATATGCATCACTTTCCAACCACGTACTTTCAGATAATCGGAAATCATCGAGCGGTGGCACCGCCACCAAACGGCTTCGCTGCACATGTATGCGGTTCGTTGCCTGGAGGCTATATTGACTAGTTCTGTTATTCCCTTTTCAAATGCATCCGTTTCCATGTAATCGGCGTAACCACGGAAAGCATCATTCTTCCACGCAGTGTTCCTTGAGTTTGGATGTACTTTTCTTCTTCCCCCCAGACTTTTTAAATGAACATATTGAATGTTGTGTTCAGGAAGTGTTACTTCCAAAGATTCCTTATTGAAATGAGGATATTTTCTCGAACCGGGGAAATGTCGTACGTCGACCAACACTTTTATTTCAAACGAGCGCAACATAGCTACCAATTCTTCCAGCGAACGTGTGGAGTGGCCGATCGTCCATATGGTATCGTTCTCTTCGGGCATGCCTAAAGTTACTATACTAATATTTTATCAAAACGGTCGAATTCGACCCTAAATCTGTCGCGATTAACCCGCATGCAGTTTGATTTTGCAACGCACCTTTATATCATGGAAAATACAAAAACAGACCTGGTAAATCTTATCACAAAGGTTGGCAATGAATTTATAGATGCAGTTGATAAATTCAGTGATGAAGAAATTAATATGGTTCCGTTTCCAGGCAGTTGGACACCCGCGCAGGTAGCCGATCATATCATTAAGGCAACCGGTGATATTCCCGATCGGTTCACTGAAAAGGCAGATCGTCAGTATGACCAAAAAGTAGGTGAAATGGAAAATGTTTTTTTGGATTTCAACGCCAAATATAAATCGCCTGATTTTGTGCAGCCGGCTGGCGGACCATTCAAAAAAGAGGAGCTCATTAAAAGTTTACAAGCGATACTTGAAAAACACAAATCAAAAATTCCGCAAGTAGATCTTTCAGCTGTCTGCCTCAGGTTCGAACTCCCTGCAATTGGCACGATGACACGCTACGAATGGTACAGGTTCTTCGTTGCACATACGAAGCGGCACCTGTTTCAATTAAATAACATGCTAAATTATAGAGCTTTCGCCTGAAGCAGCCTGAGCGATAAAACAAGGCATGATGTAAGTGAGATTCGTCATTATATCCCTGTGATAGCGTTAACGTGTAATAGTTAGTATTTGATCGGACAATAAGGGATTTTTAGTTTTTTAGGGTTGGATTAATATTTTATGCTGCCGGCGCAGGTTGTCCTATTAACTTCTGTTTCGCTAAGATAACAGATTCCCTAAAAGTTTCCATCGGT